>JBIKWC010000274.1:0-9724 GCA_044356535.1 Myxococcota bacterium
GAGAACGAGCACGTTCCGTACCCGCGATCGACCCGTCCAGTTCGCAAGATCGACGGAGTCGAGGTGGAGCGCATCTTCGACCCGCCTGCGGCGCTGGGGGCGGCGGTGGAATCACCCGGCCGTCACTCCGTGACCTTGCAGTACACGCACGAGGAGCGGACGATCCCCTGGTGGGTCGGCGCCAGGACCTTCGGCGGGACCATGGGCTCGGAGTACGATCCGGGCTACGAAACGTGGCCGTGACTGCTCCGCTCGAGCCGAGGCGGTTCCGAAGCCCCGGTTCCTTCCGAACGAGTGTCACCACCGAGGACAGGAAGTACACAGAGGAGCAGCCCTCTGGCGAGGGTTGGGTTCGGTGCTCTTGCTCCTCCGGCGTCCGCGAGGACTGCGCGATCAACACCAGGTCCGCGCGCACTCCTCCGTGTCCCTCCGCGTCCTCCGTGGTAGAACTGCAGCTTCCGGCTGGCCAGGGGACGAGGAACCGGACGATGATCACCTGGTCACCAGTGGCGGACTTCCTGTGACGCCAGGATTGCGGCTCGTGCTGGTAGAGCACCCTTCCTGGTGGCGCGAAGTGCACCAGCGCTCGGGTGGGTACACGGTGACGGGCGGCGCTCCGGGACGGCGCTCGACCCTCGGCGTAGACCTCCCCCTGTCGGTGGCGCTCCGCCGGCTGTGCGCCTCCCTCTGGTCGACCCACGAGCTGTGGACGGCGAGCCCGGTCGGAGCCTGGCGGTCGTGGCGGTGTGTCGAGCCGGACCTCGGTGAGGTGGTGCTAGGCAGGGAGGACGGCCGATGGACGTTCACCGCGGCGGGGTCGACGTCGTCCGTGGACCCTGCCCTCGAGGACTTCCCCTTCCCAACGTTGCTCCGTGCCTGGGCCGATGACTCGGCGGGCAGTCCTCCGCGTCCGCGGCCCTCCCGCGCCGGTCCCGTGACGCGGACGCTCCAGTGCGCGCTGCCGCTGGCCCGGTTCGGTCGGTGGGAGCTCCTCGAGACCTGGCTCGATCTGCCGCGGCGGACGTTCCGGGTCGGCGACCGGTGGGGCCGGGCGGAGACGGACTTCGGTGTGCTCCGCGGATGGGTCCGGGCGTCCGCACCCTGGCTTGGCGACCCCTTCACCTTCCTCCCGGATCGACGGTTCACGAACGACGCGGTGCGGTCAGCGGAGGCTGGCATCGCCGGACCCCTCGCCCGGGTGGCCCTCCCCGACGGCCGGACGCTCGAGATCTCGGGTGCGGTGCCCGTTGGGTCGGACGGGCTCCACACGGCGGTCGTCCGGGTGGATGGGCGGGTTCGCCGCGCCCTCGGAGAGGGGCCGTGTGGCGCGGTCGTCGAGGCGCTGCGGGCGGTCGATCCGAGCGGTCCTCCGCTGTGGACGGGTCCGTCGACCTGATCCGGACCCTCGCGGCCGCGGTCGGCTCATCCACCTTGCGGTATCCATGCAGGTGACGGGATCCACCCCACGCTATAGGCATGGAGAACACGTCAGGAGCAAGCAGTACGATGACCGAAATGTGGCGCAACATGAAATTGACACCACAAGATGGCACTGTCCTTGCGCGGCGGCGGCGGTAGGCTACTGAAGGTCCAGCCGAGGCGCGCTGGCCAAGAAGAGGTCGGAGATGTCGAACTGTGACGTGACCACCGTGCTGCTGCCGTTCGGGATCGTGGCGGGCGTGTCGTCCGCGGGGTTGTTCCTGCCGATGACGGCGTGGCGTGGGACGGACGGGGTGAACCTGTGCCGCTCGCAGGGCGAGATGCGGGGCAAGGGGGCGGCGTCGTGCACGGTGACGGTGTACTGCGAGTACACGAACGACGTGCGTGTCCCGGCGGCCCGGACGGCGATCGGGAACTCGATCAACGCGAACGGGATGCTGGACCCCGCCGCGGCGACGGACTTGACGTTGACCCTGTCGACGTACCGGTACTGCCGGTTCGGGTGGTTCGTGGTGGGCGACAACACGAACCTGGGCATCTGCTGGATGGGTGGCCTGGTGACGATCCGGACGTCGTGAGCGGCGCTGGAACGGTCGAACAAGCGGGGAGGTCGTGATGGACGAGGAGCCGTGGGACGCGCCGCTGCGGGAGCGGGAGCAATGGCTGGAAGACCAGACGAACCCACCGGAGCTGTCGCTGACGGTGCGGCGTTCGGAGGGGCCTCCCTGGAGGCGCGCTCCGCAGGCCGCGAAGCGAGTTCTGGGGGAGGAGTCGACCGGCTCCGACCGGGCGCGCACCGCTGCTGGACGCGAAGACGCCACGGACACCGCGCGCGACTCGTGGGAGAACACGTTGCCGGACGGCCGTTCTGGACCTTGGCACCATGTTCCGGTGCCTCGGGGGCAGCGTAACGTCGTCTACGAGGAGAGTTCCGGTGAGGAGGATGAGGTCTCGGAGACCGTCATCGTCGATGGCGGTGGTCGCATCGAGGGACCGATCTTCCACCCCATACTCGACATCGGGGTCTACATCCCCGGTGACGAGATCGTGATTATCCAGCGGCCAGACGACACCAACGATGGCGGGTGGGGGGGAGACGGCGGCGGGACAGGACCTGATGGCTGGGGATGGTGGGACGCTGGGGAACTCACACCCAAGCAGCATCGTTGCTGCGAGTGCCTGCAAGCTGCGAATCCGGGCGACCACAACAACGCGGAGGACAAGCGCCAGATTTGGCTACAGTTCTGTTCAACCATCATCGACCCCGTGCTGCACGAAAAGTGCAAGCGTTACGGCACGACGGGCACCCGGCCTGCGGAACGGGAAAACTGGTGTTTCTACGACAACTCGATATGCGAGGATGCGAATCGGCCGAAGTGTCCGGACTTCCTGTGACGCCCGGATTGCGGCTCGTGCTGTTAGAGCACCCCTCCTGGTGGCGCGAAGTCCACCAGCGCTCGGGTGGGTACACGGTGACGGGCGGCGCGCCGGGAGGGCGGTCGACCCTCGGCGTAGACCTACCCTTGTCGGTGGCGCTCCGCCGGCTGTGCGCCTCCCTCTGGTCGAGCCACGAGCTGTGGACGGCGAGCCCGGTCGGAGCCTGGCGGTCGTGGCGGTGTGTCGAGCCGGACCTCGGTGAGGTGGTGCTGGGCAGGGCGGACGGCCAGTGGACGTTCACCGCGGCGGGGTCGACTTCGTCCGTGGACGAGGGCTTCCCCTTCCCGACGTTGCTCCGTGCCTGGGCCGATGACTCGGCGGGCAGTCCTCCGCGTCCGCGGCCCCCCCGCGCCGGTCCCGTGACGCGGACGCTCCAATGCGCGCTGCCGCTGGCCCGGTTCGGTCGGTGGGAGTTCCTCGAGACCTGGCTCGATCTGCCGCGGCGGACGTTCCGGGTCGGCGACCGGTGGGGCCGGGCGGAGACGGACTTCGGTGTGCTCCGCAGATGGGTCCGGGCGTCTGCACCCTGGCTTGGGGACCCCTTCACCTTCCTCCCGGATCGGCGGTTCACGAACGACGCGGCGCGGGCGGCGGAGGCTGGCATCGCCGGACCCCTCGCCCGGGTGGCCCTCCCCGACGGCCGGACGCTTGAGATCTCGGGTGCGGTGCCCGTTGGGTCGGAGGGCCTCCACACGGCGGTTGTCCGGGTCGACGGGCGGGTTCGGCGCGCCCTCGGAGAGGGGCCGTGTGGCGCGGTCGTCGAGGCGCTGCGGGCGGTCGATCCGGGCGGTCCTCCGCTGTGGACGGGTCCGTCGAACTGATCCGGACACCGGCGACCGAGCCGCCCTCAACGCGGCCGCGGTCGGCTGCAACCCGCTCGGGTGGTTGACTGATCAGGAGGGTTGTCGGCCTCCTTCCCAAGTGGTAGTCATGCAAAGTCGGGCCCCCTTCGTCGTCACGCTGGATGTCAAGGCGTTCCGCAGCCTCGTCCCGTTCCGGGTCGACCTCCATCGAGGGCCGATCGCGCTGGCGGGCCCGGCAGAGGGCGTCCAGGACACTCTCTTGCTGCTCCGTTCCGTCGTCTCGCTCGAGTTCGAGGCGCTGCAGGGCGAGGCGTTTCACGTGGCGTTCGAGCTCGAGCACGGCCAGATGGAGCGGGTGCACCTGATGTCGATCGAGCTCTTCCACACCCCGACCGACTGGTGGGTTCGGGTGTCGTGGTCCCAGGGAGAACGAACCGGTGTGTTCGACGCCGACAGCAGGACCTGGAGCAACGCGTATGCCACCAGTCCGCTGCAACGCAGGTTCTGGGTGGGTGTGTTCTTGGGCCCAGAGGTGCAGCTCGTTCCGTTCGGCGGTCCTGCGCCCTGCGTCATCGGGCACCCGCTCCGCTTTCTGGAGCACGTTCGTGGCCTGCGACCGCCCGACGCGGAGGTGGGGGTCGTGGAGGTGCGGTTGTGGATCCAGGGCCGATCAGGGTACGAAGTCGATCTGGTCCCCAGAGATGTGGTGGCCGGTCTCGGGCTGCCGGCCACCTCCTGCTGGTGGTTGGAGGCCGTGGGTTCGTGCGTGGCTTTGCGTCATCCGGTCGTTCGCGCGACCCGGCTGGTTCCATTGGAGCCGCCGGGGCGACACGGCCGTACGTACTCGCACTTCGAGTTCAGCGCGCGCCTCGCTCCCGGCGGTCCCCTCGAGGCGGACGCTGTCTTCACCGACCTCCAACGAAGCGCGCTCGCGTTCGGGTGGGCGTTGGGCCTGATGCAGGATGGCGTGCCGTTGTTCGTCGTAGAAGCGCCGGAGCCGCTGGTGAACGAAGCGTTGGTGGACCTGGTACGGGAGCGACTCGAGGGTCGACAGTGGTTCTTCGTCGCTGATCGATCGGCGTTTGCCAAACCGGGGGGCAGTTCGGCGACGATGACACTGGAGGTCGAGGTCCTCCAGTAGCACCCCGTCGTGGCCGACCAGCCGAGCGGGAAGGCAGCCGACGGTGGGGTGCGCTACAAGCTCGCCTGCACCCGCGCCGCCGCCACCGCGTCCTGCCGGAGGTGCTCCAGCGCCTCGGAGAAGGCCACCCGCGCGAGGTCCGCGCGCCCGGCGTCCACCCACAGCTCACCCGCGCGCTCCAGCGCCCAGCCCATGTCCGCGTCCGTGAACCCCTTCTCGCGCACCCGCGTGACCTCCGCGCAGCGCGCCGTGAACCCGTCCGCGTCCCCGTCCGCGGCAGCGCAGGTGGCCAGGAGCGCCGAACACGCGCTCGCCAGCGCCTTGCGACCCGACGCGCGCAGCCGCCCCTGCAGCGGCTCCACCAGGGCCCGGGCCTCGGCCCACGCCCCCCGCGCCAGGTGGACCAGCGCCAGGTTCATCGACGGCACCACCGCGCGGTCCGCGCCCAGCAGCGCCAGGCGCTCGATCGCCCGCGCGTAGTGGACGCAGGCCTCGTCGTACCGGCCCCGCTTGCGCGCCACCTCCCCGAGCCCGCTGCTCACCGCCGCGCCCACCGAGTCGTTTACGACCAGCGGCTCCGCGGCGCGGTAACAGCGCTCGGCCGCGCCCAGCTCGCCCCGCTGCACGTGGCACGCCCCTTGACCGACCCAGGCGTCCGCCTGCGTGATCCGGGAGGCGTCGGGGTGCTCGGCGGCGGCGCGGTAGGCCGTGAGCGCCTCGTCCAGCCGGCCCGTGAGGCGCGCGAGGTCGCCGAGGGTGTTGTGAGCGCGGCCCACCCAGGACCCCAGCCCGTGGGTGCGGGCCAGCAGCAGGCACTCCGCGGCCGCGGCCTCCGCGGGCTCCGTCCGGCCCAACATGCTGCAGCTCACCGCCTGCACCCGCAGCGACTCCACCAGGTGCTCCGCGCGATCGGTGCGGCGCGCGGCCCACTCCGCCTGCGACGCCCGCGCGTACGCCTCCGTCGGGCGCCCGCGCGACAGCTCCAGGATCGCGCGGCGCGTGTACACCTCCGCCCAGCGCGCATCGGTGTCCGGCACCCGCAGGGTCGTGAGGATCTGCTCGGCCCGTGTGATGGCGTCGGTGGCGTCGTAGATGTTGCCGGCGTGGTCGGACACGCGGTAACACTCGAGCGAGACCGCGAACGCCTGCTCGAGGTCGCCGGCGGCGAACAGGTGGGCCCCGATGCCGGACAGGCGGGCGCCCTCGCGCGGCAGGGTGGCGCGCCCGGCCGCACACGCGCGGTGGACCGCAGCGACCTCGTCGGCGGGCAGGCTCCGCAGCAGGCTCTCGCGCAACAGCGCGTGGACGAACACGAGGCCCCCGTCGGTGCGCCGCGCCAGCCGCTGGACCAGGAGCCCGTCCACCAGATCTGCCGGGAGCGGCCGCCCGAGGGCCGCGCAGGCGTGTTCCCAGGCGGAGAGCTCGAAGGTGCTGCCGAGCGCCGCCGCCACCTGCAGCGCGGCCTCCGCGTGGGGACCGAGCGCCCGCACCCGCGAGGTCCACAACGCGTGCAGCGCGTCGGGGATGCGGCCCGTCTCCCCCGGCGCCAACACGAACCCCGCGCCGCCGGCGACCAGGGCCCCGCGCTGGACCCAGTCCTGGACGAGCTGCACCGCGAACAGCGGCACCCCGGACGCGCGCGACGCCACGGCCGCCGCGAGGGGCGCCTCGAGGCCCAGGCCCTCCCCCAGCGCCTGGAGGGCGTGGCCCGAGAGCGGCGCCAGGTCCAGCACCTCCGCGCCCGGGGTGGCGAGGAGGCGCGCCAGGCCGTCGACGTCCACCGGGGGCTCGTCGTCGTCCAGGTCCAGGCCCACGAGCACCGGCAGCCGCTCGGACAACAGCGCCGCGGCGAAGCCCAGCGCGTCCGAGGCGAGGGCGGCGTCGCGCAGCCACAACAACACCGGTCGCCGCCGGCACCGGAGCTCCAGCACCACCCGCAGCGCGCCCCACCGCTCGGCCGGGCCCAGCCGCCGCTCCCCGCCCGCCACCGCGCCCACCAGGGCCACCGCGGCCGCGCTCGCGCCCAGCTCGGTGACCACCCGCTCCGCCCGCGTCCGGCGGTCCTCCGGGGAGAGCCCACCCAGCCGCAACACGCGGGTGAGGGCGCCGTCGACGCCCTGGTGGTGGGGCACGTGGACCACCTCGGCCAGGGCGAGCTCGTCGGCGCGCTGCGACAGCCAGTCCGCGAGGCGGGTCTTGCCGACGCCCCGGGGACCGCGCAGGGCCACGAGCCGCGGGGTGCGGCTGGCGCAGACCGCACCGAGCTGCGCCCACAGCCGGTCGCGCTCCGGGCCCCGCGCCACCAGCGGCGGGTCGCGCAGGCCCGACAGCCCCAGGCCCGCGCCCACCAGCCGGGGCCCCAGCTCCACCACCGGGAGCGCCCAGGTGTCCGGGAACACCGGCGTGAGCGTGGGCAGCGCGACCTGCTCGGTGGCCAGGTCGTCTTCGTCGAGGTCCGCCAGGCGCCAGTCCGCGGACGGGTCCTCCAGGCACACCGCCAGCGTCGCCGTGGCCCGGGGCGCGCTGCGGACGAGCGAGGCCCCGCGCACCTCCGGCAACATCGCCAGCTGGCGCGCTGCGTCTGCGGCCCGCGCCACCCGGTCGAGCGGGCGCTTCGCCAACAGGCCGTGGAGCCAGCGGTCCAGGCCCGCCGGGATTGGGAACCGCGGCTCCAGCGCCGGGAGCGGCGCCTTCGCGTGGGCGGAGGCCAGCGCGGCCACGTCGGTGCCCGGGAACGGCGGCGCGCCCGTCACCTGCTCCCACACCGCGCAGCCGAAGGCGTACAGGTCCGTCCACGGGCCCGTCTCGCGCCAGTCGCCGCGGAACTGCTCGGGCGCCATGTACTGGGGCGTGCCGCCCATGCCCACGCGGTCGCCGTCGCGGTCCATCGCGAACGCCAGGCCGAAGTCCGTGAGCTTCAGGCCGGGCCGCGGGTCGTCGGGGCCGCACAACAACACGTTCCCGGGCTTGAGGTCGCGGTGGATCACCCCCCGGGCGTGTGCGTGGGCCAGGGCGTCGAGGATGGCGGCGATGCCGTCGCGGAGCTCGGTCCAGTCCGCGGGGCCCGGCAGGTCCGACAACGCGCCGCGCGACGCCAGCTCCATCGCCAGCCACGGGCAGCCCGCCTGCAAGGCGCCCCCGCTCGCGGCCTCCGCCTCGGCCGACACCGAGCCTGCGTCGTACACGCGGACCACGCCCGGGTGGTCGAGGGCGGCCACCGCGCGCACCTCGTCGCGGAACAACGCGTGGAACGAGCGCCGCGCTGCGTGGACGCCGCTCAGGACCTTGATGGCGACCGGCACGCCGCTGGCCCCGTGGACCGCGTGCCACACCTCGCCCATGCCGCCGCGCCCCAGCGGACGCGACAGGTCGAACGGTCCGAGCGAGAGCGGGGGCGCCATCCCCAGACGCTATTCGGCCGCCTGCATCGCCACCACCGGGCGCAACGACGCTGCGCGCAGGGCCGGCCAGAGCGCCGCCACGCCCGTCAGGAGCGTGAGCAGGAACACCGCCGTCACCAGGGACAGCGGCCGCACCACGAAGTGGAAGGTGTCGGCCAGCAGGATCACCTGCATCGCGTCCACGCCCACGTCCAGGTGGAGCGCGTCCAGCCCGAGCGCCGTCACTGCGCCCACCCCCGCGCCGACCGAGGTCGCCATCAGGCCCAGCAGCAGCGCCTCCATCAGGATCAGGCCCAGCACCTGGAACCGGCCCATGCCGATCGCGCGGAGCGTCCCGATCTCCTTGGTGCGCTCGCGCACTGCGTTGTACAGCGCGTTCATGATGCCCATGGCGATGATCGCCAACAGGATCAGCGACAGGCTCCAGGTGAGCGTGTCGAACGCGGTGAGCACCCACAACAGGAAGCTCACCTCGTCGCTCCAGATCGTGAAGTCCAACTTCTGGCCGGTCCAGTCCTCGCCCGAGACCCCGTCGAACTTGAAGAAGAACGGGGCGGGCACGTGGTCCATGATCCGGTACCCCTTGGCCTCGAACACCGTCCGGTAGTGGTTCATCACGGCTTCGGCGTCGTCGATGTCGTCGAGGTACACCCAGAACGCGCCCGTCGTGTCGTCGTTGAGGCGGTACAGCTCGCGCAGGTCGCGGGCATCGGTGAACACGGCGAACGACGAGAGCAGGCCCACGTCGCGCGCCACCGCGCACACCTGCAGGTCGATCGTGTTGGTCTGGCCGCCCTGGGTCTCGGTCTGCACGGTGACGGTGTCGCCGACCTTCACGCCCAGCCGCTTGGCCTGGTTCACGAACAACAGGATGTTGCCCTGGTCCTGCATCTTCGTGAAGTCGCCGGGGGCGCTGGCCCCGCCGTCCTTCACGTACTCGGACTCGGCCGCGAGCTCGAGCTGCCCGAACATGCGCGTCTCGGCCGCGTAGTCGAGGCCCGACAGGCCCGCCTGCAGGCTCGCCTCGGGGCTGATGACCTTGCCCCACCCGCGCTGGCGCCGGACGATGTAGTCGAGGCCGGGCGTGTTCTCGCGCAGGATGGCCTCGACGGCGGCGGCCTCGGTCACGAGGGGGGTCGCGTCGGACGGCTTGGCCTTGTAGAACCCGGCCACCGACACGTGCCCCGCCGACAACGTGGTGGCGGAGCGGACGAGGTTGTCCTCGATGCCGCCGGCGAGCGACAACAACAACACGAGCATGGCCGTCACGAGCGCGATGGCCGAGCCCAACAGGGCCGACCGGCCGCGGGCGGCGACGAGGTTGGCGGAGGCGATTCTGAACAGCAGGATCAATTGAGCCTCGCTCGCGCTTCGCACGAGCGAAGCTCAATTTTCGTGTCTCCCTTGTGGGTCAGGGGCTCCGCCCCCGACACCCCCGCGGAGGACCAGTCCCCCGCACCCCCTGCCAGGGGGCGCTTCCCCCTGGACCCCCCGCGTACCGA
>JBIKWC010000536.1:0-2773 GCA_044356535.1 Myxococcota bacterium
AGGACAGGCGCCCGTGCTGCTCTACCGGGGCGTTCACCCCGACGTGCGAGGGCCGACCTTCACCGCCGATGGTCGCCACGTCGTGTTCGTGGCGGACGACGACGCTGCGCTCGACCCGGTCCGCGCGGTGGCGGTGTCCGACCCCACCCGCGTGCGCACGCTCGACCTCGGTACGGTGGGCCACGGAGACCTCGCGCTCACCACGCAAGGCGGTGCCTCGCGCCTCGCGTACGTCGCGAAGGGCCTCGTCACCGACCCGGTGCGCGACTTCGACCGGCTGTTCGTCGCAGCGCTGCCGCCGCTGCCGTGACCAGGAGCGCCACCGGCCCGGGTCCGACGTGGGCGCAGCCTGCACCGCCGACCAGCAGGCTCTCGGCGGTGTCGATGGGCTCGGGCGGAGCGAGGTGGACGCGGAGCACCTGGTCCCCCTCGACGTAGGAGAACTGGTCCCCGTCCCAGCCCTCGGGCCCGAGGTTGGTGATGGCCACGACCACCCGCGACAGGCCGGTGGCCACGAGCTCCACCCGAGCCCGGTCCGGGCCGCTCCCCTGCCCTACGACCCCCTCGTCGCCGACCCTGCCGTCTGCGCTCCACGTCGCCACCATCAGGCCCGTGGCCAGGCCCTCCTCACTCGGGGCCTCGAGCACGAGACGCGAGCCCTCCGGGAGGCTGTCGAGCACGTCCGCGCCGAGCTCCCAGAACACCTGGCCCGTGATCATGGGAGCGCCGACCGATGGGGTGTGATCCCCTTCGAGCGTGGCAGCCGCGAGCGGGTCGGCGGCCACCGCGAACGAGGGGCCCCACCCGGCGGCGTCCGACAGACCGCGGGGATCCCAGTCCGGCCCGGTGAGGAAGCGGACCAGCGCGAACTCGTTGAGCACCTCCCCGAAGGTGCCGCCCCCGGTGGTCGCGAACGCGTCGACGGCGTCGGGTTCGTTGAGCGGGCCCTCCTGCGCGGCGTTGGCCCAGAGGCGCGCCCCGCCGCGGCCGTCTCCGGCGCCGTGTTTCTCGTCCAGGAAGCGGACCCAGAACGCCGTCCCGTACTCGAACGTGTAGCCCACCCCGTAGTCGTACCAGATCGCGTAGCTGTCCCCCGTCAACGTCGGGAACCGCGAGGCCTCCTGCAGCGACGGCACGTCGAGCTCCCACCGGCCCGCGGGTCCCACCGTCCACTCCTGGGCAGCGGTCGCAGTTCCCTCCCAAAGCGGCAACGTGGGCTCGGTGAAGTCGGTCGAGTACTGCAGCACGTGGTTGAACTCGTGCGCGAGGTACGAGGGGATCCACCTCGCCGGGAGCCGCCGGTCGACCACCATGTACGCGGTGGACGCGTTGAAGCCGTCGTCCGGGGCGGAGGCGTCGTCGTAGGGCAGGTCGGCCGACACGTACGCAGCGAACGGCTGGTACTCGATCAGGTAGACGTCGAACTCAGGCCCATCGAAGCGGTCGGGCAACGTGGGCGGGCGGAAGCCGAGGGCGTCGACCTGGACCTCCCAGGAGGCGCGCAGCGTCGCAGCCACGTCGCCCAGCATCTCGACGGAGTGGGCGTGGGTCGGGTCGTACCAGATCAGGATCGGGTACGGCTCCACGCGGACCGAGGCCGCGTTCGGGACCCTGGGCCTGGCCGCAGCGCGAAACGACGGCGTACAGTCGCGCGGGGTGAGCGAGGGCTCGGGGGTCGCCCCGTGGGCGAGGGACATCCACACCAGCATGCGCCATTCTACCCGGCGCCGCCGCCCCGGTCGTCCTTCGGGTTAGGCTCCCGGTTCGGGGGGCCAGGGATGCTCGGTCTCGGCACCGGCGAGATGGTGCTCATCGCGATCGTCGCGCTGCTCGTGATCGGGCCCGAGCGCCTGCCACGCATCGCACGCCAGCTCGGACGGTACTACGGCCAGGTGCGCCGGGCGGCCGACGATCTGCGCCGGGCCTTCGTGATGGAGGCCGATCGCCAGGACGCCCAGGAGCGTTACCAGGCGCTCCAGGCGCGACGGAAACAAGAGCTCGAAGCCAGAAAGGCTGCGGCAGCGCCACAGCTCGAAGGCGAGTCGGCACCCGCAGCGCCCGCGCTCGTGGTCGAGCCCCCGGCCCTCGTGCCCCCGGTGCTGGGCTCCACGCCCTCCGCGCCCGACGAGGGGCCGGTCCCGAACGACCTCCCGCCCGACGCTCCCCACCCCGACCTGCTCCGGAAGGCCAGGTGACGGCGCCCCGACTCGACCAGGAGCCCGCCGACAGCGTCGACGCGTACCGGATGCCGCTCCTCGATCACCTCCGGGAGCTGCGCAACCGGCTGATGTGGAGCTTCGGGGCGCTCGCTGTCGGAACCGGCGTGTCGATGGCGTTCGTCGACGAGATCATCCGGTTCATCACCGCGCCCGTCACCGACACCCTCGCCGCCCATGGGATCGAGGGGGGGTTGTCGATCGTCAACTCGCCGTTCGAGGGCATGACCGTGTGGCTCGACGCTGCCCTGATCGGCGGCGTGACGCTGGCGAGCCCGGTGATCGCCTGGAACGTCTGGGGCTTCGTGGCTCCGGGCCTCTACCACACCGAGCGGCGCCTGGTCGGACCGCTCGCGTTGTCGTCGACGGCGTTGTTCCTGATGGGGACGTCGTTCGCGTACTACGCCCTGTTCCCGATCGCGTTCCCGTTCTTCTTCACGGTCGTCCCGGCAGAGGTGAGCCTCTCGATCGAGGGCTACCTGAACGCCGTCCTCAAGATGTTGGTGGCGTTCGGAGTTTCGTTTCAGCTTCCGGTCGCCGTGTTCTTCCTGGCGCGG
>JBIKWC010000275.1:0-9715 GCA_044356535.1 Myxococcota bacterium
AACCACGCCCAGGACGAGCGCGACGATCGGGATCCCGATCAACAACACGAACACGAACGTGCCGACGCCAGCGGCGCCGACGGCGCCAGTGGCCATCAACAGCTCGAACGACAGGAGCCCCGGCTCGTCTGCGGGAGGGGGAGGGGGCGGGGGCCTGGCGACGACGGGCGGTGGCGCCGAGCGCGGCCGAGTCCCCGCCGGCGTGGACGGCGGGGGGCGGGAGGGTTGGCGGTCGGCCCCGGCAGCGCGCTGCTTCGCGATCCGCTGGGTCACCGCAGGGGGTGGGCGGGACGGGACCTTCACGTCCGCGACCGTCGGCGCTCCGTCCGCGAGGGTCTCGTCGTCCGAGTCGTCGGGGATCGTGGCGTCTTCGCTGCCTGCACGGGGGGGGCCGTCCCGCGTGAGGTCCACGGGGGCCAGCGTCGGTCCGCTGCGCGTCGACGGGCGGGGCTGCGCGGGCTTCGGCGTGCCGCGGCCCGGCAGGGTGGCGTCGCCGCCGCGTCCGCCGAGCGAGGCCGGCAGCTGGGCCTTGCTGAGCTCGCCGGTCTCGTTGAGGGACGCGAGCGTCGCCTCCTTGAGGGCGCTCCACCGGGCCTCGTCGTGGCCCGTCGAGGTCGTGTACTCGGCGGACTCCGGCCCATCGAGGTCCATGGCGTGGAACACCTCGGTCGCGGTCCCGGTGATCTCGTCCGGATCGGTGGCGCGAGTGCCTTCGGCCGCGACGGCGGCGTCCTCCGTCACGGTCTGACCGAGCAGGGTGCCGCCTTCGCCGCCGGGCTCCGCCGCGCGCACGGCGTCGATGAAGGTCAGGACGTGGCGCCCGGCCCACTCCTCGACCGCCGGCTCCGAGCCGTGGCGTCCGATCGCCCGGAGCTTGCTCACGAGCTCCGCCGAGGTCGGTCGGTCGGACTCGTCGAACGCGAGCATCCGCACGAGCAGGGGCTCGAGGTCCGCGAGCAGGGACGGCTCGAAGGTGCGACGCTGCATGAGCGTGTGGAGGCGCTCCTGGACGAACCGGTCCTGCTCGGACTGGCGGAGGCGCGCCTTTCCGAGCTTCTCGAGCGCGAGGAGCTCGTAGAGCGTGCTGCCGAGCGAGTAGACGTCGGACGCGGGAGACTCGGGCTCGAAGAACAGCCGCTCGGGGGGCATGTACTCGAGGGAGCCGAACGACAGCTCCGCGGTCTTCGCCTCGCGCGTGTCGAACTCGGCGCGGGCCACGCCGAAGTCGAGCACCTTCACGGTGCCGTGGCTGTCGAGCATGAGGTTCGAGGGCTTGATGTCGCGGTGGATCACCCGCAGGGGCTTCTCGCCGGCGTAGGGCGGGCGGTTGTAGGCGGCGTCGAGCGCGCTCGCGGTGGCCGCGCCGAACTCGCACACGACCGAGACCGGGATGTCCATGCGGGCTTCGGCGCAGCGCTCGATGAGGCCCTTGGCGTCGATCGCCTCGAGGTACTCCATGACGACGGCGCTCCGGCCGTCGATGAAGGTGAGGTCGAGCACCTCCACGATGTTCCGGTGCCGGAGCCACCCGAGCAGCCTCGCCTCGTCGCGCATGCGGGAGGCGACCTCGTCGTTCTCCGACCAGCGCTTGTGCAGGAGCTTCACGGCGACGAGGCGAGAGAACCCGTCCGCGTGGATGACCTTCGCGAGGTACACGCTCCCGAAGCCCCCGGAGGCGATCTCCCGGAGGAACTGGAACCGGCGGGGAGTCTGGCTCGTCGACATCGGGCGCGTTCGCGCTTCTCCGGGGACGGAACGGTCCTGGCCCGGCATCATGCCACGGGCGGCGCCGCCGGGGATGGTGGAGTGTATACTCGACCACCTCCCGGGGACCTGCATGACGCGCCGCCACCTCACCCGAGACCCCCTCCCCACCCGCATGATCCGGTTGGGGGCCCTGTTGCTCGCAGGGGGCGCCGCGGGGTGCTGGAAGGACGAGTACGCCGAAGTCCCGATCGACGTGTTGACCTTCCAGCCGGAGGTCGAGGCCCCGCTCGACTGGCTCGTCGCGCCGATCGAGACCGAACTCGAGTGTCCGGACGGGCAGAAGACCAGATTCTATCTCGTCTACCCGGATGGCGGCTCGGATGCGCCCATGCCCGCTGCCGTCCTCTACCACGGCGGTGCGTTCGACTTCGTGTTCGCGCCGGAGGCGAACGATCCCCTCGCGAGCACGCACTACGCAGAGCCCTCCCGGCTCACGACCGAGTGGGCCATCCGGCAGGTGTTCGCCACGCTCGGGATGTACCCGGACCAGACGAAGGAGCCCTCGAACGAGGGCCTCGTGGCCACGGCCCTGGTGGAGCGCGGGGTCGCCGTGATGGTGCCGGCGAACTGCTGGGGCGATCTGTGGGCCAACAAGCCGGGCGGCGCCGACAACTCGTTCGTCGACGACTTCTACTTCCGACAGGGCCGCGCCGCGGCCGAGTGGTCGTACCGGTTCCTCGTCGACCCGCTGTTCGCCTCGGCCTTCGGGGTCGAGCTCCCGATCCAGGTCGATCCGGCCCAGACCTACGCCATCGGCCTGCAGGAGGGTGGGCGCGCGGTGGCCGAGCTGCTGCACGTGGACAACGACGGCGACGGCGTGGGCGACTTCGTCCCCGCGGGCGTGGTCGTGGACTCTTCGCCGGACGACCTCACGCCGCTGTTCGCGGACCCCGCGCTGTATGCCACCACGCTCGAGGGCTTCGCCCGGATCTACCCGGAGGGCACGGAGCGGGTCGCGCGCGGCTCGCTTGCCACGGTCCCGGTTCCCACCCGCACGGGCTACCTCCACGCGATCGAGGACCCGAACTGGCCGGACTCGGTCCACGACGCAGCGGCCGCCCACGTCGCCGCTGCCGGTGGCTGGGTCTATGCCTCTCCGCTTCCGGTGAGCGGGTTCCTCAACGGCGACGGGAACCTCGACCTTGCGCGGGACGCGGTGGACTTCCTCCTCGACGGGACCGTTCCGGCCGGTCCGTGACTTCGCGCACGAACACTGCTCCCGCCTGCGTTGACGGGGTCGTGGGGCTGAAATACTCGGCCCTCCGGTCCGTTGGAGCCTGGGCTCCGCGCAGCGCTCCGTCGGGCGGACCCAACGGATCGGGGAGTCTGGGTTGAACAGCGAGACCGTCACCGACAGCCTCGGCCGCACCTGGCAGCTCGGGCCCCCGCTCGGCCGGGGCACCTGGGGCCAGTCGCGTTCCGTGCGGGACGCGACCGGTCGCGAAGCCGTGCTCAAGGTCCCGCTCGGCGCGTCGGATGGCGTGGACGCGGACGCGTGCGCCATCACCGCGCGCGAGCAGGTGGAGTTCATCCAGGACCACGCGTTCGGCTTGCCGGGCGCGTCGGGGGCCAGGGTGCAGAGCCCGCGCCTGGAAGCCACCGTGGACCTCGGGCAGGGCCGGATCGGGCTGTTGTTCCCTCGCTACACGACGCTCGAGAAGCGGCTCGAGTCCGGGCTGCCGCTGTCCGAGGCGCTCGCGATCGCGCAGCGGATCGCCTCCGCGCTGGCCGAAGCAGGCCGCGCCCACGGGAACCTCAAGCCGTCGAACGTGTGGTTCGGGGAGCGGGGCGAGGTCCTCCTCGCCGACCCGTGTACCCCTGCGGTCGTCGCCAGGAGCGCCTCGCTGCGCTTCGCCGAGGGGCCCGGGCGCGCCTTCCTGCCGCCCGAGGCGGGCACCACGCGGCTGGGGCCGAGTCACGACACCTGGGCCCTCTGCCAGCTCGTCTGGGCCGCGCTGCAGCCGCAGCGGCAGCCTGCTGCGGGCGGCGTCGACAAGCTCGCGCTCGCCGGCGCCAAGGATCGCGCGCACGCCGCGTTCGCGACCGAAGGCAGCAACCCGCGGTTCCGCGGTCGGGTCTCCGAGCGCCTCGGGGCCCTGTTGTCGCGCGGATTGTCGCCCGATCGGGAGCCGTCGCCACCCTTCCGGTTCGAGAGCCTGCGCGAGCTCGGCGACCGCGTGGCCGAGGTGGTGGCGCTGGTCCGGCCCCGGATCGTGGACGTGGGCCGCCTCCTTCCCCCGGCCTCGGCGCGGGACGCCGTGTTCACCGACCCGAAGGGCCAGGTCGGGTTCTCCGTCACCGTCGGCGGGACCCCTGGCGTGTCCGACGCCGACGACCTCGTGTGCGGGCTCCTGCTCACCGATCTCGACAAGACCGACGACGAAGGGCGTCCCCTCCGGGTGCCCGTGGACGACGCGGACGTCGACGTCGCAGCGCACCCCTCCGGCCGGCTCCGGTTCCAGTTCACGGTCGCTGCCGTCCCTCCGGGCCGGTACCGCCTGCGCGTGGCGTTCGCCGTGAAGGACGGCGGAGACGAGCCGCAGGTCGCCACCACCGACTTCGAGGTCCGACCCCCGCCCGGCTACGTCCCCCCGCCGCCCGCCCCGGTGGTCACCCCGTCTGCGCTGCCGTTTCCGCGCGCGCCCCGGGTGGCGGAGACCTCGCACGACCACGGGACCGAAGAGCGCCTCACGGATCCCGGTGAGATCGACATCGAGCCGGCCTCCGACCCGGGCCCCCGCGCCCGGCCGATGCCGCGCTCCATCCCCGGTCGCAGCCCGGCGACGGCGCCGGACGAAGAGGCCACTCCGGTAGGAGCCATCGTCCGCTTTCCCCGCCCGATCGCGCCCCCCGACGACGACCTCGACGAGCCGCCGACCGTGCAGGTCCGGCGCGCCCCGATGGTCATCGGTGCCGTCGACGATCCCGCCCCGACACCGCGGTTCCAGCCGCTGCCGGCCCCATCGGCGAGGGTGGGACGCGACGACGAGGTCCTCGACACCGAGGAGCTGCTCGCGGACACCGGGGATGTTCCGCTGCCCCACGTGTCCACGCCCGCAAACGTGGTCTCGCTCCCTCCCGCGGCAGTGCCCACGCCGCAGCGGGCGCCCGCCCCCCCCCCGTCCCCGTCCCACTCGATTCCTCCCCCCGCGCTGTTCGAGGCAAACCCAGCGACCGAGCCCGACGATGTCGGGGCGGAAGGGGTCCCGGGGGGCGAGGACCTGCCGGGCTACGGTGCGCGCGACACGGGCTGGCGGGGTACGGTGGGCGCGGTGCTGGCTCTGCTGCGGCGGGACCGGTACCTGTCGATCGGCGTGGCGGTCGCGTCCTGCCTCGTCGTGGTCCTGCTCCTCACTGTCCTGCTCAAGACGTGTTGACCGACCTCATCGCCACCCAGCGTCGCCCGACGGGCCGTCTCGCCTGACTGGAGTCACCGTGAACCTCCGCTTCTCCTCCGAGTCCGCCGATCGCGTCGCCGCCGATGCGTTGTTCGTGGGGGTGAGCCCCGGTGAGCTCGCGGCGCCCTCCGGTACGTTGGCCATGCTCGACCAGCGGTTCGGGGGCAAGCTCGTGGCCGACCTCAAGCGGCGCCGCTTCAAGGCGACGGAGGGGAGCACCTGCGTCGTGAACGCGATGGGCGCGGTGGCAGCCAAGGACGTCGTGTTCGTCGGGACCGGCGCCGGGACCTGGAGCGCGCTGCGCGCAGCGGCCGGCAAGGTGGGGCGCGAGGCACGCACGCTGCAGGCGCAGGACGTGGCGGTGCACTTCCCCGGCGTGGACGCCGGCATGGGCATCAAGATCGCCGAGGCCGCGGCCGCCGGCAACTACGCCTGGCAGGCGTTCAAGCCCGAAGAGGAGCGGTCGCCCGCCGTGTCTTCGTGGACCGTGCTCGGCCCCGCAGCCGACGCGAGCGCCGTGAAGGTCGCCGGCATCCGTGCGAAGTGGCAGTCGTGGGCCCGGGACCTCGTGAACGCGCCGGCCGCCGACCTCTACCCCGAGTCGCTCGCCGCGAAGGCGCGGGAGCTGGCTGCCATCCCGGGCGTCACGGTCGAGGTCTGGGACTTCGAGAAGTGCCGGGCCGCCGGGCTCGTGGGCATCGTCGCGGTCGGCCAGGGCTCGGCCAAGGCCGGCGTCCTCATCCACGTCAAGTACCGCGGCCAGGGCGCGAAGGACCACCTGGCGCTCGTCGGCAAGGGCGTCACCTTCGACTCGGGCGGGCTCTCGCTCAAGCCGACGGACGGCATGATGACGATGCGCTGCGACATGGGTGGCTCGTCCACCATGTTGGCGGCCACCGCGATCGCCGCCGAGCTCGGGCTCGCGATCGACCTCGACACCTTCTGTCCCGCGGTCGAGAACATGGTGTCGAGCACGAGCTACAAGCTCGGCGACGTGCTCCGCTACCGGAACGGCGTCACGGTCGAGATCAACAACACGGACGCCGAAGGCCGCCTGATCCTCGCCGACGCCCTGATCCTCGCGTCGGAGGTCCCGGGCGTGAGCACCATCCTGGACGCCGCCACCCTGACGGGCGCCTGCGTGGTGGCCCTGGGTGACGACTTCACCGGCCTGTTCACGGACTCGGACGGCCTCGCCGGCGAGCTCTCCGCCGCCGCGGACGCGACGGGAGAGGGGCTGTGGCGGCTCCCGATCCACGCCGGCTACAAGGAGCACCTGAAGTCGGACTACGCGCAGATGAAGAACTCCGGTGGCCGGATGGCGGGCGCGTCCACGGCGGCGTTGTTCCTCCAGGCGTTCGTCGGCACCGAGGCCCACAAGCCCGTCTGGGCCCACCTCGACATCGCCGGGCCCGCGTTCATGGACAAGGCCAACGCTCGGTATGCCGCGGGCGGCACGGGCGAGATGGTCCGCTCGCTCGCGAGCTTCCTGGCTGCCCGCGCAGGCCAGTGACGCGTCGATCCGGCCGCGACGTGTCCAAGAACCCCTACCGCAAGCCCGACCGCTTCACCGTGCAGGCGAAGGAGGAGGGGTACGCCGCGCGTTCGGTGTTCAAGCTCAAGGAGCTGCAGGACAAACACCACATGCTCCGCGCGGGACACCGGGTCGTCGACCTCGGGTGCGCGCCGGGATCGTGGCTCGTGTACGCCGCCGAGGTGGTGGGCAGGACGGGCCTGGTGGTCGGGGTCGACATCCAGGAGCCGACGAGCCGCCCGGGCCCCGTGCTCGTGAAGTCGGTGCTCGAGGTCACGCCCGACGAGCTGCGCGAGGCGCTCGGAGGCGCTGGCGCGAACGTGGTGTTGTCGGACATGGCCCCGAACACGACCGGCGATCCGACCGGCGACCACTTCGTGCAGATCGAGCTCGTCACCCAGGCGCGCGATCTCGCGGTGGCCCTGCTCGAGCCCGGCGGGGCGTTCGTCTGCAAGGTGTTCGACGGCCAGGACGCCCACGCGTTCGTGATGTCGCTGCGGACCTGGTTCACCGAGGTGAAGCGCGCCCGGCCCGAGGCGGTGCGCAAGAACAGCCGCGAGTTCTTCGTGGTGGCGACGGGGTTCCGCCGGCCAGCCAGCCCTTCCTGATCGGCGCTCAGGGAAGCTCGACCGAGAAGGTGGACTCGGGGGCCAGCTTGCGGCCGTACACCGACACCGCGAAGGCCTCGGCGCCCTCGAGGTCGCGCTCGGGGGGAGGGTACAGGCGGCGGGCGAGGTCGTCGAGCACGAGGTCGCCGCTGCTCGTGCCCACGATCGCGCCCAGCACGACCTTCCCGCGCACGTACACCTGCAGGAGGCAACGCCGGCGGTCTCCGGTACCGACCTGCTGAGCGGCGACGAGCTGGCGGTACGCGGACTCGGAGGACGGCGAGGTGAGCCGCGGGCCGTTCGTGACCTCGGCGTGGGGCCAGCGATCGAGCTCGAACCAGAACCAGTTCCGGTCGTCGTCGACACACGGCCCCGAGGCGGAGCCGCCGCTGCCTTCACCCATGAGGGCCAACAACATCGAGGAGATCCCCCGTTCGCCGTCTCTCCACCGTATCCGAAGGTGGCGGGCCTCGGACAGGTGGGTGACGTGGATTCATGAACCGGCCTGCGATGGACGAGATCCCCGGAGAGGGCCCCTGCCTGTGGGTGGCGCCCCACGCCCCGGCCACGGTGCCCGAAGCAGACCGCTGGGTCCGCGACGACCCGGGGGTGCAGTCTGCCTTCGCCGAGCGCATCGCCGGCTGGCACGACGGCGGCACCGACGAAGCCCTCCTCGGCGCCACGCGTACCTCGGGGTGGCGCGGCCTGTACCCCACGCTGCCGCGGGGCCTCGTGGACCTCAACCGGCCGTGGAAGGGGCGCGAGGAGGCCCAGGAGACCCTGTTCGGCAAGGGAGCCCTCGATCAGTGGACGCAGGGCGCCCTCCGGCCCGGCGTGGCGCTCGAGATCGAAGCCTGGCACCGTGCCGCGCTCGCCCGCATCGAGGAGGCCTCCAGCGGGTGTCGGGGGCTCGTCGAGATCCATTCGTACGGCGACCTCGGCTCCACCTACGATCGGATGGCGGGCGGCCGCCCGGTGCGGCGCTCCGAGGTCTCGCTGATCCCCTCCACCCCGTGGAACACGGGACGCCCCGTGGGCCTCTCGCGCCTCGTCCCTGCGGACCTCCGCGGCACCCCCCGCACCCTCGAGCGCGCGATCGACGCGCAGGTCACGGCGCTCGGCCTGACCCTCGGCCCGAGCCCCTACCCGCCGATGTCTCCGTGGGCCGTCTCCGTGCGGTTCCTCGCGGCCCGGTGGTTCACCTGGCTCGGGCGCGTCGGGCACTTGCCTGCGGCCACTGCGGCGCGCCTCGCCCACCTGGCGTGGGTCGACGAGCAGAACCCTCTCGTGGAGGAGGTCGCGACCGGCACCACCCCCGAGCCCCAGGAGCTGCGCGGCGTCGCAGCATTGGCGGGGCGGCTGGGCGCCTGGAGCCACGAGGGCGCGGCGCTGGGCGACACCTTCCTGGCGCAGGACCGCACCTTCACGCTGGTGGTCGAGCTGCGGATCGACCTCGTCGACCGCTCCGAGGCCTTCGGCGAAGCGATCGCGCGCGGGGTCATGGGCTGGGTGGGCTGAGGCCCGCGACCTCCTCGATCACGTCCCACACGGCGTCGAACCCCCGCCGGTCCACCGACGAGAAGGCGAGCGGCTGGTTCGGCGGCAACCGGAACTCGCGGCGGATCGCGCCCAGCTGCCGGGACGCTTCCTGCTTGCTGAGCTTGTCGCACTTGGTCGCCACACACAACGACGGGATCCGGGCCTCGGTCAGTGCCCAGAACATCGCGCCGTCGAGCTCCTGGGGCTCGCGCCGCGCGTCGACCAGCACGACCACGAGCTTGAGGTCCGCGCGCTCGCCGAGGTAGGCCTCGATCATCGGCTTCCAGGCGTCGCGCACGGCGTCCGGGACCTTCGCCCACCCGTACCCGGGCAGATCGGCGAACACGAGCTTCTCGTCGAGATCGAACAGGTTGACGAGCTGGGTGCGACCCGGCGTGCCGGACACGCGGGCCACTGCCTTGCGGCGGAGGAGCGTGTTGAGCGCCGAGCTCTTGCCCACGTTGGAGCGGCCGACGAACGCGATCTCCGGCCGTCCGAGGACGGGGAGCTCCCGCTCGAAGCTGCCGAGGTGACGGACCTGACCGAGGTGGTTGCGCACGCCCGCACGTAGCCCGCTGGCGGTCGGAGGGCTGGTGGTCAGGTGAGGGGAGGGACCTTGGTCCAGTACCGGTCGCGCACCCGCTCGGCCCAGGCCACGAGCGCCGACTGGGCGCGCGCGTGGCGCTGGAGGGGCCCGTCGAACGGCGTCCACAACCACTGGCAGGTGAACCCGAACAACGTGGCGTCCGCGGTGCAGGGCCGATCCCCGAACAGGAACGGCGACGCCCCGAGCTGGGCGACCACGGCGTCGAGGTCGGCGATGGCCATCCGCGCGCGCTCCTCGGCCGTGTAGCGGGCCACGCCCTGCG
>JBIKWC010000276.1:0-9669 GCA_044356535.1 Myxococcota bacterium
AGATCTCCGGCGCCGAGGGCCCGAAGGTGGGGTCGGCGTCGTCGCAATCGGCGGCCAGGGGGTCGCCGTCGAAGTCCTGGTCGTCGTCGTTGCCGTCGCAGTCCTGGTCGACGCCGTCGTACCAGACCTCGGGGAGCCCGGGAGCGACGGCGGCATCTCGGTCGTCGCAGTCGAGCCCGCCACCGGAGGGGTGCCGGGCGCCGTCCAGGTCCTGGTCGAAGTCGTCGGCCGCGTCGCAGTCCTGATCGAGGCCGTCGTAGAACGGGTCGCGCGCCCCGGGGAACGTGGTTCCGTCGCTGTCGTCGCAGTCGGTGTCGTCGGAGACGAAGCCGGATGGCGGGTCACACTGGGTTCGGGCGTCGGCCGCGTCCCCGAACGAGTCGCCATCCCGATCCGCGAACCAGACGGGCGGCGCGGCGGGATCGTCGACGACGTCGTTGCAGTCGTCGTCCACGCCGTTGCAGACCTCGGGGTTGTCGGGGAACCTGGCCGGATCGTGGTCGTCGCAGTCGTCGCCACCCGCGAGCTGCGTCGTAGCGCCGTCACCGTCCGCGTCCACGATGACGAGCCCGCGCACCGGCACCGTCGAGGTGGCGAGCCGCGAGCGGAGCTCCAGCGTGGCCTCCGCGCCGTCGGGATCGGGCGGCGTGAACGTGAGGAACAGGACGCCAGTTCCTCCGGGCGGCACCAGGACCAGCGCCTCCGGGACGGAGAACGCGGGCGCGCCGTCGATGACGGCAGACACCTCGGCGGGACCGGTGCCGGTGTTCGACAAGGCGAGCGGGACCGTGGTGGGGCCACCGAGCTCGGCCGACACCTCGAACACCGCCGGCAGGTCGAGCCACGGGACGCCGACGCCGACCGGCGCCTGACACGCGAACAGCCAGGACCACATGGGGTGCAGGATACCGCCGCGCCAGGGAGGCGGCGACCCACCCCCTCCCTGCACGTGGGTCGATGTCCGATAATGTATATTATGTTAAGTAGAGTGTCCGGGAGAAAGGGGAACCCGAACCCGGATTCCCCCGCCCTGCGCTTCTCAGCGCTCCAGGGTCAGCGGCGCTGCAGCTTCATGAGCAGCGTGACCACGTTCCAGAACAGGACCAGGATGCCCATCGACACGTGGTAGGCCGCGGGCACCACCATCTTCGTCGACATCGTGTGCATCACGGCGTTGAGGTTGTACAGCAGCCCGCCGGCGCTCATCCCGACGAACACGAGGCTCATCAGGATCCCGACGATGCCGTTCATCGGGAACACGAAGCTGATGACCATGAGCCCGATCATGGGCAGCACCATCGCCGACAACGCGCCACCGAGCATCGACAGGTTCTTCGGCCCCGTGAGCAGGTACGCGATCATGCCGACGAACGTGAGGCCCACGAGCCCGAGGCCCTGGAACAGGAACACGAGCGGGTTCGCGTACAGGTTCCACGACACGAGCATGGCCGAGAACAGCAGGTACCCCATGGCCACGCCCTCGAGCGCCATGCCGCCGGCGAACGCCAGGGTCCGCGTGGCGGCGGACTCCGAGTACACCGCGCTGCGCCCGATGGCCTGCGCGCCGAACATCGTGCCGAGCATGATGCCCAGCGACACCCACTGGTTGTGCAGCGCCGGGATCAGGGCCACCGCTGCAGTCGAGAACACCGACGTGGCGCCGGCGATCATCAGGCCGCCTGCCGTCCAGAGGCCCACGCTGCGCAGGAACTCTGCCCGAGCGCTCTCGGGCGCTTCGATGGCGGCGACGGCGTACGGGTTCGAATAGGCACCCACGAGGACCTCCGAGCCGGCACTCTATCGCGCTGCGGGACTGGGTTCGCTCCGCGCCGATGCCGACGGGTCCTCCCTAACCACCCGGGCGCGAGTTCAAAGGGCCGCTTCGATCGCCTGCCGGATGGCTTCGTCCGTGACCGGCGTGACCCGCTCCCGGACCACGAGGTCGCGATCGAGCAGCAACACCGCCGGGTACTGGCCGAACTGGATCGCGGGCAGGGTCGCCGACGGGGTCGCGTCGTCCCCCACGACGGGCGCTCCCACGATGCCGAAGACCTGGGACCACTCCTGCACGTCGTCGAGCTTCGGCGGATCGCCGTCGATGTCCTGCTGCAGCACCGTGAGGTACACGAAGCCCTCCGCGCCGTAGTCGTCCTGCGTGGCCTGGGCTTCGGCTGCGATGTCCCGGCACGGCGCGCACCACACCGTGCTCACGTCGAAGAGCACCACCTGCCCGTAGAACTGCCACAGCGAGACCTCGTCACCGAGCTGATCCGTGAGGCGGAAGTCGGGAGGCACCTCGCCGGGGTCGAACCCGGTCCCCCGCAGGCTGGCCGGCGGTTCGCCCACACCCCACGTGTTCTCCGGGGGCTCCCAGTTCCCGCCCGTCTGGACGGGGCCCTCGGAGTAGAGCCGCGGAACACAACCGGCCGCGATCAGGAACAGGGGGAGATGGACGCGCACGGGTACCCTCCGAATCACGCGAGCCAGGGGCGTTCTGTGGTTCATACCCCCGCCGGGCCGAGCGGGGTACGGCCGGAACGTTAAAGCGGCCCGATGCACGACCAGCTCTCTCGTGAGTCCTTCGTTCGCGACTACGCCCGCTCCGGAAAGCCGCGCCACACCTGGCGGGTGGGTGCGGAGTTCGAACGCCACCTGCTCCGGACCGACGGCAGCCCCCTGCCCTACCTCGGCGAGCCCGGCGTGCGCTGGCTCATGGACACCATGGCGCCCGGTGCCCCCGGCGTGGCCGGCTGGGACATGGTCCGCGAGAACGGTAACCCGATCGCCATGACCCGTGGCGCCTCCAGCGTCACCCTCGAGCCCGGCGGCCAGTACGAGCTGTCGGGGGCACCGTTCTACTCGATCGCCGAGATCGAGGCCGAAGCCCGCGCCTTCACCGAGGAGGTGGACCGCGCGCTGGTGGGAACGAACGTCCACCAGGTGGCCCTCGGGTTCACTCCCTGGGCGGCGATCGACGACATCGCGTGGGTCCCGAAGGGCCGGTACGTCATCATGCGCGACTTCCTGGCCCAACGCGGCGACCTGTCCCACCACATGATGAAGGGCACCGCGGCGATCCAGGCCACCTACGACTACTCGGACGAGGAGGACTGCGCGCGGAAGGTGCGGCTCTCCACGCTGCTCGGGCCCCTGACCACCGCGATGTTCGCGAACAGCCCCTACCGCGACGGCCGCCCGTCCGGGTACGTCAGCTGGCGCGGCCAGATCTGGACCCGCACCGACCCCGCGCGCACCGGGTTCCCCGCCGCCGCCGCGAACTTCACCTGGGAGCGCTGGATCGACTGGCTGCTGTCGGTCCCCATGATGTTCAAGAAGGACCGCGAGCGGAAGTGGAAGTTCGCGCACGGCCAGACCTTCGCCGAGTGGATG
The DNA here is from genome assembly GCA_044356535.1 of Myxococcota bacterium. Taxonomy (GTDB): domain Bacteria; phylum Myxococcota_A; class UBA796; order UBA796; genus JACKER01. The sequence continues at coordinate 3,391 of JBIKWC010000276.1, forward strand.
GCGGGCCCGGTCGAAGAGCGGCCGACCGCCGAGGACTGGGAGCTCCACCTCACGAGCGTGTTCCCCGAGGTCCGGGTGAAGCGGGCGATCGAGGTTCGCGGCGCCGACTGTGTTCCCCTCCCCCTCGCCATGGGCTTCGCGGCGCTCTGGAAGGGCCTGTTCTACGACGACACCGCGCTCGACGCCGCCACGAGCGTCGCGCTGCGCTTCGCCTCCCACGGGACCTCCGCCGATCGGTTCGACCGGGCGTGTCGCCACGGCCTCCAGGGTGACCACGGTGGCCGCCGCCTCGCGGACTGGGCCGCAGAGGTGACCACGCTCGCCGCCGAGGGGCTCGGCCGGGTGGCGCCCCACGACGTGCGGTGGCTCGAGCCCCTGCAGCGCCAGATTGGGTTGGGAGAGAGTCCAGGCACGTCCCTGCTCCGGCGGCTCGGCGAGACCCCCTCCCCGCTCGCATTGTTCGCCGCCTCACCCATGAACGGCTAGGGCATCCCCGTGCACCCACTGACCCACCATTCTCTTCCCGGGCTCGACGCCCGCCGGCTCCGCAAGCTCGAGGCGGCCGGCCTGTCGCACCTCGAGGACGTGGTGCGGGTGGGCGCGGATCAGCTCGCAACGCTGACCGAGTTCGACGCGAAGACCTGTCGGGCGCTGGTGCGGTTGGCCGAGGGCGCGCTCGATCGCGAGTCGTCCACCGTGATCCCGCTGCAAGAACAGAACAGCAACACCTCCCGGCTCGGGCGCGGCCTCAACGGGGCACGCCGCATCGAGAAGACCCACGCTGCGCTGCGCCGGGTGGCGTCCCTGCTCCCCGCCCGGCCCGTCCGCGAGCGCTGGCGCAAACACGTGCGCTGGGTCCGCAAGCAGCTGGCCCGGCTCGAGGAGCGCCTCACCCTGCTCCAGCAGGTGCTCCTCGCCGAAGGGGTCTCCGCCGCCGGGGACGCCCACCTCCGCGAGGTCCTCGAGGACCTCGAGGCGAAGATCGCCACGCGCTCGGCCGCCCGGATGTGCCGCCGGTCCCTGCGTCGCCTGGCCCGCACCCTGCGCGAAGGCCGCAAGCTCCTCGCCAACTGAGCTCGTCCGAACGGAAGGATGCCAGGACGGACGCCCGAGGGTTCGCTGGCGGAGCCGTGAACTTCGTGGATCCGCGCGGCCTTGCCGGGGCTCCCTAAACGAAGAAACCCAACCTTTCGGCTGGGTTTCAAAATGGTCGGGGCGACTGGATTCGAACCAGCGACCACCAGACCCCCAGTCTGGTGCGCTACCAGGCTGCGCTACGCCCCGATGCCGTGCGGACTAACCGTTCCCCCCGGGGCCGCAAGCGTGCTCACGGCGTTGTCGCCACGACCTCGTCCACCACCTTGCGGGCTGCGGCGTCCATCCCCTGCTCCCGCCAGCCGAGGGCCACGCGGACGACCGTGGCTCCCTTCGTCAGGCGGAGGTCCACGCGCTCTGTGCGGGCCGTGTTCCCCGTCCACACCAGCGGCACGGGCGCGGGCAGATCGCCCTTCGACCAGGCCACGAGACCCAGCATCGACGAGGGGTCTCCGCCGAACCACGTCTCGAGGTCGTCGCGCAGGTACTTCACGGTGTCGTCCGGAGACAACGCAGCCAACTGTGCCAGCGGCACGTCCACCACCAACAGCCGGACCGCGCCGGGCGGGACGCGGACGTCGCGCCGGACGCCGGTGACCTCGACTGCGACCCAGGTACCGTCCCCTGCGCGCAGCTGGAGCCGCGCCCGCAACGGACGATCGGCAGGGGGAGGAGCTGGATCGGCGGCTGCCGACGCAGGCCGCTGCACGATCGGGATCGTCACGGACGCGACCGGGGTCCCCCGATCGAAGGTGGCGACGTGGTTCACCACGCCGCCGTCGAGGATCTCGTCGACGGTGCCCGTCTGCTCGTACGAGACCACCTCGAGCACGAGGGGCGTGGCCTGGCGCTCCCCTTCCGGGCCGGGGAGCCCCGCTGGGCACCACTGGGACGGCCCCAGGGTCATGCCCGCCGCGAGCCCTCCCGCGAGGCGCTCGGCGGTGAACGCGCCTGGGCCCTCCCCCGAGAGCGGCAACGTGAAGGAGGCCCCGCCGTCCGGGCGCTCGACCAGGAACGGGACCCGCGCCTCGCCGGTGAGCCCGAGCCCCTCCACCGAGGCGCGGACCCGCACGCGTGGCCCCGCCGACGGCAGGTCGCAGACGAGCTTCCACTCCCCGCCGACCACGCAGTCGAGCGCGGCCGCGGGCGCGCCGTCGACCTGCAGCCCGCAGGTCCCGGAGGCCTGCGCTGCTGCGGTGAGCAGGGCGATCACGCCTCCGACTCCACGGCGTCGAAGTCCAGGACCTCCCAGAGGCCGAGGAGCGCGAGCGCCGCGGCTTCTCCGAGGGTGTCCGCGACCCAGCCCGTGACGCCGTCTTCGGGGAGGTCCACCGCCACCACGAACTCGCCCTGCTGGCGGACCACGTCCGTGAAGCGGCCGGTCTCGTCGAGCATCTGCAGCACCACGCCGGCCGTGGCTGCGTCGGAGAGGTCGGGCGCCTCCATGCCGTCCAGGAGCTCGAGGTCGACCACGCGTACGCCGCGGCGGTCCCGCATGCCCTCGCGCCAGGAGAACCTGGGGTGTCCCAGAAGCTCAGTTGCCGGGTCCATCGGTCGCTCCGCCGGGCCAGGCCCGCTCGATCAGGTGGGCTCGCAGGAGATCGTAGCGCCAGGGTTCGAGGGCCTCGGTGCCGACGGCCGCCGCGGGGGGCAACCCGAGCTGCTCACAGAGCTGCAACGCGGTCTTGCGACGGGAGCGGGCCCCCTTCGGGAACCGCAGGCCCAGGACCACCGCGGCGCCGGGCGCACACAGGCGGATGATCTCCTCGACGGAGCCGTCGGCTTCGGCCTGGCACACGACGGTCAGCAGGCCGGATGCGGCGCGGAGCGCGCACAGCTCGAGCAGGAACGCGACCGCGCCGGGGCGATCCCGCAGCCAGCGGGGGCCGTCGATGAGGAGGGTCTCGGTGCGGGCCCAGTCCCCCCAATCCCCGGTGCGGACGCGGTCCACGAGCGCCGTCTCGAGGCTGCGGGGATCGAGCTCGGGAGCGGACGGGCCACAGAGCGCGCGCCCGACCGTGGTCTTGCCCACCCCTGCGGCGCCCAGTACGAACACGAGCCGCCGATCGCGGAGCACCGTGGGGCTCGGCTTCCGACCGAGGAACTCGGCCGACGTGCCCGTCAGCAGGGCGGGCGCCAACACGGCCCGCTCCAGGCGTCGCGCCCCCATTCAGTCCTCCGCGGGTGGGGGCACCACCACGTTGGCGTGCAGGTACGCCACGATGGACGAGATCGGGGTCCCCGGCGGGAACACCGCCGACACGCCGGCCTCCTGGAGGGTGCGGACGTCGTCGTCGGGGATGATGCCGCCCGCGACCACCAGCACGTCGTGCATCCCCTCGCGCCGCAGCCCCGCCACGACCTCGGGGAGCAGCCGCAGGTGCGCCCCGGACAGGATCGACAACCCGATGACCTGAACGTCCTCCTCGAGGGCGGTGCGCACGATCTGCTCGGGGGTGCGGTGCAGGCCCGAGTACACGACCTCCATCCCCGCGTCGCGCAGGCCGCGAGCGACGACCTTCGCGCCGCGATCGTGGCCATCGAGGCCCGGCTTGGCGACCAACACCCGGATCCGGGGCGGTTGGGATGGCGCATCCGACATGGTTCAGCCCCCGATCGTGCTCTTGGCAACCACGAGGCGCTGGATCTCGGAGGTGCCCTCGTACAGCGTCGTGATGCGGGCGTCGCGGTACAACCGCTCCACCTCGTACTCCTGAGAATACCCGTAGCCGCCGAAGATCTGGAGGGCTTCGTACGCGCAGAAGTTGGCGGTCTCGGAGGCCATGAGCTTGGCCATGGAGGCCTCCGCGGAGCACCGCTGGTCGGCGTCCTTCATGGCGGCGGCGCGCCACGTGAGCAGGCGCGAAGCCTCGAGGCGCGTGCGCATGTCCGCGATCTTCCACTGGATCGCCTGGTGATCCGCGATGGCCTTGCCGAACGTCTTGCGCTCCTTCGCGTAGGCCACCGCCAGGTCGAGGCAGCGCTGCCCGATGCCCAGGGCCTGCGCGGCGATGCCGATGCGGCCGCCGTCGAGGGTGGCCATCGCCACCTTGAAGCCCTCGTTCTCGAGGTGCAGGAGGTTCTCGTCGGGGACGAACAGGTCGTCGTACACGAGCTCGCTCGTGGCCGAGCACCGGATCCCCATCTTCTCCTCGACCTTGCCGACCTTGAACCCCGGGAACGACGACTCGAGGATGAAGGCGCACACCGTGCGGTGGCGCTGCTCGGGGTCGAGGTTCGCGTACGTCACGATGATGCCGGCGTTGGGGCCGTTCGTGATCCACATCTTGGTGCCGTTGAGCCGGTACCCGCCCGGCACCTTCACCGCGCGGGTGCGCTGCGAGCCCGCATCCGACCCTGCCCCCGGCTCGGTGAGCGCGTAGCAGCCGATCGTGCGGCCCGTCGCCATGGGCTCGAGGTACTTCTGCTTCTGCGCGTGGGTGCCGAAGCCCAGCACCGGCCAGCCCGCGAGGCTGTTCTGCACGCTCATGATCACGCCCACGCCTGCGTCGGCGTAGCAGATCTCCTCGAGCGCGAGGACGTAGGACAACGTGTCGAGGCCGGCGCCGCCGTACTCGGCGGGCACGAACATGCCCATGAACCCGAGGTCCGCCAGCTTCCCGACGAGCTCTGCCGGGTACTCGTGGCTCTTGTCCCGGGCCTGGGCCCCGCCGAGGACCTCGTCGCGCGCGAAGCCGCGGGCCAGGTCGCGGATCGCCCGCTGGTCGTCCGACAGGTGGAACATGGTGCCTCCGTTGGGGGGTGGGTCGCCGTCACCGGGTCGCAAAAGGGGGTGGAATGCGTAACGCGACCGGCCCCCGGAACCTCCCGACGCCACAGGACGTGGCAGCCTGCGGGTCAGGCGATCGGATCGGCCGACATCAGCGCGGTGACCTCGTCCACCAGCTCCTTCGAGCCGATCACCAGCGGGGTGCGGTCATGCAGGCCGGCGGGCACGCGATCGAGGATCCGGGTGCGCCCATCGGTGGCCGAGCCTCCCGCCTTCTCCACGAGGTACGCGAGGGGGAACGCCTCGTACAGCAGGCGCAGCTTGCCCGTGGGCTCCTTCGGCGTCGCCGGGTACAGGAACACGCCGCCCTTGAGCAGGTTCCGGTGGAAGTCCGCCACGAGGCTCCCGATGTAGCGGGCGGACATCCCGCGCTCCTTGGCGCGCGCCAGAAACGTGTGCACGCCCGGCTGCCACTTCGGGAGGTAGCCCTCGTTGCAGGAGAAGATCTTGCCCGCAGGCACGCGAATGTTCGGGTGCGACAGGAAGAACTCGCCGATCGTGGGATCGAGCGTGAAACCGTGGACCCCCGCATCGGTCCCGAGCACGAACAGGGTGCCCGACCCGTACACGATGTACCCGGCCGCGATCAGCTCGTTGCCGGGCCGCAGCGCGTCCTGGAGGCCCGCCTGGGTCCCCTCTTCGGACTTGCGACGGAACACACCGAAGATCGTTCCGATCGTGGCGTTCACGTCGATGTTGGAGGAGCCGTCCAGGGGGTCGACCGTGACCACGTACCGTCCGGAGTGCCACCGCTCTCCGACCAGCGAAGGCTCCTCGTCCTCTTCCGAGACCACCATGCACGTGTGACCGCGGTGCTCGAGCGCCCGCTTGAACGTCTCGTTGGCGTACTCGTCGAGCTTCTGGACGAACTCGCCCTGGATGTTCACCTGCCCGGTCTCCCCGAGCATGCCGGCCAGCCCCGCGCGGTTGACGCGGGACGAGATCATCTTTCCGGCCAGCGCGATGCTCTGGCACAGGTTCACGAACGTCCCGGTGGCGCCTGGGTAGGTCTGGAGGGTCTCCATCAGGAAGCGATCGAGCGTGGTGCCTTCTTCGAACTGACGCGACACGGGAACCTCCGGCAGCGCCCGGCTATCGTGGGACCACCCCCACCGCCGCACCTCCCCGGTGAACCCGTGCACCTGCTCGTCCTGCTGGCCTGCGACCCCGAACCCGCCCCGCCACCACCCGGGGACCACACCGGTGAAGGAGAGGTGTTGCCCCGCCCCGACGCCGGCACGTTCGGCGACCGCGGGGTGCTGGTGGTCCCGACCGGCCGGGGGTTGTCGTTCCTGGGTCCCGAGGGGGAGACGGCGTGGGAGCGGGAGTGGAGCGAGCTCGTGGGCGGCTGCCTGCTCTGCGGCGGCGAGGGCGCGTCGGCGGATGGCGATGGC
>JBIKWC010000044.1:0-35732 GCA_044356535.1 Myxococcota bacterium
TCCGAGGCCGCGGAGCTCGTGATGATCGCGGTGCCGCGGGTGGCCTCGACCACCGGCGCGGTCCAGTCGATGGCCGGGCCTCGCGCCCCGCCCTTCTGGCGGACGAGGCCGCCGGACTGGCAGGCGTCCACCATCGCGATCCGGACGTTTGCGCCGGTGTTCTCGAGCATCTGACGGAGGTTCTCGTGCTCGATCTTCGTGGACCCGAGGTGCAGCGAGCTCTCGTCGCCGTGCCCCGAGTAGTAGAAGACGACGACTGCCTCGTGGCCGTCGTTCACCGCGGCCTGCGCGCGGCTGGCCATCACCTGCAGCTCGTGCTCGACGGCGCCCGCCGTGCGCCCCTGCAGCAACACGGCGTCCTTCGGCTCCATGGCGCCGTACTCCACGAACAGATCGCGCATTTTCAGCGCGTCGGACTCCGCGAACACGAGCTCGGCATCGCCGGGGAGGCCCTGGTCGTTGCCCACGAACACGCCGAACCGGTACTCGTTGGCGAACGCGGGGGCAGCGGCGAGCAGGAGGAGCACCATCGGACCTCGGCGGGATCGTACCCCACCGGCGCGGAGGGGCTCGACTCATGGACCCGCGACGCCGCCGGATCGGAAACGCGATCACGGCGCAGGGGCTTCCACCTCGTCATCGAGCCGCCGGTAGCCCTTCCGGATGTCGCGCTCGCGGCGGCGGGTCTCGCCGCCGAACTTGTACCCGAGCTCGAACGCCTGCAACAGCCAGGTTCCCGGCACGGCCGACCAGCCTGCGCCGATCCGGGCCTCGATGTGTTTCCACGAGCCCTGGTACCCGACCGCCACGGAGTACGAGTCCGCCAGGGCCACCGTGTCGCCGTACGCCAGGATGACGTCGGTGTTCTCGAGCTCTCCGACGCCCTCGATCGAGCCGCTGGTGATCCCCCGGATCCGACCGTAGAACGGGTACCGGAGCCAGGCGTACACGCTGTCCCGGCGGTTGAAGCGGAGATCGGTGGCGAGGTTGAGCACCGCGAGGTCGGCCTTGACGGCGAGCCCCACCGCGCCGGAGTCACCGAGGGACAGCCCGGGCAGCAGGAGCTCGGGGAGGTCGTCGAACGCGATGTCCCCGTTGGCGGAGGGCGCGGCCCAGTACAGCTGGGTGTGCAGGGACCACGGCTTCGCGAGCCGGAGCGACGCGGTGCCGCCGAGGGCCGCGTACGACGCCCGCGTGGTCACGGTCAGTCCCTCGCCCGAGAGGGAGCTGTCGAGGAGCGCCCCGAGCGGCACGTAGTAGTACTGGCCCAGCGCCGCGAGGTCGAGCGGCCCGGCGTGCAGGAAGTTGTAGCGGGCGTTGGCGTTGAAGGCGCCCAACACGTCGAGCACCGGCGCCGTACCCACCTGGAACCGGGGGAGCACCCCCACGTTCACGGCCACCAGGCCGATCTTGGCCTCGCCGGGCTCGAGCGTGTACGCCGTGTACGACGCAGTGTTGGCGTACGGGTTCTGCGGGAACTTGCGCCGCTTGGGCGCGAGCGCGCGCTCCTGCTTGCGCGAGAGGTCCCCGTCGAGCGCCTCGACCTCGCCTGCCCCGGGGAACAAGGGGTCCTCGGCCGGTTGCGGGGCGTCGGTGAGGCCGGTCGCCACCAGGGCGAGCCCCCGGGCCCCGGACTCCCGCCCGAGGTCGAGCGCGAGGAGCACGGACTGGTACGGCGCCGCGGGATCGGCGGATACGACCACGCGGGTGGCGGGGTTGTTGGCCACGGCCTCCCGCAGGAGCGGGGCGAGCTCGTAGTCGCGCACCGTCGCGCCGCGGAAGGAGAGGGCACCCTCGGCCGTGACGAGCACGGTGACGTCATCCCCGGCGCGCTGGGTGCCGGTGAGGTCTACAGTGGACACCTCGGCCACGGGTTGCGCGAAGGCGGGAGTGGTCCACATGCTTCGACCTCGGTTCGGGCCGCACGGTACCGCCGGGCACCTCGGCGAGCAACCGCTGCGGGCGTCAGTGCTTGCGGGTGACTTCCACGGCGTGGACGCCCGGGAGCTCGGTGGCCTGGCCCAGCACCCCGCTGGCGCCACCGGTCGCCCAGGCCTCCTGGACGAGGCGCAGCGCGGACGGCACGTCGCGGTCGTACACGGCCACGAAGATCTCGGGGCCCGGCGCGTCGTCGAGCACCACGGAGCCGGGGAGCGCCACGAGGCCGTCTCCGCGGAGCGGTTCGGGCTCCGTGCCGGACTCGGGCCAGAAGACGGTGGTCTGGCCGGTGCCGTCGACCGACAACACGACGACCGCGTGGTGTCCGGTCGCGACCACCTGGAACCCCAGCACCGCGCCGTCCTTCACCGGCGTCCCGGTGACGTAGTCCCGCGGCACGTCGTCCACGAGCTGGAGCACCGAGAGCCCGTCCCCTGCGCGGAACCGGATGTCGCCGCCGCCAGCCACCGTCTCAGGGGGGCTCGCCAGCGACAGCTTCGCGAGGACCAGCACCACGGCGGCCACCGCCAGGAACACCCCGACGAACGCCCAGGTCGTGTTGGCGGGCCGCACGTCGGGCAGCGGGGAGGCCTCCGCCGTGGCGGCGCGGGCGCGGATGGCGGCGAGATCGAGCGCGGGCAGGCGGGTGCGCGCGGCCTCCACCCGATCCAGGTGCGACTGCCCCGCGGCGTCGATCGAGGCGCGCACGGTCGCGGACTCGGCCTCGGAGAGCTCGCCCGCCGCGAGGCGATCGAGGGTGAGGTGGCTCGGACGGGTGCCGGGGTTGGCGTCGATCATGGCGAGCTCCCGAGGGAAGCGGTCAGTGCGGTGGTGCCGAGCGCGCCCAGCAGCAGGGCTGCGGCGGACAGGGCGAGACCGAGCTCCTTGCGGGCGCGGTCGAGGAACGTGTTGATGCGCTTGCGGACGGTGGGGACGGACAGCCCGACGAGCTCGGCCACCTCCTCCCGCGTGCAGTCGTCGAAGAACGTGTACACCACCACGAGGCGGGTCTCCTCGTCGGCGGTGTCGAGCATCGCGAGGATGCGCTCGCGGTCCTTGCTGTCGTCGTCCATCACGGTGGTGGCGGGCCCCGAGATGTCCTCCCCGTGGCGGGTGTGCTTCTGGTCGTGGCCCTTGCGGTTCCGGAGCTGGTTCAGGCAGTAGTTGGTGGAGATCTTGTACATCCACGTGAGCGGGCTCGACTGGGCGCGGAACGTCTCTGCGTTGCGGACCACCCGGGCGAAGGTCTCCTGGACGGCGTCCCACGCCTCCTCGTCGTTGCGCACGATCGACCGGCACCGGTGGAACAGCACGTGGCCGTAGCGGTGGTAGAGCCGGGTGACCTCGTCGTCGGTGAGCTGCATCGTTCTCTCGTCCGTTGGACCCGCGACCCGGCCCGACCGGAAACTGTTCTTGCGGATCTTCTCACCACGGCCGTCGGCCCGATAGAGATGTGGATGCGCGTTGGGGGCTACAACGTCGTCCGCCAGCTCGGGCGGGGCGGCCAGGGCGAGGTGTTCGAGGTCGTCGCTGACGCCGGGGGCCCACCGCTGGCGCTCAAGTTGTCGACCGGCGGAGACCCCCGAGCTTTCGACCGGGAGGTGTGGCTGCAGGCCGGGCTCCGCCACGACGGGTTCGTACGGGTGGTCGACCGCGGAGAACACGGCGGGCGGCCGTTCGTGGTCATGGAGCTCGTCGAAGGCGGCTCCCTGGCCGATCGCATCGCGGTCCGGCGCCTGTCGAGCGGGGGCACCTTCGACTTCGAGGGGGCCGCGACGACGGGCCCGGATCCGGAGCTGCTCGGGCTCGTCCAGGCGCTGTGCGAGCCGCTCGCCTGGCTGCACGGGGAGGGGTTGGTCCACGCCGACGTCAAGCCCGCGAACGTGCTCTTGCGCGCGACGGGACAGGTCGTGCTCGCGGACCTCGGCCTGTCCCGCGCCGTCCACGGCCGGGCGTACGTCGAGGATCGGGTCCAGGGCAGCCTGGGGTACGTGTCGCCGGAGCAGGCCAGGGGGGAGGCGATCGACGCCCGTGCGGACCTGTACGCGCTCGGCGCCACCCTGTACGAGATCGTCACGGGGACGCTCCCGGTGAACCCGGCCAGCCCGCGCAACGCCCTGCGCCGGCTCCAGCTGCCACCCGAGCCCCCTTCGGCCCGCGCCGACGTGGACCCGGCGCTCGAGGCTCTGATCCTCTCGCTCCTCGCCCCCGAGCGCGCAGCGCGGCCGGCCTCCGCGGTGGTCGTTGCCGAGCGGTTGGCGCCGTTCAGCGGTCGAGCGCCCGTTGCCCGATCGGTGCGCCCGGCGTTGTACGTCCCGCCGCTCGTCGGTCGGGAACCTGAGCGCGCCCGGCTGTGGACGGCTCTGCAGGACGCCCTCCGGCACGGCGGGCTCGTCTGCGTCGACGGTCCACCCGGCTCCGGCACCACCCGCCTGGCGGCGGAGCTCGCGGCGTCGGCGCGCGCAGAGGGTGCCCTCGTCGCCGGGGGCCGCGGCCGCCCAGGGGAGCCACCGCTCGCCCCCGTCGCTGCGGTGATGGAGCGGGTCTCGGAGGTGGCCCGCGTCGACGATCCCGTGGCGCGGTGGCGGGGGGATCCGGACGCCGGCGACCTCGGCGGGCTCGCGTTCCGGCTCGCCGAGACGTGGTCGGCCGTCGCGAAGGGGCGGCCCCTGCTCGTGGTGGTGGACGACCTCGACCTCGCTCACGACAGCGCAGCGGAGCTTCTCGGGCGTGTGCTCGGCGCGCTCTGGGTGAACCCGGCCCGGGTCGCGATCCTGGTCACCACCCGGGCGGGGGCGCGATCCGGGACGCTCGACGCGCTGCTGGCCGGCGGGGTGGTGGTCACGCTGCCGCCCCTGACCTCCGACGCGTCGGTGGCGATGGCCTCCGGCATGCTCGGCAGCGCGGAGCTGCCCCCGTTCCTCCGGGCCGCGGTCGCAGAGCGGACCAGCGGGTCTCCGCTGCTCGTGCGGGAGTGGGTGGCGACGGCGGTCGCCGACGGGTCGCTGCGGCTCCGCGGGTCGGGCTGGGTGCCGACCACGACCCCGGCGACGCCGGCGACGCTCGGGGGGCTGCTGGACAGCCGGCTCGACCACCTGACACCGGCCGAGATCCGGCTGGTGGCGGCTGCCGGCCTGCTCGGAGACGCCCTGACCGAGGAGCGCCTGGCGGCCTGGGGTGGGCCCGGAGCGGCGGTGCGCGCTGCGATCGCCGCGCGGCTCCTCGAACGGGACGCCGACGGGTTGCGCCTCGTCCACGCAGAGGCCGGCGTCCGCGCCCTGGCGCGGGTCGCGGACCCGGGGAGCCTGGCCGGCGAGCTGCTTGCGCGCTTCGGAGCCGAGGTGACGCCCGAGCAGCAGGCGACCTGGGCCGAGGCGGCCGGGCGGCCGGAAGAGGCCGCGCGGGCGTGGCGGCGGGCAGGGGAGCGGGACCGACACACCCACCCCACCTCGGCCATCACCGCGTGGCAGCGGAGCTACGCCCTGTCGCCCGACGCCGCGCTCGTGGTAGAGGTCGCCGATCTCGCGGGCGCCACCGGGAACGCCGCCGACCTCGCGTGGGCGTCGGAGGTGCTCGCGGCCTCTGCGGCACCGGACCTTCGGGCGCGCGGTCTCGTCGCCTCGGCGCAGCTCGCGCTGGCGTCCGGCCGCTTTGGGGACGCGGAGGGACTGGCACGGCGCGTCATCGAAGGGTCGGCGGCCACCCCGCCGGTGCGCACGCTCGCTGCGCTGACCCGGTTCGCGGCCCTGCGCCAACTCAAGGCCCCGAGCGACGAAGTGCTCGGCGCGTTCGGCGACGAGTCGGCCGTCGGCCGGCACGTCGTTGCTGCCATGGCGTTCGAGGAGGGCCGGTGGGAGGACGCAGCGGCGTCGTTCCAGTGGCTGGTCGACCACCACCGCGCCGCTGGTCGCTGGTCCGACGTCGTGAAGGCCCTGGGGAACCTCGCCAGCACGCTGCACCGGGCGGGGAGGACGGTGGAGGCCCAGGCAGGGACGGTGGAGGCGGTGCTCCTGGCCCGGCGCTTCGGGCTGGGCGAGACGGAGGCCGTCCGGTGGCTCACGCTCGCGCAGGGGTACCAGCTCGACGGAAGCCACGCGCTGGCCGCGCGGTGTGTCGGCGCCGGGCTCGCGGTGGCTGTCGCGAACGGCCAACGCTCGGTCTGCGCACGACTGCTCGCGACCTGGAGCGAGCTCGACGATGGCGTGGTCGGACTCCGCGCGGCTGAGCTGCTGGGCGGGTGGCCGTCGAAGCTCGGCTGGGTCCTGGTCCGCCAGGGGCGCTGCGACGAGGCCCTGCGGTGGTGCGACGAGCACCCGGTCGCATCCGTCGAGCCGGTGCGGCGCGGGCTCGTGGACGACCTCGACGCACTCGCGGAGTGGGCGAGGGGCGAGACCCACGAGGACGCAGCCGTGGCCTGGGACGTGTTCCACCACCGGACGGGCCGCGGTCGCGAGCAGGCCGTGGCGGCGTGGCGTGCCCTCCCGACCCTCCCGTGCGCGACGAGCGCGCTGCGCAGACTGGGCCTGGCCCGCGAGCCATCGCTGCCGCCCCCGCCCCCGCTCCTCCTCGGTGCCCTCCCGGCGGAGCCCGGCTCGGTGCTGGCTGCGGTCGGGCGACGGTTCGGTGGTTAGCGCCGGAGCGAGAGGTGGACGTGTTGTGGCTGGCTGGCTGTGACGCTTCTTTGGTGGGCCATCCGATGCCCGACCTCCCCCACCTCCTCGACGCCGACCACGTCCTCGTGGTGCCGGACGGGCGGGGTCTCGTGTTGCTCGGCGACGACGGCGCTCGCGTGTTCGACACCGCGTGGACCGAGCTCGTGGGCGAGTGCGGCGCGTGTGGCGGGGAGGGCGCTTCCCCCGACGGCGACGGCCTCCTCCTCTCGTTCACCACCGACGGCCCGCTGGCGGGTGGGGCCGTGGCCCGGATCGACGGCGCGGGCCTCGACTGGCGGCTCGACGGGTTCCTGTTCCCGCACGACGCGCTGCGCGACCCGACCGACGACACCATCCTCGTCACGGAGATCGCGCGCGACCGCCTCACCTGGATCGCGGGCGACGGCGCGTCGGCCGAGGCCGTCAAGCAGCTGAGCCCCGGTGATCCGGAGTGGATGGGGGGCTTCCCCAACGGGAGCGAGCGCATCGACCGGGACGGGTCGAGCTACCTCCTGCTCACCCACCGCGGCGGGGGCCTGTTCGGGGACGCCGAGGGCTTCCTCACGCTCTGGGAGTTCGTCAGCCCCGAGGTGCTCGACCTGAAGTGGCGGTATCCCGCGGAGGGGTTCCTCCACGCGCCCCACGGCGCGGTGTTCCGCGAACACGAGGGAGAGCTGTTCGTGTTGTACGCGCACTCCGACGGCCTCGGGGACCGGGGCAGCAGCGTGGGCGTGGCCACCACCACGGACCTCACCGTCGCCCCCACGTACGTGGCCGACCTCGTGCCCGAGGGCGCTGCCGCCCCGTTCGACTTCCTGCGCGGGGTGGAGCTCACGGACGACGGCACGTTGTGGCTGACCGACTCGGGCCCGGGGAGCGCCACCTCCACGTTGCCCGAGGGGCGGGTGCTGCGCGTGGACCTCCCGGCCGGGTTGGTGGCGACCGGCGCCACGGGCGGCGTCGACGACCTCGTCGAGGTCCCGGTGACGCCCACGTTGTTCGCCGACGGCCTCGTGAACCCGTTCGAGGGCTGGCTCTGGGTGCCCACGATCTGGTGACCTCACCCGCGGCAGCCGCGTTACGCGGCGCCGTGCGCAAGCCCGGTGTCCAGTCCGCATCCGAACCCGTCCTCCTCGGCGACCCTGCGCTGGCCGAGGTCCTCGCTGGTGCGTTGCGGTGCGAAGGCCCTGTCGACCGGGTGACCCACGGGTTCCACACCTGGCCTGCCGGGCTCCACCCCGACGCCGCTCGGCTGCTCGTCGCCGCGCTGCCGGGTCGCAGTGTGCTCGACCCGTTCTGTGGGGGTGGCACCGTCCTCGTCGAGGCGTTGCTCGCCGGGCGACGCGCCGTGGGCCGGGATCTCAGCCGCATCGGCCTGCGGGTCGCCCGCGGTCGCGCCACCCCCTGGGACGAAGCGCTCCTCACCCGCGCGCGTTCGGCGGGGCGCGCCGCCACCGCAGCGGCCCGCTCGGCCCAGGAGCTTCCGCCGCCGCGGATCCTGGCGGCCGTGCGCGACTGGTACCACGAGCACGTGTTGTTCGAGCTCGAGGCGCTCCGCAAGGTCGTCACCGCCGCTCCGCCCGACATCCGGCCCGTCCTCGAGGTCGTGTTCTCCTCGATCCTCGTGAAGGTCAGCCACCGCGCGTCCGACACGAACGCCCGCCGCGAGGTCCGCGACCGCCCCCAGGGGACCACGGCGGTGTGGTTCCACAAGAAGCTCCGCGAGTACGGCCGCCGCGCTGCCGCCCTGCGCGAGGCCATCCCGCCCGGGACGCTGCCCGTCGACCTCGCCCTGTCGGACGCGCGGCGGCTCGAGCTGCGGGAGCCGGTGGATCTCGTGCTCACGAGCCCGCCGTACCCTTCTACGTACGACTACCTGCCGCTCCAGCACCTCCGGAACGTGTGGCTGGGCGAGGACCCGCAGCAGGATGACGAGATCGGGGCGCGTCGCCACTTCCGCGAAGGGGAGGCCGCGGCCCGCAAGCGATGGAGCGCCGACACCCGGAGCTGGACGGCGCGCGCCGCCGCGGCGCTGAACCCCGGCGGGCACCTCGTGGTCGTGATCGGCGACGGCCTCACGCCCACCGGCGTGGTCGACACGTCGGAGCCCACCGAAGACGCCGGTCGAGCGGCGGGATTGCTCTCGGTCGCCCGCGCGAGCATCGAGCGGATGGACCACGCCCGCGGCACGAGCCGCTGGGAGCACGTCTTCTGCTTTCGCCGTCCCCCGGTTGCGGGGTAGACTCTCGCCCCTGGAGGCGTCATGCGCTGGTGGCTGGCCGGAGCGATCGCGGTCGCGGGCTGCACCGACGGCGAAGCGGTGCTCGACAAGGGCCCGTCGGGCACGGACGCCGACGCGACCGAGTCGGACGCCGACACGGACGCCGACACGGACTCGGACACCGATACGGACGCCGATCCGCACTCGGGCTGGGTCCAGCACACGGGCGATTCCACCACCTCGGGCACCGGTGGCGGTGGCGGCTCGGGAACCACCAGCGGGTCGGGCGGCTCCACCGGGTCGGGCAGCACCGGCTCCGGCAGCACCCCGACGGGCTCCGGCAGCACCCCGACGGGCTCGGGTGGCGGCTCCGGGGGCGGCGGTGGCTCGGGTGGCGGCTCGGGCATCTTCGGTGGGTCCGGCATTCTCGGCGGTTCGGGTGGCGGTTCGGGTGGCGGTGGCGGCTCGGGTGGCGGCGGCGGCTCGGGTGGCGGCGGCGGTTCGGGTGGCGGCTCCGGGAACTAGATCCGGACGAGCGCTCGACACGGCGTTGGCGAACGCTTGACGAAGGCGGCGGAACCAGCGCCGCGGGAGAGGGTCGGTAGGGAGTGACCGGGGGACTTCCCCCTCCGGCAGTGAGTCTCCCATGTCCTCCTTCGAGCCCGACGTGTCCGATCCCGACCCGCTGGAGGATGCTGACCTCAGCGACGTCGTTCCCTTCGTGCTCTCCGAGCGTGAGGCGCCCGCCTCCGGCCGCACGCTCGAGATCCACCAGGCCTGGGGCACCACGTTGCTGGCGACCCGCCAGTTTCCGGCGGGGCACGGCGACGTCCGGATCGGGCTCGAGAGCGGACACCACTGGCGCTTCCTGGGCATCGACATGGGCTTCGTGCCCCGGCCGGTGGGCGCGCTCCTGCCGTGGGTGGCGCCCCTGTGGTCCGAGGTCGAAGGCGCCTGGCGCTCCGACTTCGTCGTCGACGCCGACGACCTGCCTGGGGCCGAGGGCTGGACGTTGTTCGAGGTGGGTCCCGACGGAGAAGCTGCGGCCCACGTGGTCGTCGGGTGGGCGGGGTTCCTGGAGCAGGGCGGCGAGCAGCGCCCGTTCGCGGCGCTGGTGGCAGCGGGGGAGGCCACCCTCACCCCGGAGGGGGCGTTGCGGATCCCCATCCCGCCCAGCGCGCGGCTGGTGGTGGAGGTGGGCGGGTCCGTGTTCTTCGCGCGGCGGGTGACCCCGGCGCCGCGGGTGGGGCGCGCGAGCGCCGAGGCCCCCGATCACCTGTTCTCCGGCGCGCTCGCCGTCGGCGCGTGCCTGTTCCTCGCGATGGTGGCGACCACCTGGATGGTGCCGCCCACCCACCACGACGCCACGCGCCAGGTCCCGCCCGAGCTGGTGGAGCTGCTCCTCGGTCTGCCGACGGCGGACACCGTGGCCAGCGTGAAGGCGAAGCAGGAGGAGTCCGGCGCCAAGGCGAAGGACCGGGAGGGCAAGACCGGACGCGACGACGGTGACCGCAAGGTCGCGAAGCGGCAGGCGCGCTCGGATCAGCGCGATCGGGCCGTCGCCGAGCGGGCGGGGCTCCTGGGCGCGATCGACGACGACGCCGTGGCTGCGGTGCTGGGCTCGTCTTCGCTGTCGGACGACCTCCGGAGCGGGGTGGGCGGCCTCATCGGGAGCGCGGGCAACCAGCTCGGCACCGGTGGTCTCGGCGGCCGGGGGCCCGGCCTCGGGGGCGGCGGGGAGGCGGACTCGCTGGGCGGCATCCACACCCACGGGATCGGGGACGGAGCGCGCGACTACGGCGTGCCCGGTGGTGGTGGCGGGAAGGAGGAGGGCGTGATCGGCTCGTCGCCGCGGGAGGCGGTGGTGCTCGGTCCGCTCGACCGGAGCCTGATCGACGAGGTCGTGAAGCGCAACCTGCCGTCGCTCAAGTACTGCTACCAGCGCCAGCTCAACCGGAGCCCGGAGCTGGGCGGCAAGGTGGTGATGAAGTTCACCATCTCCGGAGACGGGTCCGTGTCGGCGGCTTCGATGCGGTCGTCGACGCTCGCCAGCCCCGCGGTCGAGGGTTGCCTCGCCGAGCGGTTCCTGCGGATGCGCTTCCCGGCGCCGCAGGCAGGTGGCACCGTGATCGTCTCGTACCCGTTCCTGTTCAGCCAGGGCTCGTGAGGGAGCGGCGCCGCGCCAACCACAGGAGCGGGAGCGCCGCCAACCACGCGGTCCCCGCGGGAGCAGAGGCACAGCCACACCCGCGATCGTCCTCTTCGTCGCTCGCCGTCTCGGTGGGCACGGGTGGTGCGGGTGGTGGCTCCACGACCACTGTCGTGAGGGCCGAGTCGACCTCGCCGGGAACGTCGCGGCCCGCTTCCTCCCACATCCGGTACCACTCGTCCCCGAGCTCGTTCGTCACGTTCTCGTCGCGCAGGAAGGCCGTGAACTCCGCGGTCGTGGTCTGGTGCAGGAGCGTGGCGCTGACGCGCAGCGGCGTCGCGGCGTCGGCGGGGACGGAGACGACGTACGGGGCCTCGTCCCAGTTGGCGAGGGTGCCGTCGGGGAGGGTGGGGTACTCGCGGCCGACGGGCGCCATGTCGGGCGTGCCCCGGAACCCCCGAGGCGGGATGCGGTTGTCGGACAACACCTGGTTCTGCTCGACCATGTGGTAGCTGTACGCGCCGTCGCTCCCGAGCCGGGCTTCGTACTTTCGGAGCTGGGGGTCCGTGTCGTCGAGGGTGTACGCCGACGGATCGAGCGCGCCCGAGTGGAGGAGCTCGGTGCCGAGCGCGTCCGTGACGACCACCTCGAGCCACAGCCGGCGCCCCTCCGGGTACCCGGTGGGCAGCTTGTGGCCACACTCGTTCGTCACCACGACCTGGAACGACCAGTCGGCGCCCGCCACCGCAGGGGTGTCGGTGACGAGCTCGACGGTGGCGGCCTTCCGCAGGTGCATCTCGGCGGCGTCCGCGGTGGCGAGCAACGCGGCGGACACACCGAGGTCGGGCCGCTCGGTCGCCAGGATCCTCGGCACGAGCGTGTTGGCGCCCACCATCCGGTGCACGTGGATGTCGCGCATCGGCGCCCCGGAGTTGGCCGCGAACCCCTGCTGGACCTCCATGTGACAGTCCTGGCACTGCTTCGTGTCCGGATCGGCCCGGTCTCCGTTGTAGGCCGAGGCGGCCCACTCGGAGTAGGTCCGCTCGATGGGGAAGTCGCCGAACAGCGGGTTCGACACCTCGTGGCACACGCCGCACAGCTCGGACGAGGTGGTGAACGGATCGACGACCACCCCGTGGGTCGCGCGTCCGCTGGCGGAACCCGCGCGGCGGTCGGTCGAGTCGTCGATGGTGTACCGGGCGTTGCCGATCAGCGGTCCGCCCGCATCCTGCATCATGCGGTGGCAGCTGTCGCAGCTGATGCCTTCGTAGTCCGTGGGTACGAGCGCGGAGCCGTCTCCTGGGACGCAGCGCCCTTCGAGCCAGCCGGGGGGCGTGTGGCAGCGGAGGCAGAACTCACCGATCCCCGGGATGTCCTGCTCGGCGATGACGAGCGAGGCCTGGAACATCGGGTCGTGCATGGCCATCGCCATCATCGTGCCCGACAACATCTCGGTGGGGGACGTGGCCCACCCTGCGTGGCAGGTCTCGCAGGCGGAGTTCTGGCTGAGCCCGAAGCCCAGGGTGTTGGGCTGCGTGCCGCCGATCAGCGAGTCCTGGGCGGCAGCGGTCAGGGCGAGGAGGGGGATCATCCCGGGGAGTATCCCCCGAACTGGGGCGCTGGGGAAGTGGCTTCGAGCGCGCGCACCACGGCCTCGTGGGCGGTCCGCGACCACAGCAGGCCGTTGTGGCCAGTGCCCTCCAGGAGGTGCTCTTCGATCCCCGGCAACTTCGCCCGCACCGGGGGGAGGACCTGCTGGTCGTACGAGGAGCGGACGACCACGGTGGGGACGAGCTCCGGACCGTCGGCCAGGCGGCGTACCCAGGGCCCGTCCGGGCGCAGGACGTCCCACAAGACGGGCGGAGCGAGGCGCCACAACGCGGTCCCGGCGTGGGGACCCCCGAGCGAGACGAACGACCGCACGAACGGGGCGCCCCCGAAGCGCTTCACCCAGGCGCGGCACGCCACGGCCCCGAGCGAATGGCCCACGAGGTGTACGGGGCCATGGAGCGCTGCGAGCGGGCGGACGAGCTCACCGAGGCGGTGCACGATCTCGTCCAGGTGGAGCTGGGTGGACGGGTACGACATCGCCACGACGCGAGACCAGCCAGCTGCGTACAACCGGCGGGTCAGGGGCCGGAACGCGTCGGGGTGGCCGAGGTACCCGTGCACCAGCACGACTGGCGGCCGATCACCGATCGGCGGAAGGGGGAGCGGGTGGACGAACCGCGCGACCGGGGACCCTGCGCTCCGCACGGTCGCCACGGCTTCGGACAGCGCCGCCCGGAGCCGCACGCGCGTCACTCCGCGAACAGGGCGCATCGATACCAGGCAGCAGCTCCGAACGTGGTCCCCGCGTTGTCGACGGCCACGGTGACGAGCCCGGACGCCGGCGCCGCGAGGTCCGCGACGTAGAAGTCCTCGTCGTCGGGGGCGTCGGACTCGGCGAGCACGGAGCCACCCGACGACACCGAGACCCGCAGCGCGGCCTCGGAGCCGAACCGCGTGGTCCAGCACCGGACCGAGAGCAGGTCCCCCGGAGTGACGGCCGCCTCCCAGGGATCGGAGTCACCTGCCGTGTCGAGCCGCCCCTGGAGCCGGAACGCCGCGTAGCCGTCGCCGCCCGTGGTCGCGACCTCGTCGGCCGCGAGCGTGAGCCCAGCAGTGCCGTCGTTCGGCTCCACCTCGGGGGTGTAGGTGTTGTCGGCGAAGAACGGGTGCGGGTCGCCGGCTTGGTACGTCCGGACGAAGATCGGGAACCAGTGGTCGGGGCTGCCTCCGCCGGAGGCGTCGGTGGCTTCGAGGCGGAAGCTTCCGGCCCGCGACTCGAACCAGGTCAGGTACCCCTCCCGGCCCAGGCCCTCCTTCGTCGCGAGGCGGGTGGCGTCGTCGTACAGCCGCACGAGCGGAGTGGCCGCGCTGCCGTCGAGGCCCGGCGCGCTCCAGACCTCGAGGAGCTGGTCCCCCGGGTTCACGAGGGTGAGGTGGTCCACGTCTCCGGGCTCGTCGAGCACCACGCCGAGCGACAGGATCGTGTCCCCGTCCGGGAGGTCGAGGGTGCCCGAGGGGGCGGACAGGGAGTCCGGCTCGTTCGTCCCGAAGGCCTCGCGCACGAGCACCTCGTAGCCGAACTCCTCGCCGAACGCCGGGTCGCGGTCGGGGTAGAACGTGGAGGCGTCCTGGACCGTGACGTACCAGGTGCCCGGGGTGGGCAGGTACGCGTACAACACCGAGTCGTAGCCGGTCACCCGGTAGGGCCACACCGGAAAGTCGTCGATCTCGGCGTGGACCGCGCCGTTCACCTGGTGCAGGGTCAGGACGGTGTCGAGCCCCGCCTCCGCAGCGGACTCGTCGACGACCGTGCGCACGCTCACCCATTCGTCCCCCGGGGACTCGTACGCGTAGGTGTCGAGATCGCCCCGTGTGGCGAGGACCCCCGCCTTCGCCTGCTCCTCGCCGAGGAACAGCGGGTTCGCGTCCTCGAACTGGTCGTCCCGATCGCCCCCCACGCACTCCCCGGCGTCGCAGATCTCCAGGAGGGGCACGCAATCCGAATCGACCGAACAACCCTCGGTGTCGTCGTCGTCGTCGCCCGTTCCGTCCACCTGCTTCGGGTCCCCGTTGCAGGCCAGCAGGCCCGCGCACCACCACGCCAGCACGTTCCGCATCGAGACTCCGGGTTACTTCCTGCCTACTGGTCGGGCCCCTGGAATTCGGTCCGCCACCCGACTACAACGTCACGCTCACTCTACCCCGGACGGCAGCAAGCTCATGGCGAACCCCTTCTCACTGCTCCCCCAAAGCCGTCGTCCCGAGCGACTCACGGCCGACGAGGAGAAGGAGATCGCCCGGCAGATCCGCAAGGCGGAGGACGCTGCGCGGCAGTCCGTCATCGGCCACCCCCAGGCCGAGCCGGTGTTGCGGCGGCGTCCCGATCGGACCGAGCGCACCCGCGCCGGCGCAGTCGATCGCCTCGAGTCGGCGGTCGAGGTCCTCTGGAAGTTCGGCAAGGACAACGCCGAGTACAAGCAGCGCGCCCGCGTAGCGAAGTCGGCATGGCAGCAGGCGGAGAGCCTGCGCTGGCGCCTCGCGATGTCCGGCCGGCGCATCGCCCACGGCGAGGCACGCAAGCTCGCGGGTCCCTTCATGGACGAAGAGGACCTCGTGCAGGAGGGCTACATCGGCCTCCTCCGCGCGGCCAAGCGCTTCGACCCCGATCGCGGCATCCGGTTCTCCACCTACGCGCGGTGGTGGGTGCGCGCCCAGATGACCCGCGCGATCGACCACACGGGGCGTCCTGTGCGCCTTCCTGGCTGCGCGGTCGAGCAGACCCGCAACCTCCGCAAGGCGATCAAGCGGTTCGAGGCGGCGGGCGTCCCGTTCGGCATCGCCGAGCTCGCAGAGGAGGTCGGGATCGACAAGGAGCGCGCCGAGCTCCTGCTGTCGCAGGGCAACACGGTGTCGCTGGAGCAGCCGGTCGACGACGGTCCCCGCCCGCGACCCCTCGAGCGGTTCCTCTCCGACGACGACGCCATCCAGCCCGACGCCGACGCCATCCAGGCCCAGGAGCTCGGGCGGATGCACAACGCGTTCGCACAGGTCCTGTCCGAGCGCCAGCGCTTCGTCCTCACGCGCCGCTACGGGCTCGAGGACGGGGAGTTCCGCACCCTCTCCGAGGTGGGCAAGGAGATGGCGCTGTCGCGCGAACGCGTGCGCCAGATCGAGCGCGAGGCCTTGATTCGGCTCCGCGAACAGTCGAACATCCGCGACGCGCGCCGCAAGGGTGGCGAAGACCTCGAGTTCCCCGATGACGACTGATCCGGCCCGATGATCCGGCGACGACTGATCCGAGCAACGAGAAGAAGTCCGTGAGCAACGAAAAGGACAAGCCGTCCCTGCCCCCCGAAGCACGCCGCCGCGGCGGGATGGACACCCTGTTCAGCGCCGCTTGGTTCGACGAGGACGCGGCGAAGTCGGGGAACACGCCGGGCGGCGCCGACCGCGCTGCAGCTGCGCCTTCGTCGTCCAGGGTCTCCGTCGAGCCCGAAGCACCGAAGAAGTCGAACACCCTGATGTTCGTGGTGATCGGCGTCGTGGTGGTGCTCGTCCTCGGCGGGCTGGCGTGTACGGGCGTCGCCGGGGTGGCGGGCGCCTGGTACTACTACTCGATGGCTGCAGTCACCGCAGGCTGAGGGGCTCCGCGAGGAGCCCGAGCCAGTCCACGCCGTCGTGGAGGCGGTTCAGCGGCGGGCGTTGCATCTGCCCGAACGGTGCCCTCCGCGCAGCAGGCGGAACGTCCACGGCGTCGTCGGCGCCGACGGTGCTCAGGTGCGCGGGGTCGAGCTCCCGCAGCGCGTCTGCCCACCGGGCGCGGTGAACCACCGGCAACCAGCGCGGCAGCGCCTCGTCGGGTGGGTCCGACACCACCGATACCGCCCAGCCCGCTCCCTCGTGGAGGCGCCCGGCGACGCGATCCCGCCCCAGCCGCACCCGGAGGCGGGCCCCTTCGAGCGGGGACAACCGACCCCGCGGCCACCGCGCCTGGGACCGCGCCAGCGCCAGCGCCAGCGCCGCCGCGACCTCGTCGGGGTCGAGCGGCGTGTACACGACGGTGGGGGACATACACCCGCGGCCATCGAACCTGGCAGCGTCTTCGGACAGCGCCCCGACCGAGCCGAGGTCGGTGAGCCACGCCACGGAGGACCGGTGGCCGAACGCCAGGACCGGCCGCCCCGCTCGCGCCGCGCGGACTGCGGCTACGGTGTCGTCCGAGCCCATGACCACGGCGAGCGCCGGCTCCACCAGCGCTGCGCGGTCGGTGGTGGCGACGAGCGGGAGGCCGAAGCCCTGCGCGGTCTCTGCGAGGAGCGCGCCGGCGCCTGGGTCGTCGGCCGGGACCTTCAGCGTCACGCGGGTCCCGCGCCCCAGGGCGACCGCGCACCACTCGAGGGGCGCGGTGGGGACCGTGCGCGGGCACGCCATGCCCATGGATGACCACCCCGGGCCCGGACGCGCCAGCGCCTCGTCCAGCGCTGCCGGGCGGAGGGCCTCGAGCGCCTCCCGCCACACCAGCCGGGCGCCCTCCGGGGACAACGCGCCGGGCGGCGGATCGGTGGCGGCCAGCGCGGCGAGCCAGGACCGGACCTGGGCCCTCACGGGGTGGCCTCGAGAGCGAGCGAACACCCCCGCAGCGGCGCCCCGGCGAGCCGTCCGCCGAGCGCCACCGCGCCGTCGACACCCACGCTCCCCACGTCCATCGTCTCGATCGCCACCGCGCCGTCGACGTTGCACAGGTCGACGAAGCGGAGCTGGCCCACCTCCCCGGCCGGCAGCGGGTCGCCCTCGGGGTCGACCGCCACCACCCGCAGCCACGGCGGCGGCAGGAACGGTGTGCCCGGGGTGCCCCAGAGCTGAGAGGACAGCTCGGTCATGCCGTACTCCAGGACCACCCGGGCGGGGCGCAGGTGGTGGTGGGCCTGCCGGACGAGGTCGGCCGCGTCGATCCGCCGGATGCGACCCTTGTAGCCGCCGGTGATCATGACCACCGACCCTGGCGGGAGCGGCCCGGGCTCGTCCTCCAGCCACTCGGCCAGCGCGAACGCCGTGGCGGGCACGAAGGTCGGGGCCTGCACGAGCGCGCGCAGGGACTCGGCCACCACCCGCCCCCCCGCGACGTGCCACGACACCGGTCCGCCCAGCTCCTGCACCATGTGGGACAGGGAGGAGTCGGGGACCCGCGCCGGGTCCTCCAGCAGGGCCACGGTCCGCCGCGGGAGCCCGGGGACACACGCCCGCGCCCAGCGGGGGCTGGCGAGGTCGTAGAGCGCGGTGTCGTCGAGGTGGTGGGCGCCGCGGACGCCGCTGGTGGTGCCGCTGGTCCGGAAGGTCACCGGTCCCGGGCCGCCGAAGCCGGGGTCGCGGAACAGATCGACGGGTACGGCGGGAACCCCGGTCCACGGACCGGAGGTGGGGCCACCCGCCGCGAACGCCGCCAGGGCCGGGTGCCGGGCGCGCTGCCACGTGTGGAGGGCCCAGGCCAGGTCCTCGAACGCGTCGCTGCGGTGGCCGAGCACGAACGCGCGGACGCGCGCGACCAGCGTAGCGCGGGTCATGGAAGCGTCCGGAGGGCCTGGACGAACGCGGCCGTCTGGGCGTCGGTGAGGACCACCGGGGGCGTGAGCTGCAGGGAGGTGCCGTCGGCGGGCAGGACCAGGAACCCGCGCGCGAGCAGGGCGCGGCTGGCGGCGAGCGCGTCGCGACCGAGCTCTGCGGCGAGCATCAGGCCGCGGCCGCGCACGCCGAACCCCGCCTCCCGGAGCGCCTCCGCGAGGTGGGCGCCGCGCTCGAGACATCGCGCGGGGAGGTCGGTCCCGAGGTGGTCGAGCACGGCCAGGGCCGCAGCGCAGCCCACGGGGTGCCCGAGGAACGTCTGGGTGTGGATGGCTTCGCCCGTGCTCCGCCCCCACGCGTCCATGACCTCCGGGGTGCCGAGGCACGCCGAGAGCGGCATGCCGCCGGCGAGGGCCTTCCCGACGCAGCGCAGGTCGGGCACCACCGCGCCGCCCGCCCAGGGCTCTCCGGTCCGTCCACACCCGGTCAGGACCTCGTCGAACGCCAGCAGGGCCCCAGCGCGCGTCGCCTCCGCTCGCAGGGCGCCGAGCCAGCCGGGCGGGGGCTCTCGGGTGCCTCCGCGACCCAACACGGGCTCCACGAGCACGAGGCCCACTGCGCCGCGGTCGAGGACCTCCCGCACGTGGTCCGGGTCGGCGCCGTAGGGGAGCCAGGTGACTTCGGGGTGCACGATGCGCCGGAACGGCTCGGTGAAGTCCACCTTGTAGGCCTGGAGGCCCAGCACGCCGGTGGCGAGGCCGTGGTAGGCGCCACCGAACGCGAGGACCCCCGTGCGCCCCGTCGCCAGGACGGCGGTCTTGACGGCGGCGTCGACGGCGTCGCTCCCGGAGAGGCCCAGGATCCCCACCGACAGCGGCGCAGACAGCGCGCCCAGCCGCTCCAGCAGCCGCACCCGGGTGAGGTCCGGGAACGCGTCGCCCATCGCATGCAGCAGGCGCTCGGACTGCGTCTGGACCGCGCGGACCACGTCGGGGTGCCGGTGCCCGAGGAGCGCGACCCCGAAGCCGGCCGTGAGGTCGACGAACACGTTCCCGTCGACGTCCTCGACGTTCGCGCCGAGCGCCCGCTCCCACACGATCGGGTCGTCGTGTGCGGCCCCGAGCGCCTTCGCCCGGCGCTCGCGCCGGCTGGTGATGGCGGGACACTCGTGCCGGGCGAGGAGGTCCACGGCTGCCCGCGACGCAGGCCCCGGGACGGGGGTGAGGAGGTGGGGGAGGGAGGTGCCGGTCATGGCTCCCCGCTATCCTCGGTCCGTGCGGGGAGGTTGGCGCCGGCGCGGTGGGGGCCCATGCGATATCCTGCATGGCTTCGGAGGGGGGGATGACACTGGCGCAGGACCTGGCCGATGCGTGGCGTGACCACGCCACTGCGCCCGATGCGGTCTACGACCGGGTTCGGGCGCTCACCTCCACCACCGGAGAGGACGACGTGGCCGGCGTGGTGCGACTCCTGTTGCACGTCGGGATCGAGCACCTCGACCGTGACGCCGACGTGGAGGTCGCGCTCGACGAGCTCGCGCGCAGCCACCCCGACGCGCCGGCCGTTCTGCGGGCCCGCGCCGCCCTCGCCGCGTTGTCGACGGGGACCCTCGCACCCCTCGCCGCGTTGTCCGCCGCCGACGCCGGAGGGGACGAGGCGCTGGCGCTGGCGGTCGTGCTCGGCCTCGCGGGCGCTCGCGGTGCCGAGGACCTCGCGAACGAGGCGCTCGCTCGCGTGTCTGCCACGTTCTACCGGCTCCCGCCCGGCCACCTCGCCACCCGGTCGCTCGGCATGGCCACCAACAACCTCGCCTGCGCCCTCGAGACGCAGCCTGCGCGCACCGAGGTGGGCCGGGAGAACCTGCGCACGTCGGCCACCCTCGCCCGGGCGTTGTGGGAGCGCGCCGGGACCTGGCTCGAAGTGGAGCGCGCGGAGTACCGACTCGCGAAAGCCCACCTCGCGCTCGGTGAGGTCGGCGCTGCCGTGTCGCACGCCGAGACCTGCCTCGCGATGTGCCGCGGCAACGCGAGCGGCCCTGGTGAGCTCGTCTACGCGTGGGAGGTGCTCGCCGAGAGCTGCCTCGCCGCCGGAGCCACGCGGCGCGCGCAGGAAGCCCTGTCGTGGGCGAAGGCGATGGTGGACGCGCCGGACTTCCCCGCGGCGCTCGCTCCGGACGCACGCAAGGCGCTGGAGCGGATCACGGCGAAGGTCGCCTGAGCGCCGCCCCGCCGGGCGCGTTCGTGGAGCGGTACTCGTCCTGGACCGGGCGGGCGTGGCTCGAGGGCGCGGACCCGGGTGCGCGCGTCCCCCTGGGGCCCGGCTACGGCGCGCGCCGCGAGCGGCTGAAGGAGGAGGCCCCGTTCCGGCCCTGGGCTTCGGACTGGAGCGACGGCACCTTCGAGCCTGCGCCGTTCGGCCTGCCGCTGTACCCGGTGCTCGCGGTCGGGTTCCTCCTGGCCGTCGGCCTCGTGGCTGCAGGCACCTGGGCCGCCGGCGCGCCTGGCGCGTTGGCTGCCGGCGTGTGCAGCGCGTGGCCCCTGCTCCGGCTCCTGGACCACGCCTCGTTCACTGGCGCGGGGATCCGCCTGGGTCCCCCGTGGGCCGCCCGCGTGGCGTGGACGGACGTGGACCGCGTCGGCCTCGAGTCTTCTGGGGGGCGGGCCACGGTGTGGGTCATCACCCGCTTCGGAGGCGCCGCGGTGGACGTGCCTCCCGTGCTTGCGCCCGCGGTGCGCGCCCGCATCCGGCGGCTGGGCGGCGCCCCCGCCGAGAAGGTCGGTGGGGGGCTCGACCTCCGCTACGCCCGCTGGCGTCCGGCCGCGGTGGGCATCCCGGTGGGTCTCACGGCGGGGACGCTGCTCGCTGCTGGGTTCACGCCCGAGCCGTTCACCGTGTTGTTCGTGGGAGGCCTGGTGGTGCTCGCCCTCGGCGCCCTCGAGGCGGCGGTCGCAGCCCGCGCCACGGGGTGGGGCGCCGGCGCGGTGGCCTGGTCGACGGTGGTGTACGCGATCGTGTTGGCGGCGCTGGCGCTCGGGACCCGGTAGGGTCAGGGGGTGCGCGCGGTCTCGATCCCGTCGAGCTGGGCTTCGGTGCACCGCCACCAGCCGGGGTCCATCACCGGCCAGCCGCGCACGTCGTGGTAGCCCCGGAGGTGCACGGTGTCGCCTTTCTGGACCGCGGCGAACGCCGGCAGCGTGCTCTCGCACACGAAGCCGTCCTCCAGGAGGATGGCGAACGACCGCGTCATCGGCCCACCGGTCCCGAGGTTCTGGACCACGCCGATCCGCTGCACCACCCCAGAGTGGTGGATGGGGAAGAAGCGGAGGGCGAGCGTTCGGCCGAACCAGGCGCCGGTGAGGACCAGGACCGGCACCAGGACGAGGACGGCGACGACGAGGCGCTTCTTCATGGGAGCTCCGGTGGTCGGTCCTACGTTCGATGGGTGGTGATGTTGCACGATCGAAGGGCGTCGACGAACGCCCGCAGGCCGGGGTCGGTCACCACCCGCGCTGCCGAGTCCAGGAACTCCGTCGGATCCAGGCCCCGCGAGCGGTACACGTCGGCTTGCAGCGCCATGTCGAGGCGGTCGAGCTGACGCACGAACCGGGCCTCCGGATCCTCCTGGCGCTCGTACGCCTCCCACCAGGCCCGCAGGGCTTCGCCGCGCGGGAGGGCAGCGCCCAGCGTCGCCATCGCCTCGGACTCGGCCTTCACCTTGACGGAGCGGGGCACGCCGTCGTGGGGCGTGAGGTCGCCCACCAGCGCCTCCGGCAGGTCGTGGAGGATGGCGTAGGTGAGCGCGCGCTGCACGTCGAGCTCCTCCGGGAGGAACGCCAGGACCAGCAGCGCGACCCCCCAGCTGTGGGCCGCCACGGACTCCGGGTCGGGCACGCCGCGCCGCGCCCAGCCCGCGCGGGCGAGGGCCTTCAGCGCGAAGGCCGCTGTCAGGCCTCCAGCTCCCGTCGCTGGGCCGGCATCCCGAACGAGCGGAGCAGGGGCTCCTGCTGGTTGATCCGCTCGAAGTCCGACTTCGTCCTCGCGTTCCGCCACCGCGCCTCCACCAGGATCCGGGCGAGCGGCCCCCCGAGCGGGTTCCCGGGACCGAGCGCCACGACGGTATCGGCTCCGGTCCGGTGCAACGCCGTGATGACGCTCGTCGTGAAGTCGTAGGGCTCGAGCACCTGGTGGCCCAGCGTGTACTCGTGCAACTCGGCCGGATCGGCGCTGCCGGGCCGGAAGATGCGGCCGCGACCGTCCACGAGGTCGACCTCGGGGGCCCGGAACGAGAGGTCGGCGAGCTCGCCCCGCGCCCGCTCGCTCGTGTCCTGCAGGAGGGGCGTGTGGAACGCAGAGTGGAGGGGCAGCTGCAGCGGGAACGTGCGGTCGCCGCGCTGCACCGGCGGAAGCTTCGCGAGGAGCTGCTTCACGCCGTCGGCGTCGCCGGCCAGGACCGCGAACCCGCCCAGGCGGATGGACCAGCCGGCCCAGGCGCCCGCGGCCAGGATCGCGGCCAGCGTGGCCTCGACGCCGCCCAGGAGCGCAGGGGAGGGGACCCACTGCTCGTCGGACACCGGGTACAGGACCTGCCCTCCGACGACGTTCCCCTCCTGGTAGCTGCCCATGGTGTCGACGAGGCGCACGGCATCCTGCAGCGCCAGCGCGCCGGCCGCGGCGAGGGCCGTGTACCAGCCCATGGAGTTTCCACAGACCCCGACCACCTCGTACCGGGACCGGTCGAGGTCGGCGAGGTCGGCGAGGGAGCAGGCGAAGGTGAGCAGCGAGGCGTGTTCTCCGGCCACGTGGAGCGACGACTTGTAGGCCGGTGCCGCGTCGAGCGCGGTCACCGTCGCGCGGCCCTCTGCCGCACGGTGGACGTCGCAGGCCTCGATGACGGCGCTGGCTGCAGCGCTGCGGTGTTGCAGGCTGCCGAGGCTGCCGCGCTCGTACGAGCCGCGACCGGGACAGACCACGAGGGTGCGGCGACGGCTCACGGGTGCTCCAGGGTGGCGACCCGCCGGGGTTCGCGCGCGGGGGCCCGACCGGCCGGGCGGGGCGAGGTGAGGAGCGCGCGCGCTGCCACTTCGATCTCCGGCTCCTGCACGAGCACGAGGTTCGCGGCGGCCGCGAGGGGGATGTAGGTGTCGGCGCCGACGACCCGGCCGAAGGTCACGCTCCCGCCGCACTGCTCGGACACGAGGGTGACCAGGGTGTCGGCGATGCCGCTGCTGGCGCGGCACTCGTCGACCACCAGCAGGCGCCCGGCCTCGAGCGCGTGCGGGACCACGGCCTCGACCGGGAGCGGCAGCAGCCACCGCAGATCGAGCACCCGCACCCGGACCCCCTCCGCCTCGAGGCGCGCCGCCACCCGCAGCGACATCCACAACCCGTTGGCGAACGACGCGATGGTGAGGTCGACTGGGCCCGTGGTGGTGCGGTACACGCCGACCTCACCGACGGGCAGGGACTCGCCCGGGGCGGGGTACGGGGCCTGCCAGGCGCCGTCGCCGTCGGTGTACAGGTCGCGGGTCATGTACAGGGCGATGGGCTCGAGGAACACGGTCACGCGGCCGTGGGTCTTGGCGGCGCCGTACAGGGTCCGCAGCATCCGGACGGCGTCGTCGGGCCGCGCGGGGCAGGCCACCAGCAGGCCCGGGATCTCGCGCAGGGCGGCGATGCCGTTGTCGTTGTGGAAGTGGCCACCGAAGCCCTTCTGGTACGCGAGGCCGGCGATGCGCACCACCATCGGGTTGCGGTACTGCCCGTTGCTGAAGAACTGCATCGAACCGGCTTCGCCGCGCAGCTGGTCGATCGCGTTGATGAGGTACGCGAGGTACTGGATCTCGGGGAACGGCACGAAGCCCGCGTGACCCGCGCCGATCGCGAGCCCGAGGATGCTGGTCTCGTCGAGGAGGGTGTTGAACACCCGCCCCACGCCGATCTTGCGGGAGAGGTCGGTGGTGACGTTGTACACCCCGCCCTTGCGGGCGACGTCCTCGCCGAACAGCAGGGTGTCGGCGTCGGCCAGCAGCAGATCGAGCAGCGCGCGGTTGATCTGGAACGCCAGGTGCCTGGGCTTCTCGTCGGCTTCGGGGAGCGTGGCGCCGAAGGCCTCGCGGCGGAGCGCTTCGGCTGCGCACACCGCGGCGGTGGCGGCGACGGCGTCGGCGTCGTGGCGGAAGAGGGGGGCGACCACCTCCTCGCGGGTGAGGAGCTTCGGGCGCCGCAGGGCTTCGTCCGCCAGGGCGCGCAGCCGGCGGCGGGTGCCTTCCCACAAGGCGACGAGCGCCTCCGGGGTCGCGGCGCCGCCGTCGATCAAGAGCGCGGCCGTGCGCAGCAGGGGGTCCATCGCCTCGGTCGCCTGGATCTCCGCCGGCGTGCGGTATGTCTGCTCCACGTCCGACCCGGCGTGGCCCATCATCCGGATGGTGCGCACGTGCAGGAACGCCGGAGACCTGCGCTCCCGGACCCACGCCTGCGCCTGGCGAGCGGCCTCCCACACGTTGGGGAGGTCGAGGCCGTCGGCTTCGAAGTACCGGAGCCCCGCGCGGTTGCGGAACTGCTCCCCGATCCAGCCCTGCGGCGTGCGGGTGCTGATGCCGATGCCGTTGTCCTCGCACACGAACAACACGGGTACGGGGACGTGCTGGTACGTGGCCCACCCGGCCGTGTTGAACGCGGCCTGGGCGGTCGCGTGGTTGGCCGAGGCGTCCCCGAACGTGACGACGGCGATGCGGTGCTCGCGGCGCCCCTCGAAGCGAGCCCGCCGGTCGAGCGCCATCGCGTACCCGACGGCCTTGGGGAGCTGGCTCGCGATGGTGGAGGTCTGCGGGGGGATGCCGAGGGGAACCGAGCCGAACACCTTGTGTCGCCCGCCGGCGATGGGCTCGTCGTCGGCGGCGACCAGCCCGAGGAGGACGTCGAAGGCGCCGGACGCGCCGGCCGTGTTCAGGGCGCGGGCGCAGAAGAACGCGCCCGACCGGTAGTGGAGGAACGCGAGGTCGTCGGCCGTGAGGACGTCGGCGACAGCGGCGTTGCCTTCGTGTCCGGAGCTGCCGATGGTGTAGTACGACTGGTTGTCCTGCTTGAGCTCGCGGGCGAGCAGGTCCAGCAGCCGGCTCTCGACCTGCGCCTCGAACAGGTGCAGCGCGCGCCGAAGGGTGAGCCCCGACCCCTCGCGTGCCGGCGCGTCGAGGTCTGCTGCGGGAGGGCCAGCCGGGCGGGTGCGGAGGAACTCGAGGAGGTTGCGCTCGACCGCGCCGGTACGGGACACGACGGACATCTCAGGCCTCGGCTCTACGTCGGGTCGGACGAGGCGTGTCCTAGCCCGTCCCCCGCGCTGCGGCACGGGGGTGGTTCTGGCGATCCGAGTGCGATACGATTGCAACGCGGCTCTCCGCCGCCTCCCCGTCCCTCCTCCTCCCTCTCCCTGCCACCCCCCCGGTCCCCCATGGCCGCCTCCAACGCCGGGCTGCAGCGCATCGGCCGGTACCGCATCGTCCGCCCCCTGTCGAAGGGCGGAATGGCCCTCGTGTACGAGGCCCGCCGCGAGAGTCTCGCCGGCGTCTCGCCCCGCGTGGCGCTCAAGCTCATCCTCCCCGAACACGCCGCCTCCGAGACCTTTCGGGACCTGTTCATCAACGAGGCCCGCCTCGGCTCGTCGATGCAGCACCAGAACCTCGTGCAGATCCAGGACTTCGACTCCGAAGGCGACACCTACTTCCTGGTGATGGAGTACGTCGAAGGCTTCACGCTCCGCCGCATCATGACGGTGGCCGAGCGCGCCGGGCTCAAGGTCCCGCTCTCGGTGTTGGCGGAGATCGGCCGGCAGGTGTGCGATGGCCTCGACTACGCCCACAAGGCCGTCGACGAGCAGGGCCGCCCGCTGCACCTCGTCCACCGCGACATGAAGCCGAGCAACCTCATCCTCACGCCGCACGGCATCCTCAAGGTGCTGGACTTCGGCATCTCGAAGGGTCGGCTGCGGGAGGAGCGCAAGGGCTCCGTGAAGGGCACCTGGGGGTACATGGCCCCCGAGCAGGCCGCCGGGTACGACGTGGGCCCGACCGCCGACGTGTTCGGCCTGGCCGTGGTCCTGTACGAGCTCGCCGCGCTCCGGCCGATGTTCTCGCAGTCCATGTCCAAGGACGAGATGCGGCGCCTCCTCAAGGACGACCACGCCGCGCGCGTGGCTGCGACGCTGGACGCAGCGTACTCCCCGCTGATCGGCGTCCTGGTGCGCGCGCTCCAGCGAGATCCGGCGGCCCGCTACGAGAGCGCGGCGGCCTTCGGTCGCGCCTTGTCCGGGCTGTTGCCCGACCCGGTGACCGCGCGCGACGACCTCGTCCGGTTCGTGCGGGAGACCGAGCGGCTGGACGCCCCCAAGAAGGGGGAGGCCCCCGTGGTCTCGATGCCGGCCCTGCCCGTCGCCACCCCTCCGCAAGGCGGGGTCCGGTGGGGCACGGTGGTCACGTTTTCGGCGGCTGCGGCTGTCTCCTTCGCGCTCCTGGTCGCCGCCGGGCTCGGCACGCTCTACGGGCTGGGCGAAGTGGTTCCCCGCGGCCGGCTCTCCGAGGGCCCTCTCTGGATCGAGGAACCGTCCGGGCCTGCGGGGGAAGGTGCGCCGGGAGAGCGACGCCGCGGCGAACGTCCCCCCCCGTCCACCTCACGGCGCGCCGTGGCCCTCGCTGCGGCTGCGTCCACGACCGCGGTCGCCGCAGCCGCGCCCGCGGAGGAGGTGGTGATCGAGCCCGTCACCATCGCGATCATCAGGCCCGGCGCTCCGCCCGAGCCAGCGCCCGTCGCAGCGCCCGAGCCCCCGCCTCCACCCCGTTCGACCGTCCCAGGTGGGTTCTCGTTCGGCGCCGTCCAGGCCGCCGAGGTGTGGGTCGACGGTCGGTACCTGTCGGCGGCACCCGCTCGCGGCGAGCTGCCCGAGGGACCCCACGAGGTCTCGCTCGTCGCGGCCGATGGTCGGCGCAAGACCTTCCGCATCCACGTGGACGCAGCGCGCCCGGTGCGCAAGGTGTGGGACTTCGACCGGATGGAGTGGCGGTGAGCACACCAGCGGAGGCAGCAGGTCCCGGCATCCTGTTCGTCGACGACGAGCCGGACAACGTGGCGTCCATCGTCGGCATCCTCCAGGGCGCGCTGGCGGTGCCCGTGGTGGTCGTGGACTCCGTCGAGCGGGCCGTGGGGTTGCTGCACGAGCGCCCCTGGAGGATCGTGGTGATGGACCTGTTCGTGCCGCTGGGAGCACACCCGCGCAAGGTCCTGGGGCCGCGCGCCCGCCGGTACCAGGAGCACGTCGACCACCTCGGCGGGCTCATCCTGCTCGAAGAGATCGATCGGCTCGCCGACCGCCCGGTGGTGGTCGCCCACACCGCCTGCACCGACCACGTGTTGCACGAGGTCTTCGGGGACCGCGTCCGGCACCGCGTCGCGAAGCCGGCGCCCGTCGAGGTGCTGCTCCAGGTGTTGATGGACGTGTTGCGCGAAGAGCCCGTCATCGGCTGACTCGTGGGTCAGCGACTGACGCGTGGGTCCCGTCAGCGACTGACGATGCACTTCCCGAGGGCGCAGCTCAGCCGCGTGGTCTTGCCGGCGACCACCACGATGTCGAGCACCTTCGTGGGGCCGCGCCCGTTGTCGAAGTCCGCCACCACGGTGTAAGGCCCGGGTGGGATGGCGTTCCCGGTCTTGAGCATGACGCCGCCAGCTCCCTCGAGCATCGCCTTGGCGCCCGACACGGACACCGCTCCGAGCTGGGCCGGTTCCGCGTCGGGGAGCGGGACCGGAGGGGTGGGGACCGGAACCACTGGCGGGGGAGGGGGCACCGGCTGCACCGGGGCCTTCCCGATCGGCGCCTTCCCGATCGGCTCGGGCGGTGGCGGCGCGGGGCGCTCGGGGTCCGGGGGCTCTGGGTTCGGCGGTGGCGGTGGCGGCTCCGGGAGCGGGATCGGGCTGTCGACGGGCACCGGGGGCTGCACGTCCGCGAGCTCGGGGGCCCGCCACCACGTCCCCGTGGCCAGCACGGTCGCGCCGCCGACGCCGGTACACGCCACCACCGCGAGCACCGCCAGGCCCACGCCGCTGGCCCCGGCGACCGCGAACCACGGCGCTCTGCGAGCCAACGCCTCGCCGGTGGTACCGGTGCCGCGTGAGGTGGTCGGGGAGCCGTTCAGGTCGTCCACGGAGATGGTGCCGCCGCGCGACTCCGAGCTCGGCACCGGCGTGGCGTCCGGGGGGACGAGGGTGGCGGACCGGATCCACTCCACGGTCTCCGCGGGCAACGACATCGGTGGCAGCGCGCGGTCCGTCACGTCGCCACACCAGCGCTCGAGGAGCTGCTGGGCGCTCGCGGGCCGCTGTTCCCGCTTCACGCGGAGCGCGGACTCGATGGCCTCCAACATGCGGTCGGGCGCGTCGGGTCGGAGCTCGCGCACGGGCGTGTACTGCCCCGCTGCGACGTGGTTGAACACGTCGAGCACGTCCTCCCCGGGGAAGGCGAGCTTGCGCGTGAGCAGCTCGTAGAGGATGGCCCCGGCCGCGAACAGGTCGGTGCGCAGGTCCACGGACTTCGTGTCCCGGATCTGCTCCGGCGACATGTAGTTCGGGGTGCCCATCACGGAGTTGGTGCGCGTGTCTCCCGCGTCCGTCCCCGTGTCCTTCACGAGGCCGAAGTCGGCGATCTTCGGGATCAGCCCGTCCTCTTCGAACGAACAGAGGATGTTGGCGGGCTTGAGGTCCCGGTGGATCAGGCCGGCGTCGTGTGCGGCGGCGATGCCGCGCAGGATCTGCCGCCCGAGGCGGTCGAGGGTGTCGAGATCGAGCGTGACGTTGTGCAGCAGCTTCTCGAGCGACGGACCGGGCACGTACTCCATCACGAGCCCGGGGGAGCCGTCGACCTCGATCACGTTCGTGACCTGCACGATGTTGCGGTGCCGCAGGCGAGCCTGGGCCCTGCCTTCGGAGAGCAGGCGCGTCATGATGTTCCGGCTCGGGACCACCACCACCTTGAGGGCGTGGACGCTGCCGAGCGTGCGGTGACGCACGCGGTAGACGACGGCCATCCCGCCCTGCCCGAGCGTGTCGACCACGACGTACTGGTCGATCCGGGTACCGGGCTCGAGGAGCGCGAGCCTCTTCATTCGAGCTCCACTCGCGTTTCGCACGCCAGGGGGTGCTCCCCCGCGTTCCGATGCTGATCGGAGCTGGGTCATTCGCGCCCACCCTTCCAGAGCGCGACGACGAGCTCCCCGACGGCGGCGGTCCCCAGACCCACCCCCACCGCCGCCAGCACGTTGGTCCGCTGTTGCTGGGCTTCCAGCGCCGCCTCGTCCCCGAACCGCTCCGTCCCGTCGACCGGGTTGGTCACCAGCTGGTGGTTGTATCGGGCGAGCCCCAGGAGCGTCCCCGCAGCGACGCCGGTGGCTGCGCTGCCGACCAGCCACGGGAGCTGGTCCCGGTTGGCGCCCGGGTACCACGGCATGGCCTCCGCGGGCTCGAGGTACCTGGTCTGGACGCCGTCGCCGGTGCGGAGCTGCCACAACACGGGGACGTCGACTGGCCGTTCCCTCGCCTCCACGCCGTCGAACCAGGCCGACGCGTCGCGGGCGGGCCGCGGCAGGCGCTGGGTCTCACCCGCCTCGACGGGGAGCTGCTCGTAGACCTGCCGCAGTTCGAACCCGGGCGGCAGGACGTCCGTGGTGAACACGTAGGTCGGCTCGATCCGGCGAGCCGCCAGCAGCGACTCGCGGGCTCCCTCCTGATCCCCCGCTGCGAAACGGCCGAGCCCTCGCATCCGGTGCAGGCGCGCGGCGATGGCGGGGTCCACCGTCGCCTCGAGGCACGGAACGACGAAGTCGACCTCGGTCATGGCGCGCTCGAACTCCGCCACGTCGAGCGACACGTACGCTGCCTCGGCCGAGTCGAGCGCCTCGCGCAGGCGTTCGGGCGTGGCGCGGAAGGTGCACGCAGCGTGCGCTGCGGCGGGCCACAGGGTCAGGAGAAGCGACATGGGCGCAGTCTACAACGCAGCGGTGCTCTCGTCCCGGATGGACCCCGCCCGCCCGGCGACGTAGATTCGTTCGGCGAGGCGCTGCGTGGCCGGGGAAGAAGTCGGGGTCGGGACCACGGTCGAGGGCGGGTACCAGCTGCGCGAGGTCGCCGGCGACGAGGTGCTCGGGCGCGTATGGTTCGCCCGCGACGAGCGCCGGGGCCGCACGGTCCGGCTCAAGATGCTGCGGCGTGACCACCTGCTGGACGACCAGCGGTTCCGGCGGTTCCAGCGGGAGATCGAGGCGCACGGCCGCGTCAAGTCGCCCGGCCTGCTGCCGCTCCTCGACAGCGGGGTCCACGACGGCCTCGCCTACGCCGTCTTCCCGGGGGTCCGTGAGCACACGCTCGGAGAGCGCGTGAAGCGGGGGCCCACCCCGTGGCGGGAGGTCGTGGCGATCCTGTCGGTGGTGGTCGTCGGGCTCGGCGCGCTGCACCGCGAGGGCGTCGTGCACCGCGACCTCATCGCGCACAACGTGCTCTTCGACGACGACAACCGCCCCTGGATCCGCGACCTCGGCCTCGTGTGGTTGGTGTCGACCGACGACGACACTGGCAGCATCACGGACGGCGACGGGCGGGTGGGGCACCTGGCGGCGATGGCCCCCGAGTACCTGGCCCAGCAACAGCTCACGCCGGCCGCCGACCTGTACGCCCTCGGAGTGCTCGCGTTCGAGCTGCTCACCGGCGGCCCACCCTTCGAAGGCCAGGGCAACGGGCTGGTCCGGCTCACCCTGGGCGCGGTGGCGCCGGCGCCGTCCTCTCGGGTGGGGGACGTTCCTGCCTGGCTCGACGCGCTCGTGTTGCAGCTGCTCGAGAAGGACCCGGCCCTCCGTCCGGCGCCCGATGCCATCCTGGCTCGGTTGCAGAGGGGGGTGGCAGAGGAGGTGCGGCCCCCAAGCGCGCGCCGCTGGTGGGCTTACGGGGGCCTGGTCGCAGCCACGGTCCTGGGGGTGGCGGGCCTCGCGGGGTGGGCGTGGCGCGATCGCTCCGGAGCGTCGGAGGAGCCGGGGCTGAAGGCTGCGGCGGAGGCGCTGCCGGCCCCGGAGGAGATCGCCGAGCTGTGGATCCTGCCGGCCGAACGCGCGCAGGCCTCGCCCCGGATGGTGCGAACCATCGCGGAGGCCCAGCAGAGCGCGCCCGCCGTGGTCGCCGCGCGCGCGGGGGTCCTCGTCCGGTCGAACCAGCGCGCCCTGGTGACGCTGGACGGGCAGCCGGTGGGGTTCACGCCGATCCGCCTGCACGGTGTCGCGGGGGTGCACCGCCTGCAGATCGGGCTCCCGGCCCGCCCGGAGACGCGCCGCGACGAAGAGGTCACCTTCCGTGACGGGGCGATCGGCGAGCTCACCTACGTGTTTTGATCCAGGAGCCCGTGGGGCGTGGATCGCGTACGGGCCTCGCCAAACATCCGGGCTCCCAGAGCACCGATCGGGAACCCTCCCGTCGCCCGCTGGGCGGTCTCGTCCGTGGGCCACGCCGGTGTTCGGTCACATGCCCCGGTATGCTCACCCCGTCGCGCAGACCCTTTCGGGCCTGCCCTCGCGCCCTACGAACGAGCCTGCCTCACCGGGCTCGGTCCGGCTTCCTGAACGGTGGTCTAGTCCCGGTCCGAGCGGCGAGCGCGGAGCCGCTCGAGCAGCGCGTCGACCTTGTCGCCGGAGCTCCCGCCGGGCTCGGTCATGTCGTCGG
This sequence comes from Myxococcota bacterium, assembly GCA_044356535.1. Taxonomy (GTDB): domain Bacteria; phylum Myxococcota_A; class UBA796; order UBA796; genus JACKER01. The sequence continues at coordinate 31,814 of JBIKWC010000044.1, forward strand.
CCACTGGCGCGTTGAGCCCCGCCGGGCGGGCGTGCGGGACCGAGCGCTCGGGTCGCGGGCGCGGCCGGGCCGCGGTGGAGTCGCCCGTGGCACGTCCACCCGCCGGGCTCCAGCTGCGTACGTTGCGCCCGGTCGTCGAGCCCTCCGGCCGGTCCTCGGTGGGCTCGTGGTCCGGGTTCTTGCGGAACGAGGACGAAAGCTGCTCGTCCCCACCGACCATCGTGGCGGCGTCGGGATCGGTGTCGCCGCCCGAGAGGTCGGGCAGGTCCCGACGCGGGTCCCCCCGTCGCCGGGGGCGCGCTGGCGCGTCTGCGGGCGGAGACGCCGCGGGGCGGCTGTTGCGGAGCATGGACCGGAGCGACTCGCGGTCGGCTGCGGGCGCCGGCGTGGTCGAGGACGGAGGGGGCGTCGCGGGCCGCGACCGCGAGAACGCCGAGGACGCGGGGGCCGGAGGTTGGGACGAGGGGCGGCGCTCGATCTGCACCGGGCCCGTGTTCCGCTCCCGATCCTCGCGTCGCCGGTCCACCCGCGCACGGCGCTCTTCGTCCCGCCGCCGCCGCTCGTCCTCCTCCTCCTCCAGGCGCCGCCGCTCCTGCTCGGCCCGCGCGGCTACCGCTTCCTGCTCGCGCCGGCGGCGCTCCTGGTCCGCCCGCTCGACCTCCTGGCGGCGGCGCAGCTGGTGGGCCTCGATCGCCGCGCGGCACGTGGACTCGGCGGCCACCACCCGCTCGAGGGCGTCCAGGGCGTCCTCGAGGGCCCGGTGGGCATCCTCCACGGCCTGCTCCGCGTCGGCCCGGCGCCTGGCCGCCCGGACGCCGTCGGACAGCGAGCTCGCGGTGGCCGCCGCGAACCGGGCGTTGGTCGCGCAGGTCCTGACGGTGAGGAGCGAGCTCTCCACAGCTTCCGACGGCATCGCGAGCGCGTCGACCGCTGCCTCCAGCTCCCGCAGGGTCACCTCGGCCTGGTCGGCGACCTGGGCCGCTGCAGTGGCGTGCTCTGCGGCCTCCTGCGCCATGCCCTGGATGGCGGCGCCCTCGGCCCGCAGCGACTGGAGCTGCTCGCGCAGCTCGTCGAGCGCGGCGCGGGCGTGACGGGCGGCTTCGTTCGTGACGTCGGCCGCCTGGCGCACGTCCCGGCCGAGGCTGCGCGCGGTCTCTTCGGTCGGGGCGTCGGCAGTGCGCCGGGCGGCTTCCTGGGAGACGGCGGCCTTCTGGCGCACGTCGGAGACCGAGCGCTCCAGGACCCGCACGAGCCCCTCGAGCGACGCGGGCCTGCCCGCCTCCTCCCACTCCCGCCGACCCGCCTCGGACCAGGTCGAGGCCTTGTTCGCGGCCGCGACGGCCTCCTGCGCCGGCTGGGCTGCCTTCGCGCGCGCCTCGCCGACGGCCGCGGCCAGCGCCTCCTTCTCCTTCGCGAGGAGCTCGTTGCCCCGCACCGTGAGCTGGCGGAGCTGTTCGGCGGCGCCCACGGTGCGATCGAGCGCCTGGCGCGCTGCCCGCAGCGTGGCCTCCGCGATGGGCAACGAGCTCGCCTGCTCGGCCAGGGGGAGGGCGGCGCGGACCTTCGCAGCGCCGCCGTTCGCGGTCTGCAGCACGCTGACGGACTGCTCCTGCATGGTCCGGACGTCCGCACGCGGTGACTGGGCGAGGAGGTGCCGGAGCCGGGTGGCGTCCTTCGCTGCCCGCTCGGCGGCCTCGTCCGCGGCGGCGACCATGGCCCGGACCTCGTCGCGGACGCTCCGGAGCGCGGTCGCCTCTGCCTCCGCTGCGCGGGACAGGTCGAGCGCCTCCTGAATCACCGTCAACGTGCGGGCGGCCTCGGCCACGACCGTGTCGCACAGGCGCGCGAGGCGGTCTGCGACCTGCAACACGGCGTCCAGGCCCTCGAGGCCGCGGACCTCGTCGCCCAGGCGCTCCACCTCGGCCACCTGGGTCCGCAGGGTCTCGCCCAGCTGCTCGGCCTCGAGGAACCGGTTCCGGGCGTCGGGCGACGACGTCTTCGACTCCTCGTCCTCGGCCTCGTCGAGCGCGTGATCGATCCGCTCGACCGCTTCCTTCGCGCGCCGGGCGTGGTCCGTCGCCGCCTCGCGCGCAGCGGTCAGCCGGCGCTTCTCGGCCTCCGCGCGAGCCCGCGCGACCTGCTCGGCGGCAGCGATCCCGCGGGCCTCCATCTCCGCTGCCCGCTCGACGGCGAGCTCGCTCTCCGCCTTGCGCTCGAGCGCGGCGCCTGCCATGCGGTTCGCCTGGTCCGGGTCGGTGGTGACCTCCGCCTTGTCGGCCAGGGCTTCCAGCTCCTGGCGCAGGGTGCGTACCCGGTTCGCGAGCTCGCGCAGCCCGAGCTCGGCGTTCGCCGACTCGAGGTCGTTACCGCCTGCGCCGTGGCGCGCCACGACCTCGCGCAGCCGCTGTTGGGCGGCCACCACGCGACCGAGGTCCGCGGTGCACCGGTCGAGCGCGGACCGCGCCGACTTCCGGGCTTCGGCCACGGCTGCTGCGGAGGCCTCGGCCGCTGCGACCCCCCGGCGGATGCCGTCGATCGCCTGCTCGACCCGCTTCCGCCGCTCGCGTGCCCGGGCGAGCGCGCTCTCCGCGCGGGGCAGGTAGTCGTGCACCTCGGTCGAGGACCGAGCCCGGCCGGTGTGGTCCCGGGCCCACGTGGACTCGTTCTGGTCTTCGTCGAACCCGACGAGCTGCGCCTGCGCCTGATCGATCGGGCCCGCGACCAGCGGGTGGCCGCGCCAGTCCGAGGTCTCCGTGATCGCCGAGGCCACGGCCGCGTGCGACTCCTTGAGGAGCTGCTGGACCAGGGACTCACACTCCCCGGCCCTGCTCCTGGCTTGGAGGAGGGCGTCGTTCTCGCGGCGGGCCGCCTTGTCCGCGTCCTGCAGGAGGGAGACCGCCTCCGGCACGTCGGCCGCGATCCGGTCGAGGAACGAGGTGGCGGTCTGCGCGTGGCCGCGGGCCTCCGCGGGGTCGCGCTCCCGACCGGCGGCGTCGGCGCTGGCGAGCGCCTCCCCGGCCTGGAACTCGGCGATGTCGATGATCTCCACCGCCCGGGCCCGCATGCGGGTGACCTCCTCGAGCTCCTTGCACCCGGGGAGCGGCGGGGGGATCGAGGCTGCGAGGGCGGCGGCCTTGTTCACCAGGTCACGGCACTTCCTGGCGGACTCCCGCGCGAGGTTGGCGGACCGGACCACCTCTCTGCGGGCTTCCTCCCTGCGCTCCTGCTCCCGCAGCTCGTCGTCGGCCTGGGTCCGCATCGACTGGGCCAGGGCCTCCGCAGCGGTGAGCCGCGAGGAAACGCTGTCGCCGAGTCGCCGCAGGGCGGAGAGCGTGCTCTCGACGGTGCCGGCGTCCTGGCCCGCCAGCACGTCCGCCGCGCGCGCATCCATCGTCGGAAGCAGCTCTGACGCTGCGGTCAGGTGTTGGGCGAGCTCCTTCCGCTCGGTCGCGAGCACCTCGGACGGTAGCCGCGACATCGCGTCCAGCAGGGCGTCGGCCTCCTCCCGAGCGCGCTGGACCGCGGCGCGCGAGCGCTCGGTGAGCCCGCGGCCTTCTTCCTGGAGCTTCGAGAGCCGGGCCCTGGACTCGGCCAGCACCCCGGCGGCGCGCACGATGCGGTCGGAGGTGGCTGCCGCCTGGATGGCGGCGGTCTCGGCGCGCCCGGCGGCCCGGTCGATCTGGCTGGCGACGCGATCGAAGTCCGACGCCTTCTCCAGGCCGCGGAGAGACTGCTGCGCTCGCTCCGCTTCGGCGGCGGCGGCTTCGGCGTCGCGGACGAGCCCTGCACATTCGTCGCGCGCGCGGCGCGAGTCGTTGCTGGCGGCCAGACGGAGCGCCTCCTCCGTGCGCTGCAGCGCCCTCCAGGCGTCCTCCGAGGCGGTTCGGGCTCTGGCTGCTCCATCGGTGGCGCTGCGGGC
>JBIKWC010000277.1:0-9657 GCA_044356535.1 Myxococcota bacterium
CGGGACCCGGTTCAACCAGTCGCACGCCCGCCGACTGGCGTCTCTGCCACACCTGATCCTCGTGTGTGGGCACTACGAAGGCTTCGACGCGCGCGTCGAGGCGCTGTGCGACGAGGAGCTGTCGATCGGTGACTACGTCCTGACCGGCGGGGAGATCGCAGCATGCGCGATCGTCGACGCGGTCGGCCGGCTCGTGCCGGGCGTGCTGGCGGCGTCCTCTCCGCTGGACGAATCGTTCGGCGACGGCCTCCTCGAATACGGGCAGTACACGCGTCCGCGGGTGTTCGGGGGCGTCGAGGTTCCGCAGGTGCTGGTGTCGGGGCACCACGAACGGATCCGCCGCTGGCGTCGCGCCGACAGCCGGCATCGGACCGAGGTGCGGCGCCCGGATCTCCTCCCCGCGTCCCCGGGCGCGGTTGACGGCTCCCGCGACGACGATTAGTCCCAGCCGACTGTGTGCGCCCCTCCGGGCGGCGCCACCGACCTTCAGGAACCGAAGCAGCAGGCCGCACACGTCGGCCCCGGGGTGATGCGATGAACCTCCTCCAGCAACTCGAGGCCGAACTTGTGGCCGCCCGCGAGCGCAAGAACGTCGACGTTCGCCCCGGCGACCTCGTCAAGGTGCACGTGAAGATCAAGGAAGGCGACAAGGAGCGTCTCCAGATCTTCGAAGGCACCGTCATCCGCATCAAGAACGGCGGCGCCCGCGCCACCTTCACCGTCCGCAAGATGTCTGCGGGCGTCGGTGTCGAGCGCATCTTCCCGGCGTCTTCGCCCACCGTCGCCAAGATCGACGTGGTCGCGCGCCACAAGGTGCGCCGCGCCAAGCTCCACTACCTGCGCAACCTGAAGGGCAAGGCCGCTCGCCTCAAGCCGATCCAGGCCGTCCAGAAGTGAAGGGCGCCGCGTCTTCCACCTCCCCCGCGGACGGGGAGGGAGACGACGCGAAGCGAGCCGCGCAGCGGTTCGGTGCCGAAGCGGAGCAGTGGGTCGCCTCGGAGCTGGTTCGCGAAGGCTGGGACGTCCTGGCACGCAACTGGCGATGTGATGGCGGAGAGCTGGACCTGGTCGTCGAGCGGGACGGGGTGCTGCGCTTCGTCGAGGTCAAGGCCCGCGCGCTCGGGGACGACTCCGGTCAGGAGGCGGTCGGTGAGCGGAAGCAGCGCATCCTGCGTCGCGCGGCCGACCTCTGGCTCGACCAGCGTGGCCTGCCGGCGCGCGAGGCAGCGTTCCTCGTCGTGCTGGTGGAACGGGGGCCCAAGGGGTTCCGCGCAGAGTGGATCGACGACGCGTTTTAGCCGTGGCCGGGCGTCGCGGTTCGTCGTAGAGGGCGGGGGGAGGCAGCGTGAACGTCGTGATGCTCGGCGGGACCACGGGGATGGGTCGGGCGATCGCGCGCGACCTGGCGGCGCGGGGAGACCGCCTGTTCCTGCTCGGCGTACCGGTCGACGAGCTCGAGCGCTCTGCAGCCGACCTGCAGCAACGAGGGCCCCAAGGTGCGGCAGGCCACGCAGCCCTCGATCTGCTCGATCCTGCCACGTTCGAACCTGCGGTCGCGGCGGCGTTCACCGCGCTCGGCAAGGTGGACGCAGTCGTGATCACCGCCGGGATGTTCGGCACGCAGGACAAGCTCGAGGAGGACCTCGAGTTCACCCGCAAGATGTTGATCGTGAACTACGCTCACCTGGTCATCGTCTGCGAGCATTTCCGCCGGCGGCTCCTCGCCCAGGGCGGCGGGACGTTGTGCGTGTTCTCGTCAGTGGCGGGCGACCGCGGGCGCAAGCCGGTCGCGCTGTACGGCTCTTCCAAGGCGGGGTTGTCCCACTACCTCGAGTCGCTCGACCACAAGTACCGGTCGCAGGGCCTCGTCACGGTCACGGTCAAGCCGGGCTTCGTCAAGACCGCGATGACCACCGGGCTCAAGCCGCCGCCGTTCGCCGGCGAACCCGAGCAGGTCGCGCGCGACGTCATCCGCGCGATCGACGCCGGCCGACCGGTCGTGTACACCCCGTGGCCCTGGGCCTTCGTGATGATGGTGATCCGCCGTCTCCCGCGCTTCGTCATGCGTCGGGTCGGCTTCTAGGCTCACCAGACCTTGCGGCCCTCGTTGTGGTCTTCGACCATCCGCGGGATGAAGACGAGGTCGATCACCTGGCCGATCCCACACAGGCCGCCGGTGAACAGCCAGATGAACCCAGAGATCCACCGGCCCGTGTAGAACCGGTGCAGGCCGTTGACGCCCATCAGGGTCGGGAGCCACAGCAGGTAGGCCAGGCCCACGTTCCGCTCCGAACGGCGCACCAGCTCGGTCGACACTCCCCACCTCCACCCGGCGTACGCCGCACGAGCCGGAGTAATTCGTGGTCGTCCCCCAGTCAGGCGGCGTTCGTACGCTCGCGTCGGGCGTCGAGCCAGCGCATCACGAGGTGACCGGTGGACCGGAGGACCCGCTCCAGGGGCGCGCGAAGGACCGCCACGCGGCGATCGAACGGCAGCAGCGCAGCGAAGACTGCAGACTTCACGGGACCCCCTGCAGACCGACTGCACACATCGTGCCAGGGCGCGTACACGTGGCAACGCCGGGCCTCGCCGCGCGGTGCGCAACGGGCTGCGCACCCGGACCCACGCGGTGCGCAGGCGCGGACGCACCGGGAAGCGTGAACCCCGTCCGGTGCCGGAGTACAGGGGCAGGCGGAGGCGTCATGGTCGAGGCGTTCGACGGCAAGGTCCCGGTGGTCCACCCTGGCGCCTGGGTACACGCCAGCGCGGTGGTGTCGGGCGAGGTGGTCCTCCACCGTGGCGCGTCGGTGTGGCCGACCGCAGTGCTCCGGGGTGACATGGGCCTCGTCGAGGTCGGCGAGGACTCCAACATCCAGGACGGCGCGGTGTGCCACGACACCACCGACCGGTCGATCACCACCGTCGGGAAGCGCGTCACCGTCGGCCACCGCGCGATCCTCCACGGCTGTCGGATCGGGGACGACTGCCTCGTGGGGATGGGGGCCATCGTGATGGACAACGTGGAGGTGGGCGCAGGGAGCCTCATCGCCGCCGGGACGCTCCTGCCCCCGGGCAAGGTGATTCCGCCGGGCTCCTTCGTGCGCGGTACCCCCGGACGCGTCGAGCGCCCGGTCAACGATCGCGACCGGGAGATGATCGCGTTCGGGTGGAAGAGTTATCGCGACAAGCTCGCGCTCCGACTCGGAGCGGATCCGGGGGCGACCAGCTGACCGATGCGGATCACCCGGCTCGAACTTCACGGGTTCAAGTCGTTCCCGGACCGCACGACGTTCCAGTTCGGTGCCGGGATCTCCTGCGTGGTCGGTCCGAACGGGAGCGGGAAGTCCAACGTCGTCGACGCGCTCAAGTGGTGTGTCGGCGAGCAATCGGCCCGCTCGCTCCGCGGCGCCGAGATGGTCGACGTGATCTTCGCCGGGTCCACGGATCGCAAGCCGGTCGGCTTCGCGGAGGTCGTCCTCACCCTGCAGGCGACCGACGCCGCTGCGTTCCCGGGCGAGTACGCCCAGCTCCACGAGCTGTCCGTGGGTCGACGCCTGCACCGCACCGGTGCCTCCGAGTACTTCGTCAACCAGACGCGGGTGCGGCGCCGCGACGTGGTCGAGCTGCTGATGGACTCGGGGATCGGCAACAACCTGTACTCGTTCATCGAGCAGGGCCAGGTCGACAAGATGATCACGGCGACCCCCGAGGATCGCCGCTCGCTGATCGACGAGGCCGCGGGCATCAGCCGGTACAAGGCACGGCGCGACGAGTCCCAGCTGCGCATGGTCGAGACCGCGACCCAGCTCGACCGCGCCGCCGACGTCCTCGACGAGATGACGCGCCAGCTCCGCGTGCTCGAGCAACAGGTGCTCCGGGCGGCCCGGTTCCGGCGCACCCGGGCTCTGATCCGGCAGCGCGAGCTCTACCTCGCGCTCGCGAAACACCACGCGCTCACCCAGGACCGCCGGGCCCTGCGGTCCCGGGTCGACGACGCCCGTTCGCGTCAGGACGCCGCGCGTCGCGAGGTCGCCCGCCGCGACGAGGACCTCGCCGAGCGCCGCGAGGAGCTCAAGATCAGCGAGACGGTGGCCTCCACCAAACGTGACGAGGTCGCCGAGCTCGACGCCCGCATCCGCGAACAGGACGCCACGGGGACGCTACACGAGCGCCGCGCCGGCGAGCTCCGCGGGGAGATCGAGCGACTCCACCTGGAGGTTCAGCGCGCGCGGACCCAGGTGGTGGAGGCCGAAGCGGAGCGGATCGCCGCCGAGACCCTCGCCCGCACGCTTGGGGAGGAGCACGCCGCCGCCGCGGTCCTCGCCCGGGCCGCCGGCGAGGAGGTGGCCGGAGCGCGGTCCCGCGTCGACGTGGTTCGCGTGGGGTTGCGGGAGGCCGAGGCCCGCTCGACCGAGGCGCGGACCGCGCTGGGTGTGGCCGAGGCGCGGGTGGGTGCTGGCGCGCAATCGATCCGCGACCGCGTACAGGTGCGGGACCGGACGGAGGCCCAGCGCCTCGACCGCGAGCGCCACCTGGTGGAGACCGGCAAGGCGCTCGACGCCGTGGAGCGGAGGATCATCGACGAGCGGGCGGGCGGAGACCGTCTCGCTGCCGCCGTCACCGCGGCGGAGGGCGTGCGGGCCGAGGCAGGAACAGCTGCAGCAGCCGCAGAGGCGCAGCTGGCAGCGGTGGAGCGCGAGCGGGACGCGGCCCTCGCGGCGATCCGGGCCGCAGACCGGGAGCGGGTGGCGGCCCGGGAGCGGGGCCAGGTGTGGGCGCGCGCCGTCGAGGAGCGGATCTCCCGCGCGCTCCGCCAGCGCGACACCGACGCCGCGGCACAGCGACGTGCCGCCGCGGAGCACGCCCAGCGGAGGGTCACCGACGGGCTGCGCGACCTCGAGGAGGAGCTCGTCCGTAGCGCAGCGGAGCGGTCCCGGGCTCGCGAGGAGGTGGTCTCGGCCGCGGTCGCCGAGGTCACCCGCACCGAGAAGGTCGTCGCCACCGCTCGGGACGCCCTCCGTCGCGCGGACGAGGAGGTCGCCCGCCGCGCTGCAGAGCTCGCGGCGCTGACGGCCGAGCAGGCGACCCTCGAGCGGACGCTGCAGGCGGTGGGTGGCGATCGCCTGGCGCTCGGCAAGGTGCTCGGGACGCCGCAGTCGCTCCTGCAGGCCGTGGCCCCCGAGCGGCGCGCCGAGGTCGCCCGGGTCCTCGGAGACCGCGCCTCCTGGGTCGTGGTGCGTGACGCCGCGACCTTGGAGCGCCTGCGAGCAGCGGTGTCGGGCGAGCTGTCGCTGTGGTTCTGGCCGGCAGGCACCCCGGATCCGGCCCAGCGCATGGTGTGGTCGGCGACGCTGCCTCCGGGTGTCGAGGCCACCACTGCGGGGCCCGGGTTCGTCATCGAGCCCACGGGCGCCGTCCACCTCGGTGGGACCGCGCGGCTCTCGGTAGCGGCGACGCGCGCCGAAGAGGTCGCCGGCCTGCTGGTATCGGCACGCTCCGCCCGTGAGCTCGCGGAACGGGCAGCGAGCGAGGCCCGACGGGGCGTCGAGGAGGGAGCCCGGCTCGTGGGAGCGGCCAGGGCGGCGGAGTCGGAGGCACGCACCGCCCTGCGGGTCGAGTCGGATGCGGTGGCCCGCGACCGGACCGTCGCGCGGCGCGCCCGGGAGGAGGAGCTCCGCGCCGAGCAGGCCGCGTTGCAGGCTCGCCTGGAGACCACGCTGGCGGCCGAGCGTGCGGAGGCCGAGCGGTGGGCGGGCGACGAGCGCCGCGACCTGGAGCTGGCCCAGCAACAGGGCATGTCCAGCCTCGAGCCAGCCGAGATCACGGTCCCGGACCCGGAGCCTGCGCGCCAGGTGGTGGCCTCGCGCCGGGGGGAGGTGGCGCGGGCGCAGCAGGGGCTCGACGACGCGCGGAAGGCGCTCGGCGCTCACGAACGAGCGGTCGCGGGATTGGAAGCCGAGCAGCTCGCTGCGCGCGCCCAACGCGAACGCGACCGGGCGCAGATCGACGCGCTCGTCCTGGCCGTCCAGGAGGCGACGGCGGCCGTCCGGGCGGCAGAAGGAGCCCACGCGGCGGCGCTCCAGGTCGTGGACGAGGCCCTGATCGTGGTCGCCGGGGCGACGGCTGGGGTGGACGACGCCCGCCTGGCGGTAGGGATCGCCGAGGAGGACGCCGCTCGCCTGGTGGAGCGCCGTACCGCCGCGGAGCTGCAGGTGGTGGGCGCCCGGGAGCGGGCCGCGGCGGCGGTGGAGCGAGCAGCGGGAGCGGACCGTCGCCGCACCGCAGCCGAAGCCTCGGTCGCGCGGGCGGAGGGGGAGGTGGGACGCACGCGGGAGGCGCTCGCCGTCACCCGCACGTCCGAACAGGAGGCGCGACGCGCCGCCACCGAAGCGAAGGAGACCCGGGCAGCAGGGTGGGACGCCCTCGAGCGGGCGCGGGCGCACGTCCAGCGGCTCCAGCAGGCACTGGTCGCGGCCGAGAAGGCTGCGAGGCAACAGCGCGCGAAGGTCGAGGAGCTCGATCGGGAGGTCGAGCAGAGCGCAGCGGCGTTGGCCCAGTCGCAGCAGGACCTCGAGGTGCTGCGGCGGTCGATGGAGGATCGGTACCAGGTGTCGTTGTCCGCCGCGCTCGATCGGGCAGCGACCGTCGGCTTCCCGCTCACCGTCGAGGGCGAGGCCGCAGCGGGGATCACGATCGCCGGCGAGCTCGTGGCTCCCGTCGAGCTGCGCACTGTGGGGCGCGCGGAGCTCGTCGACGAGGACGCGCTGGCGGCAGCGGTCGAGGAGCTCGAGGCCCTGCGGATCGAGCTCGCCGCCATCGGCGAGGTGAACCTCGGGGCGTCCGCGGAGTACCGGGACCTCTCCGGGCGGGTGGGGGAGCTGTCCACCCAGCGGGACGACCTGGCGCATGCGCTCGAACAGATCCGCCAGGCCATCGCCCGACTGAACCGGGAGTGCCGCGAGCGGTTCCGCGACACGTTCGATCGGGTCAACGAGTACTTCCAGGTGACGTACCCGCGCCTCGTCGGGGGAGGGTCGGCGCGCCTCTCCCTCACCAACGACGAGGATCTGCTGGAGACCGGCGTCGACATCTTCGTGCAGCCGCCGGGGAAGCGGCTCCAGAACCTGCAGCTCCTGTCCGGTGGCGAGAAGGCGATGACCGCGATCGCCCTGTTGATCGCGCTGTTCCGGGTCAAGCCCTCGCCGTTCTGCGTGCTCGACGAGGTCGACGCGCCCCTCGACGAGGCGAACGGCGCCCGCTTCAACGACATGCTGCGCGAGATGAGCCAGCGCTCGCAGTTCCTCGTGGTCACCCACAACCGGAAGACCATGGAGTGCGCCGACACGCTGTATGGCGTCACCATGGCCCGTCCGGGGGTGTCGCGGCTGGTGTCCGTGAACCTCGGCGCGTGGTAGGAGCCTCACGGGAGGGCGGATGGATCCTGCAACGGGCGCATCCCTGCCGCTCATCGGGGGCGAGATCGCGCTGATCTTCGGATTCGCGCTGCTCCTCGGGCTCTGGCTCGACCTGCAGGCTCCCCCCGCGCCGCAGGCCCATCCAACCCCCGAGGCCGACGCAGTGCGGCCCGGCGCGCGCCAGCCCGACTTCGAAGACGACCCGACCACCGAGTCGCACGGGGCCGTGCGGCCGACACCTCTGGTAGCTGCCCCCCAGGAGCCGCAGCCCAGCGTCTTCGGGTTCTTCCGGGACGCGCTCACCCGCAGCCGGGACGTGTTGCGCACGGGTCTCGATCGACTCCTCGGGCGCCCGCTCGACGCCGCCGCCACCGAGGAGCTCGAGGAAGCGCTGCTCCGCTCGGATGTCGGGGTCGGGACCACCAACCGGCTGCTCGAGGCCGTCCGGAATCTCCCCGCCGATAGCGACCTGCGCGGCGCCCTGGCCGCCGAGATGAAGTCCATTCTCCGGGCCAACCACGCTCCGTTCGCGATCCCCGCCGCGCCGCGCCCGTACGTGGTCCTCGTGGTGGGCGTCAACGGAAGCGGAAAGACCACGACCATCGGCAAGCTCGCGGCGCGCCTGCGCGGAGAGGGGCACAAGGTGCTGCTGGCGGCTGGCGACACGTTCCGAGCCGCGGCCGAGCAGCAGCTCGGGATCTGGGCGGAGCGGGCAGGGGTGGATCTGTTGTCGCTGGAGGAGGGCGCAGATCCTGGCGCGGTCGCGTTCCGCGCGATGGAGCTGGCGCGAAGGGACGGTCACGACGTCGTCCTGTTCGACACGGCCGGTCGACTCCAGTCCAAGAAGCCGCTCATGGACGAGCTCGGGAAGGTCCGGCGGGTGCTCGACAAGGGCATGCCGGGGGCCCCGCACGAGACGCTCCTCGTGCTCGACGGCACGATGGGACAGAACGGGATGTCCCAGGCGCAGCTGTTCCACTCCGCGACACCGCTGTCGGGGGTGGTGGTCACGAAGCTCGACGGAACCGCGAAAGGCGGAATGATCCTGGCCATTGCCGCGGAGCTGTCGCTACCCGTGAAGCTCGTGGGACTCGGTGAGAAGGTCGGAGACTTGCGCGACTTCGACCCCGAAGTTTTCGTGGACGCGCTGCTCTGAAGCGGCTACGTGCCCGCTACACCGCGTGGGCAGGAGCGCTCTCCGGATGAAAGTGCAGATCTCCATCGGCGGTCGCAAGTACACGCTGCGAAGCGACGAAGACGAGGATTTGCAGGCAATTGCGCGGTACGTCGATCGGAAGATGACCGAGATCGCGTCGCGTGGCACCCGGGTCGACGACTACACCCTCGCGCTTCTGGCGGCCCTGAACATCGCCTCCGAGTTCGACCGCTTCCGTCGGGATGTCGACGCCGACCTCCAGGGCCTCGATCGCGACCTCGCGTCCACCGCCGTGTTGCTCGAGTCCACGCTGCCCGAGGTCCCGGACGACGAGCTGCCTCCTCCGGAGGTCACTGCTTGACGGAGCACGCCCTCGCCCGTGCTTCCGAGCTCCTCCGCGCGCCCGCTGCGGCCCGCCTCCTGTCCTTGTTCGTCGCTGTCGGAATCGCGATCGTGTTCGCGTTGTCGGCCCTGGTGGAGCCGAGCCCGGCCGGGCACGGGACCCACCTGCAGCTGGGACTCGGGCAGTGCACCTTCCTTCAGGCCACGGGCTGGCCGTGCCCGATGTGTGGAGCGACCACGAGCTTCGCGCTCATGGCCCATCTCCGGCCCGTCGACGCCTTCGTGAATCAGCCGTTCGCGGCCTTCCTGTTCCTGCTGTCGGCGGTCGTGTTCGGGATCTCCGCCGGCGAGGTGGTGGATCCCCGCCGCCGCTGGCAGCGGATCTTCCGCGTGATCGAGCCGGTGGAAAGCGGTCTCGCGGTGATGTTCCTGTTCGTGATGGGGCTCGGCTGGGCCTACAAGGCCTGGATCTGGGGGGCGTGATCCCAACCCGCGATCGGCACCCCGATCGCAAAAACTAGAAGCGTCGAGAAACAAGGTTAAAACAAGGCGATCGAGAATTACTGAAAAACCGTGTCCCCGAGTTCCTTGACGGTCCCCGGGGGACCCCATATCTAGAAGGGGTCGCGGCGCTCCTGCAGCGCGGCGAACGGGAAGTGATTCCCGCCGACTTGACACCCGATCGAGGGTGCCTTATACGGTCGGGCTTCGTAGCGGCTCCGCGGAAACGCGAACGTCGTTGCG
>JBIKWC010000045.1:0-35711 GCA_044356535.1 Myxococcota bacterium
CCGGGCGTCGTTCGACGGACAGTGGGAGCCCCAGGGCTACGTGACGGTGGCTGCGGGCGGAGAGGTGGTAATCACCTGCATCACCAAGCTCCGCCGCTGCAGCCACTGATCAGCGGGGCTCGACGGCGTTCTCGACGTGCGCCTGGCCCACGACCACCAGGCCGAGCCCCGTCACCCCCACGAGGCCCGCCCCGGCGACGACGGGGATCAGGCCCTCTTCCTCCAGCGCCAGCGCCGCGGCGCCCGTCGCCATCGCGCCGACGAAGCCGAGCGCGGTGGTCGCGACCCCGGCGCCGAGCAACCGCTGGCCGTTGCGTCCGTACTTCGTGGCGCGCACGAGCTGGTCGAACGCTGCGCGCCGGACGCGCTCGTCGTCGCTGTCCTTGTACCCGAGCATGCCCTTGTGCAGGGGGAGGTGCACCGACAGGGCGTCGGCGCGCGCCACCAGCGCAGGGTCCCACCCGTCCGCGAGGTCGGCGTTCAGGGTCGGTGGGCGGGCCGGACCGATCGCGGGCGGTTGCGGCGCCCCCACCAGGAGCGCTTCGCCGAGCTGCGGAGCGCGCTCGGTCGCGCCGGCGACGAGCTGCCAGCCGGCGCCGTCCCCGACGAGCACGGGGTCCTGGTCGGGCAGGCCGATCCGCTCGAGCGCCCGATCCACGAACAACGTGGCCTCTGCGCCGGTCACGATCCCGTCGCGTGCGCCGTCGATCTCGCCGTCGGCCCAGCCGCGCAGCGCACCCACCGAGAGCCAGGTGAACGCGCCATGGCGGACGGCGTCCAGCGGGCGCGCGAACTGGTCGGGCCCCGCGGCGGCCCACGAGAGCTGCCCCTCCCGGTCCCCGGTCACCCAGTCGGGGACCGCGAACCGCGTGCCGGAGACCACGGCCTGACCGTCGCGACCGGTCCCGTTGAAGCAGGCGTCCACCCAGGTGACGACCCGGGCCCCGGAGGCGCTGGCGAGGCTCGTGAGGGCGTCGAGCTCGACCCCGCGCGCGTCGAACGCCTCGGGCGCCTGGCGCGTGTCGTCTCCGAGCAGCAGCCGGTGACCGGTCTTCGGGGAGGCGACACCGTGACCGGCGAAGTACAGCCACACCGTCCCGCCTTCGGAAGTGTCGCGCCCGGCGGCCTCGACCGCGGCGACGATCTGCTCCCGGGAACCCGCGGTGAGCACCCGGACGCGGTCGCTGGGCACGCCGCGGGTGGAGACGAGCCAGTCGCGGACGAGCGTGGCGTCGCGGTCGGCGAACGCCACGTCGGGCAGGAACAGGTAGTCGGAGAGCCCCACGACCACGGCGGCGTCGTGCGGCGCCCGGGCGCCGGTGCGCAGCGGGTCGTCGAGGTCGGGCAGGTCGGAGCCGGCGAACGCGAGGGTGGTCCACATGGCGGGAGTGTACTCCGCCGCCACCCCTGGGCGGTGGGGTGGGGTTTGCGGTCCGCCGCCCCGGTACACTGTCCCGGCATGTGGATCCTCGCCGCCTGCCACCACCCTCCACCGCCCGCGCCTCCGTTCCGGGACGAGGCCGTGGTGGCGCTGTGCCGCGCGGCGTTCCCGGGGAGCGTCGATCCGAGCTTCGAGGCAGGGTGCCGCGCCGTGGTCACAGGCGGTCCGGCCCCCCACCAGCCCGTTCGCGGTGGCGACCAGCCCGGCGCACGCCCGCAGTCGACCCCAGCAGATGCAGCAGTCGCCTGTGTCCCCGCGGGGTGGCTGACGCGGCCCGCCGCCGAGTGCGTCGCCCACCACGCCGGGCTCCCGCCCGTGCTCGTTCCCTGGCACGGGCCCACCGACCTCGTCCTCGCGCCGTGGCACAACGCCCCGATCTACTCGTTCTCGGTCCTGACGCACACCGACGGGCACGCCTGCACCGGCGAGCACGCCCAGATCGACGCCATCGACGGCACGGTGCGGTCGATGGGCCGGTTCTTCGTGACCCACTGCGCGCCCGCGGGGCTCCCGGCGCCCGCACCGACCCGTCACCGCCCTCGCCGCTGACGCCGGCTACAACACGTAGGTGGACAGCAGGAGGCCCGTGGTCATGCTGACGCCGTTCGCCACCAGCGACCAGCGCAGCGGGTGGGGGACCTCGAACGACCGCAGGTACCACCACTCCGTGACCACGGCGAAGGTCTCGGCGACCACGAAGTAGCCCCACCAGCCGAGCGCGGGCGCCAGCAGGCCCGGCAGGACGAACCACACGATCGGGTGGGTGAGCGCCGAGGCCCCGAACGCCACCGCCACGCGCAGGGGCGCGGACAGCGGCGTCCCCCGCATCCCCAGGAGGTAGAACGGCACCTCCAGCGCCTGCGTCAGCAGGAAGGCCTGGAGCCACGTCACCGCGCGGCCGCGACCTTGCGCAGGCACTCGAGGACCAGCGCCGTCCACCCCGTCTGGTGGGGTGCGCCCACACCGCGGCCGTCGTCGCCGTGGAAGTGCTCGTAGAACAACACGAGGTCGCGGAAGTGCGGGTCCGAGGCGTACCGGGCCTCGTCCCCGTGGCAGGGGCGGCGGCCTTCGGCGTCCGGGAGGAACAGGCCCTGCAGCCGCTCCGACAGCTTGCCGGCGATGGTCCGCAGGTCGAAGCGCTGGCCCGAGCCCGTGGGGAACTCGACGAGCACGTCGTCTCCGAAGAAGTAGTGGTAGCGCTCGAGGGCCTCGATGAGCAGCAGGTTCATCGGGAACCAGATGGGGCCCCGCCAGTTCGAGTTGCCGCCGAACATGCCGGTGTCGCTGTCGCCGGGGGCGTACGTGACGACGTGGCGCTCGCCGCCGAGCCGCAGCTCGAACGGGGTGTCGGAGTAGACCCGCGACAGGCTCCGGATGCCGTGCGGGGCCAGGAACTCCCGCTCGTCGAACAGGCGGGTGAGCACGCGGACCAGGCGCTCGCGGGTCGGGATCGCGAGCAGGCGCATGTCGCCGCGCGTGTCGTGGGTGCGCTTCTGCAGGTAGGAGATGTGGCGCGCCAGGTCCGGGCGGTTCTCGAGGAGCCAGTCCATCCGCTTGCGGAACCCGGGCATCCGCGAGAGGCGCTCGTCCTCGAGGGCCTCGACGGCGAACAGGGGCACGATGCCCACCATCGAGCGCAGCCGCAGCGGGATCTCGCGCCCGTCGGCCAGCTGCAGGGCGTCGTAGTAGAACCCGTCGTCTTCGTCCCACAGGCCGTCCCCGCCCATCGTGTTGATGGCATCGGCGATGTGGACGAAGTGCTCGAAGAACTTGCTCGCGAGCTCTTCGTAGGCCTGGTCCTCGTCGGCGAGCTCGAGGGCCATCGCCAACATGGTGGTGCAGAAGAAGGCCATCCACGCGGTGCCGTCGGCCTGGTTGATGGTGCCGCCGCCGGGGAGCGGCTTGCTGCGGTCGAACACCCCGATGTTGTCGAGCCCGAGGAAGCCGCCGGCGAACAGGTTCCGGCCGTCCTGGCCCTTGCGGTTCACCCACCACGTGAAGTTCAGGAGCAGCTTCTGGAACACGTGCGCCAGGAACCGGCGGTCGCGTTGCCCGCGGGGGGCCGACAACTTGTAGATCCGCCACGCAGCCCACGCGTGCACGGGCGGGTTCACGTCCGAGAAGTTCCACTCGTAGGCCGGGATCTGGCCGTTCGGGTGCATGTACCACTCGCGGAGGAACAGCTCCATCTGCCCCTTGGCGAAGGTGGGGTCGATGCGGGCGAAGGGGACGGCGTGGAACGCAAGGTCCCAGGCGGCGTACCAGGGGTACTCCCACTTGTCGGGCATCGAGATGACGTCGCGGTTGAACAGGTGCTGCGCCCAGGTGGCGTTGCGCCCCTTCTCGCGGCCCGGCGGCGGCGGGGGCTGCATGGGCGCGTCGCCTTCGAGCCAGTCCTTGACCACGAAGTGGTAACATTGACGGGTGAACACGAGCCCGGCGACGGCCTGGCGGGCCACGCGCGCTTCGTCGGGGGTGGCGTTGGGCGGCGTGTGGAACGCGTGCCAGCGGTCGGCCTCCTCCTTGCGGCGCTCGAACAGGGCGTCGAACGTGGGACCGAACGCGACCTCGGGCTGGGCGTGGGCCGCGTACAGCCGAACGCGGACCTCCCTGCTCCCGCCGGCCGGCACCCGCAGGGGGTACCACGCGGCGGCCTTGGTCCCGACGAGCCCGGGGTGCACGGCCTCGCGGTCCCCGTGGATGACGCGCCGGTGGAACGCGTCCTTGACGTACGGCGTGGGGTTCTTCGCGCCGTAGAGCGCGGCGAGGTTGGACTCGTTGTCGGTGAACAGGAGCTCGGGGGTGACGCCGTCGCACTCGTCGAGCACGAGGACGTGCCGGCCCATCCCCATGCCTTCGGCCACGATGCGGCCATTGTGGGCGCGGATGGCGGGCTTGGGCCAGTACCCGTCGGTGAACCGGCCCCAGCTCCAGGTGTTGCGCCACCACAGCTGGACGAGCAGCTGCAGGTCGGCGTCCTCGGGGCCGCGGTTGTGGACGATGTAGCGGATGGCGAGGTCGTCGGCGTGGTTCTTGGCGACCTGGACCCGGACGTCGAAGTACCGGTCGCCCTCGAACGCGGCGGTGTCGAGGAGCTCGAACTCGGGCTCGTGGCGCCCGCGCTCGCGGCTCCCGCGGCGGAGCTCCTCGTACGGGAAGCGGCGCTGCGGGTACTTGTACAGGCCGTCGAGCCACGCGTGCGAGGGGGTGGCGTCGAGGTGGTACCAGAGCTCCTTCGGGTCCTCGCCGTGGTTGCCTTCGGGGCCGGACAGGCCGAACAGGCGCTCCTTGAGGATGGGGTCGCGGCCGTTCCACAACACGGGCGCGAGGTGGAGGCGGCCCTGGCGGTCGCACAACCCGAAGATGGCGTCCTCTCCCCAGCGGTAGGTGCGCTGGTGGGCCTGATCGAACGGGAAGTGTGCCCAGGCGTTGCCGTCGGCGGAGTAGTCCTCGCGGACGGTGCCCCACTGGCGATCGGAGACGTAGGGTCCCCAGCGGCGCCAGTACGCGCGGCGGCTGTCGTCCTGGGCGAGGCGCTCGTGTTCTTCGGTGGGCGCCCTCACGCGGCACCTGCCCAGCCGGCGGCGCCGACGAGGGCGGCGGTGTCTCCGAGGGCGGCGGGCACGACGTCGATGGCCATCGCGGGGGGTCCGTGGGCAGAGAGGTGGTCGCGGATGGGGCCGTACAGCCAGTCCCCGGAGAGCCCGAGGCCCCCACCCAGGACGACGCGGGACGGTGAGTACAGGAAACACAGGTTGCGGACGCCGACCGCCGCCGCCTCGGCGACCTGCGCGAGGACCCTCTGCGCGACGGGGTCTCCGCTGGTGCCGAGCCGCACGACCTCGGGTCCGGTGGCCTCGAGGCCGGCCTCGCGGGCGCGGCGGCCCAGGGCGGTCCCCGACGCGAGCTGCTCGAAGGTACAGGGCTCTCCCCGGCGCAGCGCCTCGAGATCGAGGACGATGTGCCCGGCTTCGGCGCCGGAGCGCCGCCCGCGCAGCAGCTTGCCGCCGAGGAGGGCGCCGCAGCCGACGCCGGTGGACAGGGTGACGTACACGAGGTCGTCGTGGCCGACGCCGGCGCCGAACCGCGCCTCCCCGACGGCGGCGAGATCGGCGTCGTTGGCGAGGGCGACGGGGAGGCCGAGGTCCCGACCGAGCGCGGCCTCGGTGAGGAAGGGCGTCCACGAGGCGGGCAGGTTGGGCGCGTGGTCGAGCTTGCCGAGGGCGTGGTCGACGCGGCCCGGGATGCCGATCACGGCGGTGGTGGGCGCACCCTGCCGGGCCACCTCCCGGAGGAGCGCGACGAAGGCCTGGGGCTCGGCATCGGCTCTGGGGGTGGGACGAACCTCGCGGACGACGACGCTGCCGTCGGCCTCCACGAGGGCAGCGCGCATCTGGGTTCCACCCAGGTCGACAGCGAGCGTGGTCACCGGGCCTCCGGAGGCGCACGATACCCCACGATGCGGTCGGCTGCGGGTTCAGCAGCCGGGCGTGGGCGCCGTGGTGAGGTCCAGGGTGAGCGGGTCGAGCTCGATCACCGTGTTCGTTCCGTCGTTGTCGTCCACGTTCGCGCCCGGGTCCGCGTAGACCGTGTTCCCCGGCGAGTCCAGCCGGATGTCCGCGTTGTCCGCCGCGTACACCACGTGTCCCGTGCCCGTGATCACCAGCGAGGCGTCCTCCGACACGTACCAGGTTCCGCCGTTGCCCGAGGTCTCGAGGTCGTCCTGCTCGCAGATCCAGCCCACCTCGTTGTCCGCCGTGCGCGCCTCGTCCTGGTCCAGCACCGTCGCGTTCGCCGGCACCGGCACGTCGTTCGGCGGCAGCGGCGGCGGGGGCGGCGGGGGGACCTCGCCCGTCAACAGCGGCAGCAGCGCAGTCAGATCGTCCGCCGTCAGGTCGATCACCGAGCCCAGCGTCGACGGGTCCCGGTTCAACACGATCGGCGGCAGCAACGCGCCCTCCGGGAGCACGTCCGTCAGCGGGAACGTCAGCTGCTCGTTGATCACGCCGATGCCGATGCCGAACGCCGTCTCCAGGCCCGGGAGCTTCTCGGCCAGGACCGCGTTGCCGACGCTCGCTCCGGCCAGGCGCATCTTCACCTGCCCGTCCGTCAGCACCACGCCGGCCGTGTCGCCGCCGACCTGGAACTCGGCGCGCGCGTCGAGCGCCATCAGCACCTCGACCACCTCGCCGTACTGGCCGCCCGGGGTCTCGACCGTGAGCGCGATCTCCCCGAGCTGCAGCCGGCTCTCCCCGTCCCGCTCCAACCACACCGGCGGGAGCGCCGACTTCATCGACAGGTTCCCGCTCCCCGAGCCGCCGAACAGCAGGAGGATCGCTGCGTCCTCGGGGCCCAGCGGGTCGTTCAGGTCGAGGGCCCCACCAGCCCACAGCTCGTACAGGAACCGGTTCATGAAGTCGTCGGCGACCTGCACGTGGACGTCCGTCCCCTGCGTCGGCGGAGGCGGCGGCAGCGTCAGGTGCCCGGGCCCGTCGGCCACGGCTCCGTCCACGTCGATCGCCAACCCGAGGGACATCACCACGCCGTCCGGGGTGACGCGGGCCTCGTCGAAGCGGGGCTTGAGCGTCGCCACCTTCTCCATCAGCTCGAGCTCGAGCTCCAGGTCGAGCCCACCGACCAGGTCCTGGACCATGTCGTCCACGCTCGGACCCATCTGGGCCAGCATGTCCTCGATGGAGTCGGCGAGATCGTCGTCGTCGACGAACATCCAGTCGATGAGCTCGAGGATCCCGGTGTCGAGGTCGAACTCCGAGAGCTCGGCCGACATGGTCCCCACGTGGACGTCGAGCTCGCCGTTCGGGGTCGTTCCGAGCCGGATCGGGACCAGGAGCAGCACCTGGTCACACTCGATGTCGACGCCGATCTCGAGGTCGATCCCGAACGGCAGGGCGTCGCGGATGCGCGTGTCGATCGGAAGGTTGAAGTTCGGGAGCAGGATCTGGGCCTCGAGCACGCCGGCCCGGGGCACCAGCGTGATGACGGGCGGGTCGAACGTGAGCAGGCCCAGCGTCATCTCCGCCTCGGGCGTGTCGACGACCGGGTTCATCGCCTGCAGCTCGGTGTTGATGGTGTCGGGGTCGAACAGGTCGCCGAGCATGGGTCCGAGGCCGGCCAGGGCCGAGGCGGAGACGTGGAGCTGCACGGCGTCCGCGATGACCCCCTCGGCCTCCTTGAAGTCGCCGGCCAGCACCGAGGCGGTATCGGCGAACAGGGCCCCGTCGGCCTCGGCGACCCCGGTCGCCGCGAAGGTGTTGAGGCCGAGGACGGTGGGCAGGTCGAGCAGGAACATGCCGTTCTGCAACACGGCGGAGTGGTCGTTGACCGTGACCTCCGACAGGTGCCTCGCGATCCCGAGCACGGGCTGCTGGCCGACGGAGACGTAGCTGCCGGCGGTGGGATCGGTGAACGTGAGCTCGGCGGGACCGGGGCCGGCGCCCAGCGGGGCGTCGCCTTCGGTCGGGGCGCCGGGGGTCAGGCTGCTCGAACAGGCCAGCAACACCAGGATCGAAGGGTACATCGTCGCTCCATACAGCCAGGTTCGAGACCGCAGAGGCGCGTCAAGAACTTGTTCGTAAGCAGCGTGTATGCATCCGATGTGCCACGTCCGGATCAGCGGTTCGGCGGGATCGGCACCCCCTGCTGCGGCAGGAATGCCGCAGTGGGGTCACCCACGCAGCGCGTCGACGTCCCGGGCGGCGGTCAAGGGACCGAACCGGCTCCCTGCGCGCTCGTCGAGCCACCTGGCGAACGCCACGGCGCGCGGGCCCAGGCTCTCGCCCACCGGCGGCCGCAGCATCGACAGGTTGCCGTAGCCCCCGGACGGCCCAGGTCCCACCGTGATCTTCGCGTCCGCGGCCGATGGTTCCGCCCCGATCCAGGCGCCGTCCACCCAGGCCACGAAGAAGTCGCCCGTGACGCGTGGCGCCCCCGCGAACGTCAGCCCGAGCGAGCCTACGCGGGCCGCGTCCGCGACGGCGAGGATCTCGTCCTCGAGCGCCGGCGCAGACACCGGCGGCACGAAGCCCTCCACCAGAGCGTCGGAGAGGAACTGGAATGGGAGCGTCGCCATCATCATGCCGAGCGCTGCGCCCACCCGCGGGTTCAGCTCGGTGGGACGGAACCCGTCGCGCGTCATGACACCGTCCACCGTGAAGGCACCCCGGTACCCGAGGGTCTCGCGGAGGTGCTCGCCGGTCCGACGGACCAGCCCGCGAAGCGCGGCGCGGCGCTCCGGAGGGGGGTCCCAGCAGGTCCCACCCCGACAGTACTGGAACCCGTGGGCTCCGCCTGCCAGCACCACCATCTCGGCGGGTCGGAGGACGACGACGTGTCCGGGGAAGACGATGCCGTGCATCGAACACGGGATCCCCTCGAGGAACGGCATCACGCGGGCGGAGACGCAGCGCGTGGCGAGGTGTACGCGGGCCCGCTCCGCGCTCGCGGCGTCGGTGACGTGGCAGGTGTACGTGGCGCCGCCGTGGAACCCCTGGCCGGCGTCTCCGGCCCACACCGTGCCGGCGCCGAGGTCCAGGCGCGCCGCCGCCCCCGCCAGCGCCTCCGCGGTGAGCGGGACCACCTCCGATGGCGCGCGGGGCACCCCCACCGCGTCCCACAACGCATCGACGACGACCTTGTCCTCGAGCCGGCGCCAGGCGGCGGGGCGGGCGCCGAAGAACCTGCGCCCCGCGATGGGCCGGCCATCCGAGAAGAACGCGCCCAACGCCAGCGCCGTGCCGTCGGGGTCGTAGCGGTCGACCGCCGCCTGCACCGCCGGAGGCAACGCGCGGAGTGCTTCCTCCGCAGCGTGGATGGCCTCCATCATCGGCAGGGAGGGCAGGCCGAGGAGGTGGAGCTCCGCGCGCTCGGCGGGGGGAAGCGGCCCCGTGCCCAGCCGGGCGGCGATCGCGAGCGGCGGCGGGCACCCCCACTCGAACAGGCGCTGGCACGTCCCGTTGACGGCCTGGGCGACCTCCACCCCGAGCACCCAGCGCCGGCGGCCGTACACCTCGCGGAACCAGGCGTCCAACTTCGCGACCTCCATCAGCGCCCCCCGTGCGAGGTAACCGGCGCCCAGGCCAGGCCCGTGACCCAGGCCGCGATCACGGCGAACAACGCGCGCTCCGTCACGCCGAGCACCGCGCGCGCCCGCGCCGCCACCACCAGGAAGAACAGGCCCGACAACCCCGCCACCGCCAGGGTCGTGGCCGGCGTGGCGCCTGCGTCGAGCAGGACGATGGGGCACCGCGGGGAGCACGGCGCCGCCGCAGCCACCGACAGCGCCGCGGCCACCACCGCGAGGACCAGCGCCACGACAGGGCCTCCGGGGAGGTGGCGGCGACCCAGGGCCACCGCGCCGACCAGCGCGCCCCCGCTCGCCAGCTGCCCGAGCGCCAGGACCCACGCGAACGGCGCCCCGACCTGGCCGAGCTCGCTGACGAAGTCGGTGCGGTGCGAGTACCCGGGCGTCCACGCGCCGGCGACGACCGTGGCCACGACGAACGGGGCCGGAGCGAAGGCCAGCAGCAGGCGGGCGGCGGAGGTCACCGGGTGCGTTGGGAGGCGAGCCAGCTCCCGGGGACCACGGACAGCTCCTCGGCGCCCCGCCAGACGCGGAACCTCGACGGGTCGGGCGGCAGGAGCACCCGGACGCCCACGGGCAGCGCGAGCCACCGGCCCACGTCGGGGTCCCGCAACAGCTCCGAGAGCGGGACCCGCCGCTCCACGCCGTGTTCGTGGTCCTCCGCGCACCGCAGGAGGTGGCCCGACAGGTCGTCGTCGTCGGTGGGGTGCCGCTCCAGGAGCCTCGCTTCTCCACCTCGGGCGCAGTCCGCGACGAGGGCGTGCTGGGTGGGATCCGCGAACGACAGCGCCTCGCCGAGCCCCAACCCGTCCGCCACCGCGCGGTGCTGCCAGGTAGACAACAGCGTGGTGTCGACGTGTTCGGCCCAGCGGCCGTCGGGCAGCTCCTCCGCCAACGACAACGTGCCGTCGTCGCGGAGGCCCACGACCAGGGTACCCGAGCCGATCGCGACCTCCTCGCCCGGGGTGAACGAGGCGCCGCTGGCCACTGCGGCGGTCAGATACCCCTCGAGCCAGCGCAGGAGCGGGTCCGCGAGCGGGCGACCCTCGCGGAACACCAGCGTGAACTCGGGGTGCCCGTGCAGGGCGAGGCTCCGGGTCCGGAGGATCACGCGAGCTTCTGCAGGCGCAGCGCGGTGATCTTCACGTGTTCGCCCGCGGCGATCCGCAGCTCGTTGGCGGGCGCGTTGTCCAGCCGGTCGCGCAGGGCGGCGAGCATGTCGTCGGCGGTGAGGCCGGTCGCGCACAACAAGAACACCATGCCGAACCGGGCCTCGTACGCTGCGTTGCCCTCGGCGAGCGCGGCGAGCACGGCCTCGGAGGCACCGCTGGTGCCCGCCTGCTCGCCGGTCGACCAGGCGGCCGTGGCCGAGAACCGGGTCCGCAGCGTCGCAGCGTCGGCGCCGAGGCGCGGGTGGTGCGTGAACGCCTCCTGCCAGTCGCGGTCCTCCAGGTGCCACCACACCTGCTCCGCCTCGCCCAGGAGCTGCGTGCGGCTCTGGAAGGGGCGCGCGGCCATCATCCCAGCGACCCACCGCGCGGAGCCGCAGCAGCGCGTGAGCGCTTCGCGCAGGGCCTCGGGAGACATCGCGCGCAGCGCCTTCAACAGCGGGTCGGCGTCCGGATCCGGCGCCTCGGGTCTGCCCCACGCACGCATCCGCGCCACGCCGCCGTCGGGGACGATGCGCAGCCGCAGGTGGGTGTAGGGACCGCCGTCGGTCGCGGGGACCTGGTGCACGGAGTCGGCCTTCAGGCGCGCCAGCGCGGTGGCGGGACGCCAGTCGGGGTGTCCGATCAGCGCCTGCGGAGGCGCGTCCGGCCAGTACAACCCCTCGACCTGGGCCCGGTCGGGGAAGTTGCCCTTGAAGTGCGCGGTGTCGAGCTCGAACGACTCGACGCGCCCCGGGACCCCGAGCTGCAGCACGATCCAGTCGGTTCCCGGCGGGCGGCTGCGCCGGGTCTCCCACCCGTTGCCCATGTACCCGGACTTCGTGGGCAGCAGGAGGTTGGCCATCGGGCTGAAGAACATGTCGGAGCACGCGAGCGGACGCGCCCCGGTGCCGAGGGCCAGCAGGTCCACGCGGTCACCGGTGGGCCGCGCGACGGGGGCCCCGTAGACCCGGAGCCGCGCCACCCCGCCGTCGGGGTAGATGTTGAGCCGGACGTGCGTGAACGCGCCCTCCGCCGCGATCGGAGCGAGGTTGTGCGATCCCCGCCGCAGCGGCGTGGACGGCAGGATGCGGGTCCAGGCCACGGTCCCGGCGCGGACGGCCTCGTCGGTGGTGACCGCTGCGTCGAGCGAGGCGAACGGCGGGTGGTTCCCGAGGAAGTGCGCGGTGTCGATGTCGACGCCCACGATGCGGCCCTGGGCGCCGAGCCGGACCACACACCAGTCGTGGCCGGGCACGCGCTTGCGGCGGGACTCCCAGCCGTCCATCTCCTTGCCGCGGTCCGTGTAGGTGGCGGGGTCGAACTTCGCGCCGGCGGGCTTCACGAGGTTCTCCTGGCCCGCGAAGAAGTCGTCGCTGGTCGCGATCGCCTCGCCCCCGAGCCTCGCGTCCGCGAGATCCACCCACCCTGCGAAGGCCTCTACGTCGCCCATCCGGTCCTCCCGTCCAGCGCGCAGTCTACCGCCAGGAGCCCGTGGCGGGTCGGCCGCGGAGCGGCCACGCGTCCGGGCTCCTCCCCTGCCTCTGCCCGTGCCCGTGCCCGTGCCCCCGGAGATCGGTGGCACGGTCGAGCGCGGTGATCGGCCGATGCAGTTGGACGTCCCGTCCTGCTCAGGCGCCGGGACGGGCAAGGGCGGGGGCACGGGCACGGGCACGGGGGGAGCCCGGGCGCTTCGCCGCTCGCGGCGCACGCGCCGCGGGCCCCCAGGGCGTACACTGGGCGCGTGAGAGGTGCGTGGTGTGGTGGGTGACCGTGGGGCTCGCGCTGGCGCAGGCGCAGGACGAAGGCAGGCTGCCCGGCGCGATCCCCATCCGCCGGGAGGATCTCGCCCCCGTGGCCGTCCCCGAGCCCCAAGCAGCGCCACCCCCGGCCGTCGACCGCTCCAAGATCAAGGTGATCGAGTACCCGGACGAGGAGCGCTCGCCTCCGAACACGCTCCTGTACGTCGCGGGCATCGGGCTGGCCGTGTTCGGCGCGGTCCTGGGTGTCGCGATGTTCGCGTCGCGGCTCATCGCGCCCTCCGAGCCTCCGGACGCACCCCGGTGACGGAGGTGAAGCGCCACTTCGTGGCCCTGTTCGTGGCGTTCCACCTCTCCTCGGTGCTCCTGCTGTCGATCCCGCGGCCACCGTCCGAGCTCGCTCGCGGCCAGCCGAGCCCCGAGCTCGAGGCCACGCTCGGAACCTGGCGCGGCGTCGTGGGACCCACCTTCGACGCCGTGGAGCCCGCGGTCCGCGCGGGTGCCGACGCGTGGTCGCGAGCCAGCGTCGCCGTCCACACGTTCTTCGGGCCGTACACGCGGCTGTCGGGGGCGTCCCAGGGCTGGACCATGTTCGGCACAGTGCCGGTCGACTGCGAGCGGCTGGAGATCTGGGCCCACGTGGGGAACCGGTGGGAGCTGCGGTACGCAGCGGGTTCGGACGAGGCCACGTGGCGCCGCGGGTTCTTCGAGAACGAGCGCATCCGCACGTTCGTTCACGGCAGCATCAAGGGGAAACGGAGCCGGTGGGGGCTCTTCGCGGACTGGACCCTGCGGGAGCTGTCCGCCGAGGACCCGGCCGTGGACCGCGTGAAGGTGCAGTTCGTTCGGTTGACGATCCCGCCGCCGGCCGAGCTCGCGCAGACCGGTCGGCTGGTGGAGGGGCCCGCGTTCCGGGTCGAGTCCCGCGCCGCGAAGCGGGAGCCGCGCTGATGTGGGCGGCCTGGGTCGACCGCGTCGACCGCCGGGAGCCCGTGGTGGCGCTCGCGGTCTTCCGCATCCTCGTCGGGCTCGTCCTCGCCAAGGTGCTGCTCGCGATCTGGTGGTGGGGCGTGGACGACGCGCTGTACGCCACCCCCGCGCAGGGCGGCCTCACGAACCTCGGCGCGAGCTGGCGCCTCGACTGGCTCGGTGGTCCGACCCCGGCGCTGATCGACGCCACGTTGTGGGTGGGCATCGGGGCCTGTGGGCTCCTGGTCCTCGGCCTGGTCCCGCGGGTCGCCGCCCTCGTCGCTGGCCAGGCGTTCCTCGCGCTCAACGCGCTCCACACGGACGCGGGCGGCGGCCACGACAAGCTCATCGCCGTCGCCCTGTGGATCCTGGCGTTGTCGCCGGCGGGTGCGTCGCTGTCGCTCCCGTCTGCCTGGCGCGGCCGCTGGTTCGACCCGACGCCACGCGCGAGCTGGCCCCGGGCCGTGTTGTGGCTGCAGATCTCGGTCGTCTACACCTTCGCGGGCATCGCCAAGGCGGCGCCCGAGTGGTGGCCGTGGGGCGGCCTGGACGCTGTGTACCGCTCGCTGTTGCAGCCCCACTGGAACGAGGTCGACACGACCTGGGTCGCCCACGTGTTCCCGCTCACCCAGCTCGCCACGGTCCTCACGCTCGCGTTCGAAGGCGGCTTCTTCGTGGTTCCGGTGTGGATGCTGGCGCGCGAGCGGTGGCCGCGGCTCTCCCGCTACGACCCGCGTCCGGTGTTCCTCGGGCTCGGCCTGCTGATGCACGCCACCCTCGAGTGGTTCATGGACCTCGGCCCGTTCGCGGTGATCTCGGTCGCGTACTACCCGCTGTTCTTCTCGGACGGGGAGCTGCGCCGCGCAGCCGATCGGCTCCGGAGTTACCTGCCGGGCTCCTCGGCATCGGAGCGCGCTGCATGATCGACGGGCACGTCCTCGAGTGGTTGGGCCTGCTGGGACGGTGGTTCCACCTGACCATGGGCATCGCCTGGATCGGGGCCTCGTTCTACTTCGTGTGGCTCAACAACGCGGTCCGGCCGCCAGCCCCCGAGGAGGCGCCTCCGGGCGTGGCCGGCGACCTGTGGGCGGTCCACGGGGGCGCGTTCTACCGCGTCCAGAAGTACGGCGGCGCTCCGCCCAAGCTCCCGGCCCACCTGCACTGGTTCCAGTGGGAGGCCTACCTCACCTGGTTGTCCGGCTTCTTCCTGCTCGTCCTCCACTTCTGGTTCACCGCCGGCACCACCATGGTCGACGCGTCGGTGGCGGCGATCACCCCGCTGCAGGCCGTGTTCGTGGGCGTCACCACGCTCGTGGGCGGGTGGGTGTTCTACGACGTCGCCTGCCGCAGCGTCCTCGGCAAGCACCCGGCTGCGCTCGGCGCGCTGCTCGCGGTGTTCGTCGCGGTCGTGGACTTCGGCCTGTTCCAGCTGTTGTCGCCACGCGCAGCGTTCCTGCACGTGGGCGCCATGCTCGGCACCTGGATGGCGGCGAACGTGTGGTTCGTGATCATCCCGGGCCAGCGCGCGATGGTGGACGCCATGGTGGCGGGTCGGGAACCGCCGATCGAGCGGGGCAAGGCCGGCTCGCTGCGTTCGCTGCACAACAACTACATCACCCTGCCCGTGTTGTTCGTGATGGTGTCGGGGCACTTCCCCAGCACCTACGGCAGCCACCTCGGCTGGTTGATCCTGCTCGGCATCGCGGCCGGCGGGCTCGCCATCCGCCACGCGCTCAACGTGGCCGAGAAGGGTACGCCGATGCCCTGGTTGTGGCCGGTCGCGGGCGTGGCGCTGCTCGGTTCGGCCCTGTTGGCGCGGCCCCTCCGGCCCGAAGCGCTGGCAGCCGGCGAGGTCCGTCCCACCATGACCGAGGTGCAGATCATCGTGGCCAACCGCTGCCTCGCGTGCCACGCCGAGCAGCCCCTGCTGATGAACCTCACGGCGCCGCCCAAGGGCCTCGTGTTGGCGACGCCTGCGCAGATCGAGTCGGCGAAGGACAAGATCCGGGCGCAGGTCGTGGACTCGGCCATCATGCCGCTCGGCAACCTCACGCACATGACCGACGAGGAGCGCGCGGTGATCGGGCGCTGGGCGCGCTGATCAGGGGTCGCGGACGTCGACCACGGCCAGGAACTGCGGCGCCGGGCCGAGGCAGGTGGTGCACTCGCCGCCCACCAACCACTGCGTGTCGGACGTGAAGCCCGGGAACGCAGCGCCGGCCTCGTCCGTCGCGAGCCCGAGGTCGGCGGTGCCGAAGCCGCCGGTGCCGACCGTCCAGAACCCCGACGCCACGCCACGCAGGTCGAGCACGTCGGCCCCGAGGTCGTCTGCTTCGTCGACGCCGTCGAACCGGGCCACGAACACGCGATCGGTGCGGGCCAGGTCGAACGGCTTGCCGTAGGCGTCGACGGTGAGCCCGGAGAAGTCGACGGTGTACCGTTCGTGGCCCGAGTCCGTCCGCAGCTCGTCGTTCCCGAACCGGACCGACCACTCCGTTTCGCCGGCGGTCGCGGGGATCGTGAGGATGATGCCCGGCTGGGCGGCCCGGGGCACCAGGAACACGCCGTCGCGCAGGTCGGTGCGGGCCCCGACGTCGTCGGTGAGCGCCACGAGCCAGGTCACGGCGTCATCCTCGGAGAGCAGGGTGGTGGCGTCGAACCCGAGGTCCGACAACGTGGCCTCGGTGGCGCCGGCGACGTCGACCTGCCAGGTGTTCACCACGACCGGGTCGAGGTCGTCGTCCGCGAGGCGGGTCAACACCTCCGCGCGGGGCACCGAGAGCTCGAACAGCGCCAGCCCCCCGTAGCTGTCCGGCGCCCGCTCGAGCCCCCAGGCGTCGGTCGCCTTGGTGTCCCAGGCCAGGAACACCTCGGCCGGGTTGGCCTTGATCTCCGACGCCGCCAGCTCCCACGACTGATCGAACGCGTAGTTCGCGTCGTCCTCGAGGACGAGGTCCGGCGGCAGCGTGAACGTGGGGCCGGTGGGGGTGGTGCCGGAGTCGGTGGCCTTGTCCGCGGGTGCGGTGGGCCCCGTGCAGGCGGCGAGCAGAGGGAGGAACCTCACGAAGTGCATGGACGCTCCGGTGGGGCGGGGATGATAGCGCGGCCGGCATCATGCTCCACCGCGAACGCCGCGGTGAGGGCCGATTCAGTTCCGCGCCGCGGAGGCCTCGCCAGCCACCCTGGTGGTGGTTACCCGCGCCGACCAGGAGGTTCCGTGTCGCAGATCGCCAGGCTCACTCTCCCCGTGAACGGGCAGGAGAAGACCATCGAGCTCCCGATCATCCTCGGCTCTGAGAACGAGCCGGCGATCGACATCGCCAGTCTGCGGGCGAAGACGGGGTACGTGGCGCTCGATCCGGCCTTCGTCAACACGGCGTCCACCACGAGCGGGATCACCTACCTCGACGGCGAGAACGGGATCCTCCGGTACCGCGGCATCCCGATCGAGCAGCTCGGGGAGCATTCGTCGTTCGTCGAGGTCGCCTACCTCCTCATCCACGGCAACCTCCCGACCAAGACGGAGCTCGAGCGGTTCGGCACCCTGCTCACCCGCCACAGCCTCATCCACGAGGACATGAAGAAGTTCCTCGAGGGGTACCCGGCCACGGCGCACCCGATGGCGATCCTGAGCTCGATGATCTGCAACCTCTCGGCGTACTACCCCGAAGAGGTCGATCCGAACGACAAGGCCTCGATGGAGCTGGCGATCGCCCGCTTGATGTCGAAGGTCCGCACGTTGGCCGCGTTCTCGTACAAGAAGTCGATCGGCCAGCCGTTCGTGTACCCGCAGAACCACCTCTCGTACTCCGCCAACTTCCTGAACATGATGTTCGCGGTGCCGGCCGAGCCCTACGAGATCGACCCCGAGATCGTCAAGGTCCTCAACCTCCTGCTCATCCTCCACGCGGACCACGAGCAGAACTGCTCCACCTCCACCGTGCGCCTCGTGGGCTCGTCGAAGGCGAACCTGTTCGCGTCGATCGCCGCGGGCGTCTGCGCCCTCTGGGGCCCGCTGCACGGCGGCGCCAACCAGGAGGTGATCGAGATGTTGTCCGAGATCCGCCGCGACGGCGGAGACGTGCAGAAGTTCGTGAACCTCGCGAAGGACAAGAACTCGAACTTCCGCCTGATGGGCTTCGGGCACCGGGTCTACAAGAACTACGACCCCCGCGCCAAGCTCATCAAGGTCGCGTGCGACAAGGTCCTCGACAAGCTCGGCATCCAGGACCCGCTCCTCGACATCGCCCGCAAGCTCGAAGAGGCCGCGCTCAAGGACCAGTACTTCGTCGACCGGAAGCTGTACCCGAACGTCGACTTCTACTCGGGCATCATCTACCGGGCGCTCGGCTTCCCCACGAACATGTTCACCGTCATGTTCGCCATGGGCCGCCTCCCGGGCTGGATCGCCCAGTGGAAGGAGATGAACGAGGACAAGTCCACGAAGATCGGCCGCCCGCGCCAGATCTACACGGGCAAGACCGTCAACGACTACGTCCCGCTCGACCGTCGTTGAACCGGTCAGGCGGGCGCTGACCAGCGCTACGCGGGCTGGAGCAACCGCTCCACCCGCGCGAGGAGCGGGCTGTTCGGCGGCGTGTGATCCCGGAGGCGCCGCGCCAGCTCGAGGGCGTCGGTGCGGCCCTGGGACCGCGCCACGAGCGCTGCGAGGTAGGCGTCGTCCCACACGGGCTGCGCCACGAGCCCACCCGCCGTGCGCGCCAGCTCGAGGGCGCGCTCGGTCTCGATCCCGTCCTCGAGGTACAGCGTCGCCAGGAGGCGGTGTGTGTCGAGGTCCGGCGGCTTGGAGCCACACTTGCCGGGCGTCGTGCAGCACTGCTGCATCGAGGCCTCCAGCGCGCGCATCGCCTCGGGGCGGTGGCCGCCCTGCAGACGCACCCGCGCGAGCGTGGTGTACAGCGCCTCCTCCTTGGGGTGCGCGGCGACCAGCCGGCGGAGAAGCGCCTCCGCCGCCGGGAGGTCCCCGTCGGAGGCCAGGAGGCGCGCGAGCAGGAACGCGCCTTGTGGGGGCAGCTTCCCACCGGAAGCCGCCAGGTCGCGGAGGACCCGGAGCGCGCCGCGCTGATCGTTCTGCGCGAGGAGCAGCCTCGCCAGGAACACGGCGCTGTGGTCGCCCCCCATCGGGGAGTGGCCCGGCAGGACCTCGGCGAACCGGCGCAGCGCCGTGATCGCGCTCGCAGCGTCCTCGAGCGCCTCGGCGGCCCGGGCACGCTCCCAACACACCACGGCCTCCGTGTCGGGCAGGGCCCCGAGCTGCGTCCAGGCCTGGCCCCACCGCCCGTCCGACGCGGAGAGCACGGCCTCGGCGAACGGGGCACCGAGCGCGCGTGCCCGGGCGCGCAGGGCCTCCGGGTAGCCCTCGAAGTGGAGCGCGAGCCGCTGGGCGAGCTCCTCGGCCTCTTCGTCGAACGCAGAGCCGTCGGAGGTGGGGTCGAGGAACGACGGTCCCCCCGTCAGGCCCAGCGGGTCCACCGACAGGAGCCGCGCGCGCTCTTCCCGTCCCCTCGCCTGCTCGGCCTGATCCCGCCCCGCGCGGATGTCCCGCAGCTCGGCGCGGGTCTTCCGGAACTCCTCCTCGAGCCCGCCGTGGTGGAAGCTCTCGGCGAGGTCGAGGTGCTCCGCAGCGCGCTCGTCGTCACCCGTGCGCCCGGCCATGAGCGCGGCGTCGAGGTTCAGGCGCGCCAGCGCGGTCTCTGCCTGCGCGAGGAGGCCCTTCGCCTCGGGGTGGTCGAGCTCGAGTACGTCGAGCCGCGCGTGATCGGGGCGCCCCTTGGCGAGCGCCTCCTTCGCGGACCGGATCCGGTCTTCGGGACCCGGGAACAACCAGGACCACAGTCCCATCACGCCTCCTGCCGGCCGTCGTCGTCGAACGTGTCGTCGAGCTCGTCTTCGTCGAGATCGTCGCCGAGCTCGTCCTCGTCGAGTTCGTCGTCGTCGTCGTAGTCGCCCTCGTCGTCCTCGCCCTCGTCGTCCCCATCCTCGTCATCGACGTCCGCCTCCTGGTCGGCGAACTCCTCGGGGGGCCCGAACCGACGGAACTCGGCGGTCGTGACGATCGAGCGCGGCTCTGCGCGATCGAGGTACAGGGTGCCGTCGAGGTGGTCGCACTCGTGCTGGACGACGACCGCCGCATGGCCCTTGAGCTCGAGCACCTTCTCGGAGCCGTCGCGGTCGAAGGCCTCGACGCGGATGTGGTCGGGCCGGATGACCAGCGCCCGGAAGCCCTCCACCGACAGGCAGCCCTCCCAGGTCCGCCGCGTGGTGTCGGCGAGCACGGTGATCCGCGGGTTGATCAGGTACTCGGGTCCGCGATCCCGCGTGATGACCAGCACGACGACCCGCAACGGCACGTGGACCTGCGGCGCGGCCAGGCCCACGCCGTCGTACTCGTCCATGGTGTCCTTGAGGTCGTCGAGGAACGACTGGAACACGGAACTGCCGAGCTCCTCCGCGGTGACCTCGCGGGAGATCTGCCGCAGCACGGGGTTCCCGACCTGCGCGACCTTGAGGATCATTGCGCCTCCGCCCCCGCCCGTAACCTCGGCCCAGGGTACGCTTCGCCCCATGTGGTGGACAACGCTCGCGCTGGCGGCGCCGGAGCTCTCCAAAGAGCGCGTCTCGGGTGCGCTCGACGAGCGGTTCGCGGGTGGTGACGGAGCCTCGCTCTCCCTGCTGCTCGTGGGGGAGCACGACGGCAGGCTGGGGCCCTGCGGCTGTTCCACGGTCCCCAAGGGCGGGATGGCGCGGCTCGCGAGCGCGGTGGCGGCGCGGCGCGCGGACGACCCGACCCCGGACCTCCTGTTGCACGGCGGGAACTGGCTCTCCGCCGCGACCACCTTGACCGGGGACGGCGGCGAGCTGTTGTCCCGCGAGGCGCTGGACGCCGACGTCGTGATGCACCGCGCGCTCGGGCGGCTCCCGTTCGACGCCTTGAACACCACGTTCCGCGATCTCCCGGGCGTGCCGTTCGGTCCCCACCCGGGCATGTTGGCGGCCAACGCCAGGGGGCACGGCCAGCCCGTGGTCGCCGACAAGACGTTCGTCCGCGGCGCCGAAGAGGTCGTGGTGATCGGAGTGTCGGCGGCCGGGTTGCAGGCCCTGCAGCCAGCAGGGACGGGCTGGACCGATCCGGTGGAGGCGGTGCGGAGCGCCCCACGGCCGGGCGCCGCCGTCGTCGTGGTGCTGGCCTACGGCCTGGGGGCCCGCGTGGCCGAGCTGGCGGCGGTGCCGGGCGTGGACGTGGTCGTGGACACCCACGCGTGGCAGGGGGTGTTCGAGCCGCTCGCGCTCGGGGACACCGTGGTGGTCCGAACCCCCGCGGACGGCGGCTCCCTCGTCGAGCTGCGGCTCTGGGTGGAGGAGGGCGTGGTCACCGCTGCGCTCCAGCGCACCGTGCCGCTCGATCACGACGTCCCCGAGGACCCATTCCTTGCGGCGCTGGCCCCGGACGGGCGCGCGGACTAATCGGCACCATGGCTGTCGGGACCGCGCGCGACGGGTTCGGGGGCGGGGTGGATCCACTCCGCCGGTTCTTGTTGGTGCTTGCGGTCACCTGGCACGTGCTGGCCGTGGTCTTCGGCGGCTGGAGTCAGGCCACGGACGCCGCGAAGGCTCGCGACTTCGCGTCCTACTACTACGCCGTCCAGGTGGCGGCCGACGGTGGTGACCCCTACGACACCAAGGCCCTGTCGGAAGCAGCGCGGGACGACGGGACGCGGCGCGGGGTCCACCCGTTCCTGTATGCCCCTCCGTTCCTCCTCGGGATGTCGTGGGCGCTCACGAGCACGCTCCTGGGCGCGTACCGGATGTGGTTCTGGATGGACGAGGCGTTCGCGATCGCCGCCATGCTGGTGTTGTGGCGCTGGTGGCGACCCGTGTCCCGCGATCTGGGGCTCGTGCTCGCCCTGCTGTTCGCGGCGATGACGGCGGTGCCGAACAACCACGTGATGGGCCAGGCGAACTTCCCGGGCCTGCTCCTGACCTTCGTGGGGTTGTGGGCGGTGGACCGCGAGCGGCCGGGTCTCGGGGGCTTCCTGGTGGGCACCGCGGCCATGCTCAAGATGAGCCCGGCGTTGTTCCTGGTGTTGTTCGTGCTGCGTGGGCAGTGGCGCGCGGTCGCCGCCGCGATCGGAGCCGCGTTCTTCTGGTCGGTGGCCGTGCTTCCGCTCGCGGGCCCGTCGGTGCAGCTGCGGTTCTACACCGAGATCCTGCCCACGTTCTCGACTGGCTACTACAACGGTCTGTCCGTGCCGATCTCGCTGTTCGGGAACCACTCGTGGCCCAACCTGGTGGACGGTCTCGCGCCGGGTCGGGGGCACACGTTGTCCACGGCGGCGCGGTTCTGGACCCTGGTGGGCACGGTCGCGCCCTTGTCGTCGGCGTTCCTGTTGTTCCCGCGCTCGACGAGCCCGGAGGCCGCCGATCCGCTCGTCCGCGCCGCGCAGGTGTCGTACTTCGCCGTGCTGCTGCTGCTGGTCCCGGTCTACACCTACGAGCACCACCTGGTCTTCGCGCTCCCCGCTGCGCTCGTCGCGGTCGAAGCGGCGCGCTCTGGGCGGCTGCCCCGGCCGATGGTGCTGGTGGTGGCCGCTTGTATCGCGGTGCTCCTGGTCGACCTGCAGCTCCTGAAGGGGTTGTACGAGGGGTTGTCCCCGGCCTTCCGGGGCCCCGGCGTGGTGATCCGGGAGGCCAAGTTCCTGAGCCTCGTGGGGCTGCTGGTGACGATGGGCTTCGTCGGGCGGGTCCGTCCGGTGACCCCGTGACGCGCCCCACCGCAGTGGTGACGGGCGCGGCGGCGCGCGTGGGCCGCGCGATCGCGCTCGAGCTGGCCGCAGCCGGCTTCGATCTCGTGTTGCACTACCGCACCCAGCCCGACGAGGTGGCGCGGGTCGTGGCGGAGTGTGCAGCGCTCGGCGCGAGGTGCCTCCCGGTCGCGGCCGACCTCGCGACGGCGGAGGGCCGCGCGGTCCTCGTGAACGCCGTGCGCGCCCACACCGCGCAGGTCCACGCCCTCATCAACAACGCGAGCGTGTTCTATCCAGTGCCGTTCGCGGAGGTCGACGACGCCGAGTGGGAGCGCGTCCTGGCGGTCAACCTGCTGGCGCCGTTCGCGTTGTCCCGCGACCTCCTCCCGCTGCTGCGCTCGGCGGACAGCACGTCGCTGGGCGCACCTCCGGAGCAACACGCCGTGGTGGTCCACCTGTGCGACATCGGCGCCGAGCGGCCCGTGTCCGGGTACGTGCACTACTCCGTCAGCAAGGCGGGCCTCGTGATGCTCGTCAAGGCGATGGCCGTGGAGCTCGCGCCCGCCATCCGGACGGTCGGGGTGAGCCCGGGGCAGGTGGCGTGGCCCGAGACGTACGACGACCCCCTCCGCGAGAAGCTGCGCAAGCGCATCCCCCTCCAGCGCGTCGGCAGCCCGGAGGACGTGGCCTCGCTCGTTCGGTACCTCGTGACCCGCGCCCACTACCTCAACGGGGTGGTCGTTCCCGTCGACGGGGGCCTCGCGGTTCGCTACTGACGGGCAGGAGGCCGGGTGGATCAGGACCGGATCGGGCTGACGGTGGACCTCGCGTGCATCGTGGGGATCCTGCCGCGAGAGCGGGTGGAGCCGCAGCCGCTGCGGGTGGAGCTGTCGATGGCGCTCGATCTCCTGCGCTGCGGCGAGACGGGGGACCTCGCGGCGTCGGTGAACTACGGCGCCGTGGACGAGCAGGTGCGCTGGCTCGCCACCCACGGCCAGTTCCTGCTGATCGAGTCGCTGGCCCTGGCGATCGCGCGCCTGGTCCTGCTGCCGCCGGCCCCGGGAGAGGGCAGGGCGCAGGTGGATCGCGTGTCCGTCACGATCCGCAAGCCGACGGTGCTGCGCGCCTCGGAGCCGAGCGTGACGCTGGTGCGGGGGGCCGAGGTGCTCCGCGGCGACCTGCTGGTGGACGTGCCCGAGGTGCGGGTGGCGCGGGTGGTGGGGGAGGCCCCCACCGCGACGGCAGTGCTGGCGCTGGCTCCGTCGGTCTGGCTGGTCCTGGACCGGAGCCCCTGAGCGTGGCGGACGAGCTCGACCGCGTCCTCGCGCTGGTGCGGTCGGAGCGGCCCGGCCTGCGGCTGGTGCACAAGGCGGACTCCCCGCTGATGCGGACCCTCGGAACCGTGCTGGCGCCGCTCACCCCGGACTTCGGGAGCCGGTTCACGACCGTGCTCGGCGACACGGTGTACCTGCCGCGCCCCGTGGAGGCGCTGGACCGGGGGCACCTGGCGCGCATCCTGGCGCACGAGTTCGTGCACCAGCTGGACATGGCCGCGTACGGGCCGCTGTTCTACACGTCGTACGTGTTGGCGATGCCGGTGGGGCGGACCACCCGGGCCCACTGGGAGCGGCGGGCGTACGCCGTGGACCTGATGTTGGCGCACCGTGCTGGCGGCCCAGCTGCCGTGGAGCGCGCGATGGCCTGGATCGTGCCGATGTTCGCGGGCCCCGCCTACGGCTGGATGTGGGCGGGGACCGAGGCGGCGACGCGCTACCTGGCCCCGGTCCGCGACGAGGTCCTCGCCGGCACCCTGCAGCAGCGCGCGCCGTACGACCGCATCCTGCGCTGCTTCTGACGCGCCTCCACCTGGGGCCTTTCCGCCGCACCGCGCGTGCGTAGATTCGGATCGAGAGCGCATGGAATCGCCGCCGGGTCACTAGTCGGCCTGGCCCTCGTGGCGTCACTCAGTCCGTGGAGACATACATGGAACCGAATAAGCTCACGCAGAAGTCCCTCGAGGCCCTGCAGAAGGCGCAGGCGATCGTTGTGCGTTCTGGACACACCGCGATCGACACCGACCACCTCCTCAGCGCGCTGGTGCAGGACCCGGAGGGGATCGTCTCGCGGCTGCTGGCGCGCACGCCCCTGCGCCCCGACACGCTCCAGCAGAAGCTCGACCAGCAGCTCGCCCGCAAGCCCCGGGTGAGCGGTCCCGGCGCCGCTGGACAGCCGGTCGGCATGACGCGGGCCCTCGCCGAGCTCGTGACCCGGGCCGAGCAGCGCGCCGCAGAGCTCAAGGACGACTACGTGAGCGTCGAGCACCTCGTGCTCGCGATGTTCGACGACCCGAAGTCCGAGGCCGGGCGCGTGCTCGCCGAGGTCGGGCTCACCCGGGACGTGTTCCTCCAGGCGCTGGTGGAGGTCCGCGGCAACCAGCGCGTGTCGTCCGACAACCCGGAGGCCACGTACGAAGCCCTGTCCAAGTACGGCACCGACCTCGTCGCCCGCGCGCGCGCCGGAAAGATGGATCCCGTGATCGGCCGCGACGACGAGATCCGTCGGACGATGCGGATCCTGTCCCGGAAGACCAAGAACAACCCGGTGTTGATCGGCGAGCCCGGCGTCGGCAAGACCGCGATCGCCGAGGGCCTCGCCCAGCGCATCGTGAACCGCGATGTCCCCCAGTGGCTCGAGGACCGCACCGTGTTCTCGCTCGACATGGGCGCGCTGATCAGCGGCGCCAAGTACCGCGGCGAGTTCGAGGAGCGCCTCAAGGCCGTGCTCGAGGAGGTCCGCAAGTCCGAGGGCAAGGTCATCCTCTTCATCGACGAGCTGCACACCATCGTCGGCGCGGGCAAGGCGGACGGCGCGATGGACGCCGGGAACCTGCTCAAGCCCATGCTGGCCCGCGGCGAGCTGCACTGCATCGGCGCCACGACGCTCGACGAGTACCGCAAGTACATCGAGAAGGACGCAGCGCTGGAGCGGCGCTTCCAGCCGGTGATGGTCGGCGAGCCTTCGGTGGAGGACACGATCAGCATCCTGCGTGGCCTGCGCGAGCGGTACTCCGTGCACCACGGCGTACGCATCCAGGACGCCGCGCTCGTCGCTGCCGCCACGTTGTCCGACCGCTACGTCGCCGACCGGTTCCTGCCGGACAAGGCCATCGATCTGGTCGACGAAGCCTGCGCCACCGTGCGCACCGAGATCGACAGCCAGCCCCAGGCGCTCGACGAGGTCCAGCGCCGGGTGCTCCAGCTCGAGATCGAGGAGGCCGCGCTCGCCAAGGAGAAGGACGAACGCAGCAAGCTCCGGCTCGAGGAGCTGCGCAAGGAGCTGGTGGACCGCCGCGCCGAGATGAACGGGCTGCAGGCGCAGTATGACGCGGAGAAGCAGGCGATCGACAAGGTGCGCGCGCTGCGGGGCGAGCTCGAGAAGGTAGGCCAGGAGATCGAGCGCCGGCAGCGCGAGTACGACCTGAACAAGGCCGCCGAGCTGCAGTACGGCGTGTTGCCCGGGCTCCAGAAGCAGCTCGAGGCGAGCGAGGCCGCCCTGCGCGACCAGCAGAAGTCCGGCGGCTTGCTGCGCGAGGAGGTGGGAGAGAACGAGATCGCCGAGGTGGTCGCCCGCTGGACCGGGATCCCCGTGACCCGGCTGGTCGAGGGCGAACGCGAGAAGCTCCTCAAGCTCGACGAGATCCTGCACGAGCGGGTCGTGGGCCAACACGACGCCGTCGAACGCGTGGCGGACGCGATCGTGCGGGCCCGGGCGGGCATCCGCGACCCCGGGAAGCCGATCGGCAGCTTCCTGTTCCTGGGCCCCACGGGCGTGGGCAAGACCGAGCTCGCGAAGACGCTGGCGAACGCGCTGTTCGACAGCGAGGACGCGATGGTGCGCATCGACATGTCCGAGTACATGGAGAAGCACTCGGTCTCCCGGCTGATCGGCGCGCCCCCCGGGTACGTGGGCTACGACGAAGGTGGCCAGCTCACCGAGGCCGTGCGGCGACGCCCGTACACCGTGGTCCTGTTCGACGAGATCGAGAAGGCCCACCCCGACGTGTTCAACGTGCTGCTGCAGCTCCTCGACGACGGTCGCACGACCGACAGCCAGGGCCGCACGGTGCACTTCGAGAACACGGTGGTGATCCTGACCAGCAACCTCGGCTCGATGCACCTGCTCACGGGCGTCGAACGCGGGCAGATCACGCCCTCCGCCGAGGCCGCGGTGATGAGCGAGGTCCGGCGCGCGTTCCGGCCCGAGCTCCTCAACCGCATCGACGAGATCGTGTTGTTCAAGCCGCTCCAGGAGTCGGAGCTCCTGCAGATCGTCCGCCTGATGACGAAGAAGCTCGGGGACCGGCTCACCGAGCAGCACGTCGGGTTCGAGATCAGCGACGCGGCCTGCCGGCACCTCGCGGCGGTGGGCTACGACCCGGTGTACGGCGCACGGCCCCTGGCGCGCACGATCCGGCGCCTGGTGGAGACCCCGCTCGGCCGCAAGCTCGTGGGCGGCGGCGTGGTCCCCGGCCAGACCGTGGTGGTCGACGTGCAGGGCGACGCGGTGACCTTCGGGGTCCGCGACACGAAGGCGGAGCAGCACGCGGCCTGATCGAGCGGGTCGAGGCTCAGCGGATGCAGGCCACCTCGTACCGGGCGATGTGGGGGTCGGCGCTGACCAGCGTCAGCCCCTCCACCCGCGCCTGGGCGACCAGGAGCCGGTCGAACGGGTCGCGGTGGTGGTATGGCAGCCGCTCCACTTCGACCGCGTGATCCGCGACGACCGGGAGCATCCCGAGCCCGCACGCCGGCAGCGTGTCGCGCACCAGGACCGGCAGCGGCACCCCGAGGGACACCTTGCCGAGCGAGCTCTTGATGGCCAGCTCCCAGATGCTCGCCGTCGATACCCACCGCGCTCGGGTCGGGTCGCCGAGGGCCTCGCGAGCTGCCTGGGACAGGCGGTCCGGTGCGGAGAGCGCCCACAACAGGGTGTGGGTGTCCAACAGCAGGTCGGCGCTCACCGGTACTCCGCGAACTCGTCGAGCGGCGCGTCGAAGTCGGCAGCGACCGTGATGCGCCCCGCGAGCGTGCCGAGCGTCATCCCCCGCCGCTCCTGCTCCACCGCGACGAGCCGGACCAGCGGGCGATCACGGCGCGCGATGACGATCTCCTCCCCGCGGAGGGCCCGATCGACGAGGTCCGACAGCTCCGCCTTCGCTTGCGCGATGTTGACCCGGGTCATGGTCACCTCGAGCTGACCATAACTGTCGCTCCGTTTCGCGGACGTCCACCCGCCCTGGATTTCCCTCCCCGGACGCCGGTCCCCTGTTTATCCGGGGGCCCATGTTGTCCTGGGACCGGGGAACGCTGGTGTTGCCGCCCGACGCTGCCGCGCAGGGGCTGCCCGGCGTCGCGTGGGATCCGCGCACCGGGTGCTGGCGCGCGCCGGCGTGGCGGTACCCCGAGCTCGCCGCCCGCCTCGACGCAGCGCTCGTCGATGTCTCCGCCGCGCCGCGCCTCGCGCCGCCCCTCCGGCCCTACCAGGAGACCGCGCTCGCCGCGTGGGACGCCGCTGGCCGCCGCGGGATCGTGGTGTTGCCCACCGGCGCCGGGAAGACCCGCACCGCGCTCGCAGCCATCGCCACCAGCGGCCTCTCCGCGCTGTGTGTGGTCCCCACCCGCG
Source organism: Myxococcota bacterium (assembly GCA_044356535.1). Classification (GTDB taxonomy): domain Bacteria; phylum Myxococcota_A; class UBA796; order UBA796; genus JACKER01. Next base: position 27,867 of record JBIKWC010000045.1, read on the forward strand.
TGCTCGTGGCCCAGTGGCGGGAGGCGCTCGCCGCCGTGGGACCCGTGGGCCAGCTCGCCGACGGCGTCCACGACGTGCAGCGCGTCACCGTCGCCACCGCTGCGTCGGCGCGGCTGCACGCCCACCACCTGGGCCACCGCTTCGCGCTGCTCGTGGCCGACGAGTGCCACCACCACGGCGGCGCCGACGAGACCCTCGAGCTGTACGCCGCGCCCGCCCGCCTCGGCCTCACCGCCACCCCGCCCGAAGACCCTGCTGCGCTCGACCGCCTGCGGGCCCTGCTCGGCCCCGTCGTGTTCCGCGTGGGCATCGACGAGCTGGGTGGCACCTGGCTCGCCGACTTCGACCTCGTCGAGGTGCCGCTCGACCTGGACCCCGCCGAGCTCGCCGCGTACCAGGCAGAGATGGCCGCGTTCAAGGCGGCGTACGGCGCCTGGTGGCGCACTGCGGTGGAGCGCAGCTGGGCCGCCTGGGTCAAGGAGTCGTCGCGCACCGAGGCCGGGCGGGCCGCGATGACCGCGTGGCGCACCGCGCGCGAGCGGGTCCGGTGGCCCGCCGCCAAGGACCGCGCGCTCGCGGCGCTCCTGCACACCCACCGCCTCGCCCGCACCCTCGTGTTCACGCAGGACAACACCGTGGCGTACACCATCGCCCGCCGCCACCTCGTGGCGCCGCTCACCTGCGACGTGCCCCGCGCCGAGCGCGACCACCTCCTCCGCGCGTTCGCCGACGGCTCGCTGCACGCCCTGGTCTCCGCCCGGGTGCTCAACGAAGGCGTCGACGTCCCCGCCGCCGACGTCGCCGTGCTCACCGGGGGCAGCGCCGGCAGCCGCGAGTACGTCCAGCGCATCGGGCGGGTGCTGCGGCCGAGCCCGGGCAAGCGCGCGCTGGTCGTCGAACTCGTGGTCCGCGACACGTTCGAGGTGCGGCGCGCCCTCGTCAACCGGAGCCGCCTTGCGGCCAGCTGACGCCAGCGTCCGCGTGGTGGGCGGCGAGCTCGTCCCCGACTGGCTCGGGCCCGTCGACCACCCGTGGCTCCGCGACCTCCTCGACCGTGTCCAGGCCGCGGTCGGCGGCACGGCCTGCGAGTTCGACGAACGACTGGCGGCGCCGTGGGCGCGGGCGGTGCCCTCCGGCCGGCTGCGCATGGCCCGCGACGTCGCGCGCACGTTGCTGGCCGCCGAGCCCGTGGAAGCCTCCCCGACGCCGGCCGAGCTGCGGGAGGCGCTCTTCTCGCGTTCCTCGGCGCAGCGGCGGGGCAACGACTGGTCGCGGGAGCGCGCCGTGGCCGAAACCGCTGCAGCGGTGGAGGTGAACGTCCCCACCCTCGAGACCAGGTTGTTCGCCGACCTCCCGTCGGAGCGGCGCCTGCTGGCCGCGCACCCGCTCCCCGACCCGGCAAGCCTCGCGCTGCGGGTGAACGCCGCCCTCGCTGCCTGCCTCCTCCACCGGGCCACCACCGTCACCCTCCGGTTGTTCGGCAACACGCGCGATCTGGTGCGGCACCTGCGCCTGCAGCGCCTGTTGTTCGTGGCGCGGCCCTGCCCGGACGGCGTCGAGCTCGTGGTCAGCGGCCCCTTCGCGCTGTTCCGGCGCACCACGTTGTACGGCAGGGCGTACGCCTCGATCCTGCCGCGGCTCCCGTGGTGCGAGCGGTTCGCCGTCGAGGCGTGTTGTGTGCTGGAGGGGCGGGAGCAGCGGTTGCGGCTCGGGCCCGCCGACCCGATCTGGCCGTCGGTGCCTCCGCGGCGCTTCGACAGCGCGCTCGAGGAGCGCTTCGCGAAGGACGTGGCCCGCGCCTACCCCGATTGGGTGCTGATCCGCGAGCCGGAACCCGTGGCGGCGGGCAGGGCGCTCGTGTTCCCCGACTTCGCGCTGCACCCGGTCGGGCGCCCCGCCGAGCGCACGTTCGTCGAGATCGTCGGCTTCTGGACCCCGGAGTACCTGACGGCGAAGGTGGCGGCCCTGCGCGCGGTGGGCGCCGGGTGGGTCGTGTGTGTGGACGAGCGGCTGGACTGCGGCGCCGAGGCCCTTCCGGACAGCGTCTCCGTGGTGCGGTTCCGGAGGCGGATCGATCCGGCGGCCGTCCTGGCGCGCGTCGCACCACCCCCGCCCGCGCTCACCACCACGGCGCTCGCGGCCGAGGCGTACTTCCTCGACTAGGCGGGCCGCCGCCACCCGCGCGATCCGCTGCACGTGAGGCTCGCTGCGCTCCGGCCCGGCGATCCGGTGTCACTCCGGGACGACGGCCACGCGCTGGTCGTGGTGGACGGCGCGGGCCTCGCGGTGGCGGCGCTGTCGGGGTCTGCTGCGGCGCGGTGGCGGCCCCTGCTCTCCCGGGTGCGTTCGGCGAGGGTCCGCGCGGTGGAGGAGCGGGTTGCGCCACAATCGGCGGCCGCGTACCGGAGCGCGCTCCGCACGGAGCGGTGGCGGGTGCCCCTCGTCGACCTCGAGTGGGAGGCGCCGTGACTCACCCCTGGGCAGTCGACTCCAGCAGCCCCCGGAGCCAGCGGATCCGCGGGTCCTTGCCCACCCGGGGGTGGTACGCGTAGCAGAAGCGCAGCGACCAGTCCGCGAACGGCACCGGGCAGTGGCGCAGCCCGCTCCGGCGCGCGAGGACGTCCGGGAGCAGCGTGACGAGGTGTGGATCCGACCGCACGAGCTCGATGACATCGGCGAACGTCGGCACCACGATCACCACCCGGCGCGCCAGCCCGTGGCGCTCCAGCAGCTCGTCGGCGAACCCGCGGTCCGAACCCGCCCACGCCACCACCAGCGCGTGGTCGGCCGCCGCGTAGGCCTGGAGCGTCCAGGGCTCGTCTCCGTGCGGGTGCGCGTGGGACGTGGCCAGCTCGAACGTCGCGGCGTACAGCGGCCGCACCACGAAGGGACCCAGGTCCGGCGCCACCGCCGCCGCGACCCGCACCGGCTCGGGGAACACGGCCAGATCGATCTCCCCCGTACGCCCCGCCGCCGTGCTCGCCTGGGTGAGCGCGCGCACCCGCAGGTCCACCCGCGGCGCCTCCGCGCGGAGCCGCGCCAGCAGGAGCGGCAGCAGCCACGCGCGTGTCTCGTCGCTCATCGCGATGCGGGCGGTCCACGCATCGGTCGCAGGGTCGAACGGGGTGGGCGGCACCAGCAGGAGCCGCGTCCCCTCGATGAGCTCACGCACCGGGCCCGCCAGCTCCAGCGCGCGCTCCGTGGGCGCCATCGTGCGCCCCACGCGCTCCAACAGCGGGTCGTCGAACACCGCTCGCAGCCGCGCGAGCGACGCGCTCATCGCCGGCTGGCCCACGTCCAGGCGCGCAGCGGCAGCCTGCACGCTCGCGGTCTCGAGGAGGTGGTGCAACGCGAGCAGCAGGTTCAGGTCCAGCGTGCGCAGCGGGTCCATCTCCCCTCCGGCGACATCACTAGCATCGATTCGAGGACCCAGTCCCATCGATTGGGTCGAGGCCTGGCTGGGCGGTACACGTGGGGCCAGGAGGTGCGCGTGAAGTACATCGTCGGTTCGTTGGTGCTGGTGGCGTGCGCGACACCCGAACCCGTGGAGACCCCGTTCGAGGGCCCGGGCCTCGACGTGGAGACGGGAGCGCTGGACGCGCAGGACGCGCCGTTCGTGGTCGGGCTCACCGAGCTGCACGTGCGCAACGCGCCGGGGCCCGGCAAGCGGTTCGGGGACCACGCCGACGCCATCGGCACGTACCTGTTCAAGGAAGAGCCGCCGGGCTTCGTCGGTGGCTCGTTCCGCAACGTGGGCAAGCTCGAGTGGTGGACGCTCACCGTGTGGACCGACGAGGCGGCGATGACGGAGTTCGTGTTGTCGACGCCCCACGTGGAGGCGATGACCGAGATCTCCGAGCTCGCGAAGCGCGCGCGCTCGACCCACCGCGAGTTCCCCGCCGGAGAGGCCCCTCCCACCTGGGACTGGGCCCTCGACGAGCTCGGCACCGAGCCCTGGCTGGTGGGAGAGGCCCCGTGATCGCGTTGGTGCTGGCGGCGTGCTCGTGGGAGGTCGCCGCCGAGGCCGCCGCGCGCAGCCCGCTGTGGTCGCTCGATCGGAGCGTGGACCGCACCCCGTTCGCGGGGGTCGTGGAGGAGCGCCTCGACGCCGGGGGCTACACCTACCTTCGGGTCGGGGACCGGTGGGTGGTGGGCCTCGATCACGGCGAGCAGGTCGGGGCCGTCGTGGAGGTGAAGCCCCTCGGGCTGGCCCGCGACTTCCGGTCGGCCCGGACCGGGCGGACGTTCGACGCGTTGTGGTTCGGGGTGGTCGGTGGAGGTGGCACGACAATTGAACAGTGACCGGGCGGAGGTCCGCCGTGTGGTTCGTCGCTCTCGCTGCTGCTGCCGAGTCTCCCCGCGCCGTCGTCGTCGAGGACGGGCTCGCGCTGCTCGCGCTCGGGTCCGACGGCGCCGCGCTGCCGTCCGGGTCGTCCCCCGATGGGCTGCGGTGGACCGAGCCCGTGGTGGACGAGGTCGTCGCGGGGGTGCACCAGGGGGACGCGTGGCGCGTGCTCGGCGCGGACGGCACCACCACCCCGTGTACGGTGGTCGGGTTCCGGCGCCTCGCCGCCGACGCACAGGGCTTCGGCAGCGACCTCGACCCTACCTGCGGCGGCTGGCTCCGCTTCGCAGAGCTCTCGTGTGAGGGCCCTGTGGCCAGCGGCATCGGGGTGCCCGGCTCCGCCACGGATGCGGTGGTCTTCCGCGAAACGCCGCCCACCGCCGCCGACCACGCTGCGGCGACGGCAGCGCTCCAACGCTCCGAGAACTGGAAGGCCGCGGTGGCCGGGGTGAAGACCCGGGGCCTGCCCCTCCAGACCGAGGTCGTCGTGCGCGCCTTCGGTCCGTGGCGGGTGGTCGAGGCGTCGGCGTACACCGGCGAGGGGTGGACCTGGTGCGGCGGCGAGGACGCTCTCGAGCGGCGCGTGCTGGTCCTCGACGCTGCCGGCGTCGACGTGCTCCCGGCTCGCACGCTGGCGGAGCCCGCCCAGCCGTCGGATCGAATCGTAGATGGCGTCTACGATCTGGATCACGACGGGGTGCCGGAGCTCCGCGTGACCCGCCCGCTGCAAGGCGTGTTCACGATCCACGCCGACGACGCCGAGACCGAACCCCTCCCGACCCCGTTCTGCGGCTGCCCCTGCTGACGCTCCGCAACCCGCGCGGGGCGAGATACCGTGGCCCTCGCGGACCTCGTCGGGTCCGCCCGGAAGGTCATGAACGTCGTCGACCTGCTCAAGAAGAGCGCCGCCAACTCCCTCGGGTTCGGCATGGCCATCGCCACCGTCCACCTGTTCGTGGGCGTAGCCCTCATCCTCGCGCTCAACACGCCCCCGATGACCGGCTTCGCGGCGAAGTCGGTGCCGATGGAGGCGCTGGCGGCGTTGCTCGTCGGGCTCGTGTTCACGCCGGTGCTCGCTGCTCCGCGGGGAGAATGGATCCACCCGGTGCTCCTGGCAGCGGTGTGGCTCGGCCTCGAGCGGTGGGTCGCCGTCGATCCCACCCGCCTCGAGATGTGGGTCGCGCCCACGGTGGTGGCCACCCTCCTGTTCGTGGTGGGCCGCGCGATGTTCCAGCGGTTCCCGAGGTCCGTGGCGGCCGTCGCGCTCCTCGTACCGAGCGTGCTCGTGGTCGTCCCCGAGGTCAACTACGCGCTCGGTGATTATGGCCCGAAGCCCGACCCGAACCGGCGAGCCGCGCCAGCCGGCGCACCCGACGTGTTGTTCATCGTGATGGACACCACCCGAGCCAAGAGCGTGTCTTCGATCGGCGGCACGCGCGACACCACCCCCGTGTTCGACGCGCTCGCGGCGGAGGGTGTGCTCTACCGCAACGCGAACTCGCCCGCGACGTGGTCGCTGCCGGCCCACGCCTCGCTGTTCACGGGGCACTTCCCGTCGTCGCACGAAGCCCACGACGAGACCCGCTTCCTGGACACCCGGCTGCCCACGATCGCGTCCACGATGGCGTCGTACGGCTGGCAGACCCTGGCGTTCTCCGCCAACCCGTACATCTCCGACACCTTCGGCCTCACCCGCGGGTTCGACTACAACGACAAGGCCTGGAAGTCGGGGGAAGGCGCCCGCCAGTTCTCGTTCGTGTACCGCCTGGCCGACAAGCTCGGGTTCGCAGCCGAGGACAAAGGCGGCGCGCAGGTCGTCGACAACATCCGCAACTGGATGGACTCGCGCCCGGCCGACGCACCGCCGGCGTTCGTGTTCGTGAACTTCCTCGAGGCCCACTTCCCGTTCCAGCAGCTCCCCAAGGAGTTCCTGCGGTCCTATACGCAGGAGCCGATGTCGAGCCTCGCGGACGCGAGCCAGACCGCGTTCGGCGTGCAGTTCGGGCGGCAGCTCACCGACGAGGAGCGCGCGCGCATCGGTCAGCCGCTGCTCGACATGTACGAAGGCGGCGTGAAGTACACCGACCACCTCGTGGGCGAGGTGATCGACGAGTGGCGCAAGCGGAACCGCCTCGACGACACCATCGTGATCGTCTTGGGAGACCACGGCGAGATGATGGGCGAACACGGCGCGTTCGGGCACGTGACCTCGCTGTACCAGCCCGATCTGCACGTCCCGTACACCATCCGCTACCCGAAGCGCGTCCCGGCGGGGACCCTCGTCGACACGCCCGTCACCACGCTCACCGTGTCGCCCACCATCCTCGACCTCGTCGGTCTCGAACCGCTGCACCCGATGCAGGCGAAGTCGGTGCTCTCCCCCACGCTCACGCCCATCTTCGCCGAGCGGTACGAAGAGAAGATGTTGTCGTCCCGGTTCGCGCCGGGGACGGCAAACGGCAAGGGCCCGCTCGTGTGGCCCCACGGCCGGTACCGCGTGTGCCGCGACGGCCGCTGGAAGTACGTGAAGTACTGGGTCGACGGGAAGTTCGAGGAGCACCTGTTCGACCTCGAGTCCGACCCGGGCGAGCTCGTGGACGCCCGGACCACGCAGCCCGACTGGTTCCAGGCGACGGTCGACAACTGCGCCGCGTTCGAGACTGCCCTCGGCGGGGTCCCCGCGCTCGATGCGCCCGTCGGTACGAAGGCCGAGGCCCCCGAGGTGTCGAAGGAGGAGTGCGAAACGCTGGTCGCGCTGGGCTACATGCAGGGTCCCTGCGAGTAGCCCAGGCGCGTCAGAACATGATCGTGTAGCCGCCCAGCAGGTCGAGCTGGTTCTGGAACGCCAGCACGGTCTGGCCGCCGCCGATGTCCACGTTGCCGTCGAGGCTCGAGAGCACGGCCGAATACCGCACTGCGAGGTTCAACAGCCCCGACCGTCACAGCAGCAGCTGGGCGCCGGCCCGCGGAGCGATGTCCAGGCCCGTGTCGAGACTCGTCGCGGAGGTGTCGTACAACGCGACGCCGAGGCCGATGCCGCCGAACAGGAACACGCCGTCGTTGATCGGGAAGTGGAGCGACGGCTCGGCGACCAGCGCGAGCTGGTTGGCGTTGGCGCCCGAGATGCCGGTGTGGCGCACGCTGAGCACGCCGGAGAGCTCGAAGTTGTCGAACAGGAAGTAGCGTCATCGATCTCGCGCGCCGGGTGGCGAAGGTGAACTCGAACGTTCTCATCACGGGCGAGAGCGGGTCGGGCAAGGAGCGGTTCGCGCGCCTGGTGCACGAAGAGTCGAGCCGCGCGACCGGTCTCGTTGGCGGCCTTCATCAAAGTGATGGGCGGCTTGACAGTGTCCTCAGGTGTGAGTACAGACTCACACATGGGCGCCCGCTCCCGCATCACCGACGCTGAGCTCCTCGCTGCTGCGAGGGAGGTGTTCCTCCGCGACGGCGTCGAGGCCACCACTGCCTCCGTGGCTGCGCACGCCGGGGTCTCGGAGGCG
>JBIKWC010000281.1:0-9489 GCA_044356535.1 Myxococcota bacterium
TGATCGAGCACCCGGCCATCATGACCCACGCCAGCGTGCCGCCCGAGCAGCGGGCGGCGCTCGGGATCAGCGACTCGCTGGTCCGCCTCAGCGTCGGCATCGAGCACGTGGACGACCTGCTCGCCGACCTCGATCAGGCCGTCACCCAAGCCCTCGGGTGAACGTCCTCGTCTGGTCCGCCGACCCCGGGATCCGGGCCGACGGACCCACCGGCGCCGGGGAGCACCTCCGCGAGGTCACCGCGGCGCTGGCCAGGGCGGGCCACTCGGTGACGTTGTCCGCAGCCGGGGACCCGCGGTGGCCACGCGGCGTGCGGACCCTCGGCGCCCGGTTGGACGCACACCTCCGCTGGCGGCGGACCCCCGCCGTCGACCTCGTGTGGGAGCGGTTCCACCCTGCGTCGCGGGCCGCTGCGCGATCCGGGACCCCGCGGTGGGTGGAGGTGAACGCGCCGGGCGCGCTGGAGCGGCGGTGGCCGCGCGAACCCCGGGACGTCGGACGCGAGCGGGCGATCCTGGGCTCCGCCGACCGCGTGCTGGCCGTGAGCCGCTGGCTGGCGCAGTGGGCCGTGGACGTGGCGGGGGTGCCGGCCTCGCGGGTGACCTGGCTGCCGAACGGGGTCCCTGCAGCGCCTCCGGGAGATCGGGCCGCGACCCGCGACCGCCTCGCGCTCGATGGGCCGACGCTGGTGTTCGTGGGCTCGCTGCACCGCTGGCAGGGTGCCTCGTTCGTGCCCCGGCTCCTCGACGCGTTGCCGGAGTTCCGCGCGCTGGTGGTGGGCGACGGGCCGTTCCCCCCACCGCCCCACGCGCGGATGCTGCGCACGGGCCGCGTCCCCGGGCACGCCGTGCCAGACCTGATCGCGGCCGCGGACGTGGGCCTCGCGCCGTACGAGCCCCTGGGGCCGCCGTGGTACTGCCCCCTCAAGATCCTGCGCTACCGCGCCGAGGGTCTGCCTGCGCTCGCCACCGACCTGGGGGACTGTCGGGCGCTGGGCGCCACGGTGTTGCCCGATCGCGACGTGGACCGCTGGGCCGCCGCCTGCCGCGCGGCGCTCACCGGGCCGCGGTCCCCCCAGCGCCGCACCTGGGACACCGTCGTGGGCGAAGCCTTCGCTTCCGCGACGTGGTAGCCTTCGCCGAGAATCGGCGGAGGATCCCGAGATGCTCGTGTTCGCGCTCGGAGTGGCCACGGCCCAGACCACGGCGCAAGCCGAGTCGTCCATCCACTACCTCCGCCAGCGCGCGTGTATCGACGCGACGGGCCCGAGCCCGGTCTATGCGCCGACGACCCCTGCGGAGTGCCGCTCGGACGACGACTGCTCCCTCCCTGCCACGTGCCTGCACCGCAGCGCCCTCGAGCCCGTCGAGGACCTGTACCCGCCCCTCGCGCTCCGCGAACCTCCCACCCGGCTCGGGTCCGGAGAGGGGGTGCTGCGCTACGTCCCGCTGTGTGAAGACGGCTCCGGCGACCACGAATACACGGTCTCCGGAGGCAGCCTGGGCACCCCGCCCACGTGTGCCCCGGCGCGCTTCATCCGGTGCGCCGACGGGACCCGGCCGTCGTACCGGGTGGCCCCGGGCACCGAGAACCGCTGGCTCGTGTACGTCGGCGGCGGTGGGCACGCGATGTCGCCGAGCTCCGGCGACGAGCCGCCGTGGGTGATGGCCAACCTGTCGGAGTCCGCCTCGTACCGCGCGCCGCCGGATCCGGCGCTCCTCGGGCAGTTCGAGGGCATCTTCGACGGCGACCCCGCCAACCCGTTCTCCACCTGGAACCGGGTCCAGATCGCGAAGTGCGCGCCGGACCAGTCCCTCGGGAACGCCGGGTTCCCTGCCCGCGTGGACTACCTCACCGAGCGCGTCGTCGACGAGATCCTGGGCGCCTGTGTCGACGCGGACGGCTCCGGCCGGGCGGACTGCGCCGACAACGCCACCACGCCGGGCGCGTGTGTCTGCCGGAGCACGCGCCTCGCGCCGCCTCGGGGGGGTCGGTACGCCGTGTGGTACCACGGGCGCCGGATGGTGCGCGCGGTGCTCGGCGACCTCGTGGACGGCGCGGTGGCCTACCAGGGGTACCCGCTCGTCGACGACGGCGCGGGCGGGGTGGTCCTGCAGCCCGGAGACGCCGCCCTGCAGCTGCCGGACGCCTCGTCGCAGATCGTGTTCACGTGCCACTCGAACGGGTGCAACGGCCTGCACGGGCACATCGACGACCTGCACGAGCGCGTCGACGCCCTCCTCGGCGCCGACGTGGACGTGCGCGCCATCTTCAGCAGCTTCTTCCCTCCGTCGTACGAGACCGAGTCCACGATCTCGGAGTGGGACGGAACCGACGTCGACGGGAACGGCCTCGCGGACGCCACGGCGGTCGTGGACGACACCCGCAGCGTCTACGATCACGTGGTGGACACGGTGAGCATGACGGGCGAGCCCATGTCTCTGGCCAGCTGGGAGCCGGGCGGGGACGTCCGCGTGTCGAAGTCCGAGTGGTACGAGCCGCGCCAGGGCTACGGTCCGCCGATCGACGCCTCGTGCCTGGACTTCCACTGCCCGGGGGCGACGGACTGGGACGACCCCGCCTGCACCCCGTGTACGAGCTCGCTGCACGTCCTGTTCAACCACCTCCAGACCCCGTTCGTCTACAACCAGGGACAGCGCGATCTCATCGACGTCTCGGTGCAGTGCATCGGCCCCTCCGGCGAGCCGCAGGTCTGCGACTTCGACGGGCGGGTCTCGGGCGTCGACCTGGTGGACAGCCACTACCGCCAGGCCGTGCGCAAGCAGTTCGCAGACCTCTACCGGTACGGAGAGACCGCGCGCTGCGAGGCCGCCGCGGGCCCTGCGCCGTACGACCACCTGCTGCTGCTGTCCCCCGACTGGGAGAGCCACGCGTCGCTCGCGTCGGACGACGCGGCCCACCGCACCCTCGACGTAGAGGGTCCGGTTCCGGCCCAGGAGCTGGGCCTCGCCGCGTATTGGTACCTGGACCAGACCTCGCCGGCAGCGCCGCGCAAGGTGTTGTGCCTCGAGGAGCGCACCGCGGGTGAGAACGCAGCCACCTTCGGCGGCACCGTGCCCACCTGCGATTGACTATGCGGGGTCCGGGCGCCGCTGGCCGAACAGGATCTCCGCCATCAACCCTGCCCAGAAGAGCGGGGGGCCGAAGAACAGCAGCGCGGGGAACAAGAACAGGCGGTACCCAGTGGCGGGCATCGCGGCGTACGGGTCCTGCGGATCGACCAGCAGCTGCACGAACTGCCCCTGTCGGAGCGAGGCGGACAGGATCCAGTCGGGCGACGGGCTCTCGCCCGCGAGCTGGCCCACGACGTAGTGAGCGCCACCGTGGTCGAACCCCACCTGCGCGGTGTAGCGGTAGCACCCGCGCTGGGGGCCGGACCACCTGCTCGTGCCCAAGCTGCACGAATCGTCCCACGAGGAGCTGAGGGACTCGACGACCCCGCGTACCTCCTCGGAGCGAGCCACGAACGCCACTCGCTCCCTGGCCACCCACGCGCCGCCGAACATCGAGCCCAGCGACGCGAGCACGAGAGCACCGACCAACACCCTCACGTGGCCCCCCCAGGGCTGTACGACCACCCAGCAACCTCCATTGCAGGACCGTCCGTGGTACGTCCGCGCCGGAGGTGGTCATCGACGGGAAGGGCTGGGTGTTCGGCGCGTGGTTGGCGGTCCACGCGGTCGTCCTGGGGTACGGCGCGGCGAGCGGTCGCTGGCCGCTGTGGCGGATGTTCGCGCATCCCATCGGCGAGCGCCGGCACTACGTCCTCGAGGCGCGCACCTCCGAAGGCGACTGGGAGCCCCTGCCCCTCTACGACCTGTTCCCGTACCACGAGGGCTTCACCACGCTCACCGTGCTCGACGGCGCCCCCGCGCTGTCGGGTCGCGGCGGCAAGCGCGAGCGCAGGGCCCTGGCGCAGTGGGCCGTCGACACGCTGGCGCCCGGGGTCCCGTACGTGGAGGCTCGCCTGCGGATGGAGGCCGTGCGCACCCGGAGCGGGCGGCTGCGCGAGGAGGATCTCGGCACCTTCCCCCTCGCGACCCGGGACGCGCCGTGATGCGCGCCGCCGCCGTCGTACGGTATCGCCAGCTGCTGGGCCTCTGGACGTTCGCCTTCCTGCTGCCGCGGCTGCCGTGGCTGGCGTCGTTGTACTGCCGGCCGGTGCTTCGCGGCGACGTGCTCGAGTGGCTCGGGCTGGGCCCCCCACCGCCCGCAGCCGTCGCCGGGTTGTTCGCGGTGTGCCTGGGCGCGCTGCTCGCCGTGACGGCGGGGTGGCGGAGCAGGGCGGCGTGGCTCGTGTTCTACCCCTGCTTCGCCCTGATCCTGGCGCTCGATCCCTTCTCGGCCCGCGGGTACGGCACGCTGGCGCTGGTGCAGTGGGGGCTCCTGTGGTTCGCGCCGTTCGACGCCGACCCGGAAGCGGAGGTGGCCGCGTGGCCCGCGCAGCTCCTGGTGCTGCAGTGGGCGAGCGTGTACGTCTTGAGCGTGGGCGCCAAGCTCAGCGAGCCCGGGTGGCAGACGGGGACCGCCCTGTTCCGCGCGCTCAACAGCGACGAGCAGGGCCGGTGGCTCTTGTCCGCCGACGGCGTGTCCCAGGAGGTCGCGTTCGCGCTGAGCGTCGCCACGATCGTCGCGGAGGTGGGCATCGGCGTGGGTGTGTGGTTCCCCCGGACCCGGTGGCTCGCGGCGCTGGCGTGCCTGGGGCTGCACGCCGGCATCCTCGCGTCGATGCGCATCTCCCCGCTGTTCGCGCTGGTGATGTGGCTGCACCTCCCGCTGGCGCTGGCCCTCCCGACAGGCCGAAGTTCGGGTATTCTGGCGCGATGTGGTGGTCCGTCGCTGCCCTGGCCGCTCCGCGAAACCCCGAGGCCTTCGCCTCGCTCGGGGCTCGACTCGATCCGGTGACGAGCGTGACGATCGACACGTCCGCCACGCCGCCGACCCTGAGCGTGGACGGTGGCGCCAGCCTCCTCGGCGTGGTGGACGGGGGCGTCGCGGTCTTCACGTTCGACGAGGTCGTGTTCGACGTGGACGCGACGGCAGACGGATTCCGGCCCCTGGCGCTCCTCTCCCGCGGGGCCTTCACCCTGAGCGCCACCCTCACGGTGGCGGCGGGCGGGGGTGCAGGCGGCGACTGCGATGTCGGCTGGGGGCGCGGCGGAGGCGGGGCCACGGGCTTCGCCGCCGGCGGAGGCGGGTTCGGCGGCGTGGGCGGGGGCGGGTCGCGCGGGGGGCCCGCGTACGGCGACCTCGCGACCCAGCTCGAGGCCGGCAGCGGCGGCGGCGGCGCGATCTGGTTCGAGTACAGCACCTGCACCGGGGGGTTCGGCGGAGCCGGCGGCGGCGGCGTGGAGCTCGGGTCCGTCGGGAGGTTCGACCTCTCCGGCGACGTGGTGGCCTTCGGTGAGCCCGGCTTCGCCCTCGATCGGAGCGCGGGTGGGGGGTCGGGCGGCGGCATTCTCGTGGCCACCCGCGCCGGGGGAACCTGCACCGGGTCGTTGGTCGCCCCCGGAGGTAGCGCCGGGTACTTCTACGCCTCGGGTGGCGGCGGCGGTGGCGGACGCATCCTCGTCTCGGGGCTCCCGGCGACCTGCGCCACGAACGTCGACGGGGGCTACGGCGCCACGTCGGGTGCCACGGGCGACGTGGTGTGGCTCGACCCCGACGCGGACGCCGACGGCAGCACCATCATCGCCGGCGGAGACTGCGACGACGGTGACTCCACCGTGTACCCGTCCGCCACGGAGGTCGTCTCCGACGGGGTCGACCAGGATTGCGACGGCTTCGAGGCGTGTTGGGACGACCAGGACATGGACGGCGCCCGCGGATCCACCGTGGCCGCCAGCGACCTGACGTGCCCCGGGTATCTGTCCACCGCGGCGCCACCCGACTGCGACGACGCCGATCCCGACGTGTCCCCGCTCGACGTGGAGGTGCTGTGCAACGCGGTCGACGACGACTGCTCACCCAGCACCGACGACCGCACCGACGCCGACGACGACGGCCAGTTCTGCGACGTGGACTGCGACGACGCCGACGAGCGCGTGTTTCCCGGCGCCACCGAGACCTGCGACGGCGTCGACGAGGACTGCGACGGCGAGTTCGACGAGGGCCTCACGCGCACGCAGTGGTTCGCGGACGTGGACGGTGACGGCTTCGGCGACCCCGAAGACGACGCCCTGGCCTGCGTGGCTCCGACCGGGCGCGTGGCCGACGGGACCGACTGCGACGACACCGACGACGGCGTGAACCCGGACGCCCCCGAGGTGGCGTGCAACGGCGTGGACGACGACTGCGATCCGCGCACACCCGACGAGCCGACCTCGTGCACGTCCACCAGCACCTCGGACACGGGCCCCGCACCCGACGCGGGGGGCCCTCCCTCGTTCGTGTTGCACGGGTGCGGATGTGGACACGGCGGCTCCGCCGGCTGGGTCGCGCTGGGGCTCGCCGTCCCCGCCCTCCTCCGCCGCCGGAGGTCGGCGTGATCGAGACCGGGCCCGCGACGGTCGGGCGCCGGTTCGCGCTCGAGGAGTGCCTCGGACGGGGTGGCTTCGGTGAGGTGTGGCGGGCCACGATGACGAGCCCGAGCGGGATCCAGACGGTGGTCGCGGTCAAGCTCCTGCACCCCGATCTCGAGGGCGCCGAGGACGCCCTGACCCGGCTCCGCGACGAAGGGCGGCTCCTGGGGCTCCTGGACCACCCGTCGATCGTCAAGGTCATCGACCTGTGTCAGCTCCGCGGCCAGGTCGCCCTGGTCACCGAGTTCGTGAACGGGGCGGACCTCAAGCGGTGCATCCGCGGGTCGGCGCGCATGCCACCGAACGTGGCGCTGGAGGCCGTGGCCCGGGTGGCGGAGGCGCTCGACCTGGCGTTCCACGCAGTAGCGCCGGACGGCACTCCCCTCGCGCTCGTCCACCGCGACGTGAAGCCCGCCAACATCCGGATCGGGCGGCGCGGCGAGGTCAAGCTGCTCGACTTCGGCATCGCCCGCGCCTCGCTCCGGTTCACCCGCACCGCCACGAACATGCTGGTGGGCAGCTTCGGGTACCTGGCGCCCGAGCGGATGCAGCTCCGCGCGAGCCCCGGCGGCGAGATGGACGTGTTCGCGCTCGGGTGCGTGTTGTTCGAAGGCCTCACCGGCAAGGGCCTGTTCACCGAGGTCGAGCAGGCTGGGCAGGTGTCGCTGGCCCTTTCGCCCGACCTGTTCCGCGACTTCGTGGCGCGCGAGCTGGCCGGAGTGGACGAGCGGTACCGTCCGTTGCTCGCGTCGATGTTGTCCTACGAACCCGCAGCCCGCCCGAACGCGCGGGAGGTCATGCGGCAGTGCGACGCGATCGCGGAGCGCCTCGGAGGGCCGAGCCTGCGCCGGTGGTGTCAGGAGCGCGACTGGTCGGCCGACGTCAGCACCTACCAGGGCGCGCTCAAGGGCGTGGTGTTGGCGGAGGACCACGCCCCGACGCGGTGGGAGCCGCTGCGCCCCCCGGACACCAGGTCCCCGGCGCAGCCCGTGCCGGTCGACGAAGCCCCGACGGTGGCGGCCCCGGTCGACGAAGCCGCGACGATGTCGCAGAGCGTCCCCGTGACCACCTCGACCCGGCGCCCCCTGGTGGCCGCAGTGTTCGCCCTCGGGAGCGTCGGCCTCGGCTCGGTGGTGGGGGCGTTGGTGCTCGTCCTGGGGCTTGCCCTCGGGTGGCGGTGGTTCACGTCGACCGCGGTGACGCCCCCGGTGGAGGTGGCTCCGGACCCGGTCGCCGCTGCTGCGCCTGCGGACGAGGCCCTCCCGGTAGCGGTGGAGCCCGCCGACCCCACGCCGTCCACTCCTGCGCCCGCTCCCGCTCGCCTGGGTGTCGGGGCGGCACCCCCTCCCGGGCCGGTCGTCCCCCGTCCCGCGCGCGCCCCGGTCGCCGAACCCGCCACCGTCGTCGTGGAGGGCAGCGTGCCGGTCACCTTGTCGGCGAACGGGCGGTCTGCGGTCGCCGGAGCCGTGCCGGCGGGCCAGTGGCAGCTCCTGGCGGACTTCGGGAAGGGGCCGGTGGTCGCCGGCACGGTCGACCTGGTAGCCGGCCAGACCGTCACCATCCGCTGCAGCCGCGCCATGTACGACTGCCAGGTGTCGCGTTGATCGGCGTGCTCGCGCTGGCAGGGCCCGCGTTCGCGGGGTGCCCGCTCGACGCCGGGGCCCTCGCGACGGCAGAGCAGCGAGGCCGCGAGCGCCTGTTCGCCGACGACCTCGCGGGCTACGACGCGGTCTGGAGCGCGCTGGTCGCCGACCTCCCCTGCGCGGAGGCTCCCCTGGAGGCCGAGCGGTTCGCCGCCCTCCTGTACGTGCGAGCCGTCGCGGCGTTCGCTTCGGGCGCGGACTGGCAGCCGCCCCTCGACGCAGCCCTGCGAGCGAACCCCGCCCTCCGCCGGGACTTCGGGCCGCCGGAGCTCCGGGAGTGGCCCGTGCCCGCGCCCGCGCCACCCGGAGCGCCCCTGCCGGCCGACGCCGCGTTCCGCCTGGACGGTCGGGTGGTCACTTCGGTGCCCGCCCTGGGCGCCTGGCACGTCGTGCAGCGCGTCCAGGCGGAAGCCGTGGACACCCGCGTGGTCGAAGACGGCGAGTGGCCAGCGGAGTGGCGGGAGCGCGCCGCGTCCGAGGAGGCCCCCAGGGACGCAGGTCCGTGGCTCCTGGTGGCGCTCGGCCCGGCGCTCGGCGTTCGGGACCAGTCCCCCACGCCCCCGACCGCCTGGGTCCCGGCGTCGTCCGTGGTGGGCCCCGCGGCGCAGCTGGCAGTGACGGGCGGGGTGGGCCCCCTGGTCTGGAACTCCTCCGCGCTGGTGCAACCGGGCGCAGCCCCGGCGCTCGACGGGTGGCTGCTGGTGGAGCTGCCGGCCCCGGGTCCGTTCGCCCTGCGGGCCGGAGGCGGAGCCACCACCACGAGCGTCGGGACGTTCGCCCCGCGCGACGGTCGGCCCTCGGCGTCGGTGGTGCAGGACCACAGCGTGGCCCTGTTGCCGAGGCTCGAGGCGCGCTTCGACCGCGACGCGGTGCGGGCCGGCCTGTCCGGCGGCGCGTCGCTGGCCGGCTTCCTGGTGGGGGCCGACCTCGGGGTCGGGCTCGGCGGCCCCTTCGTCCTGTGGTCGTCGGCGCAGCTCCTGCGGCTCCGGTTCGACGCGGTCGGTGAGCCGCTGTCCGTGCGCTCCGGGCGCGCGACCGCCTCGGTCGGCGTGGGGTGGACGGGCGGGCGTTGACGGCTCGGAATTGATCCAGGTTCGATCGACCTCGGTACGCGGGGGGTCCAGGGAGGAGCGCCCCCTGGCAGGGGGTGCGGGGGACTGGTCCCGTACGGTCCCAGCTCGACGCTTCGCGCCGGGCGGGCTTTCGCCCACGCTGGCGGACCCGGGCTGTTCGCCCGAGTCCTGGCGGTCCGCGGGGGTGTCGGGGGCGGAGCCCCTGACCCACACGATCGACACGAAAATTGA
>JBIKWC010000085.1:0-25957 GCA_044356535.1 Myxococcota bacterium
CTCGACGCTTCGCGCCGGGCGGGCTTTCGCCCACGCTGGCGGACCCGGGCTGTTCGCCCGAGTCCTGGCGGTCCGCGGGGGTGTCGGGGGCGGAGCCCCTGACCCACACGATCGACACGAAAATTGAGCTTCGCTCTTGCGAAGCGCGAGCGAGGATCAATTGGTCCCCCTGATCACAACGACAGGATGATCTCCTGGAGCAGCACCAGCATGTCGCCGGTGGTCTGCCGCTCGTTGTGGAACGAGGTGTACAGCACCTCGCCCTCGCCGTCGTAGAGGCGCGTGGCCAGCGGGCCGCTCGCCGTCTGGCGCGAGAAGCCGCGGTACCACTGGTATTCGCCGCGGATCAGGATCTCTGCGCCCGGCGCGGCCTCCATCGCGGCCCACCCGTCGAGGTCGTAGTTGAGCTCGGCCCGGTCGCCGCCCAGCGCCTCCGCCATGGCCTCGTCGCGCACCTCGGCCTGCACCCGCTGCGCAGCCCCCACGAGCGAGCCGTTGAACCCGGCCTCGGTGCCAGCGAAGTCGTGTTCTGCGGGCCAACCGGCCTCGACCAGCCAGTAGGCCCAGTCCGACGCGTACACCGAGCCGCCGGCGCGCACGTAGCGGCGCAGGTTCCCGGCGATCTCGCTCTCGTCCTGCATCCAGTTGTTCGTGATGCCGCAGTTGAAGAAGATCACGTCGTACTTCGCGAGCTCGCGCTCGTCGGACAGGAAGTCGCGGAGCGCGGTGCCGGTGCGCCCGTTGACCACGTCGTAGTCGAAGTGCAGCTCGGAGAGCAGTGCCCCGATGTCGTCGTAGTCGCCCGTGACGACGGCGATCTCGGTCTCGCCCTGCTCGAGGGGCGCGCAGTCGTCGACGGTGAGGCGCGTCACCTCGCCAGCCACGAGCTCGACCGTACGGTGGGCCTCGAACGAGCCCTTCACGATCGTGACGTCCCAGGTGCCCGGCGGCAGGTCGAACAGCTGGAAGGTACCGAGCCCGTTGGTCTCGGCGGTGCTGTCCTGGAAGTGGTGGACGGTGACCTCGGCGTGCGCGACCGTGGTGTCACCGTCGGGGGCGCACACCTTGCCCGTGAGGCTGGCGAGCTCGGGGTCGGCGGGCGGCGTGGTGACGAGCGGCGGCGCGTCCACCTCGGTCGTGCCTCCGCGCGGGTCGAGGCCCGGGACGAGCGCGTTGTCGGAGGTGCAGGCCACCACCACGAGCACGGCCAGCGGGGCGAAGGGGCGGACGGGCATGAGGACCTCCGCATCCCTGCACAGCAAGCAACGATCCACCCCGCCGCTATCGGTGGAACGTCTGCTTTGGTCAGGTGGTGCGGAGAAATCGCCGCAGCCCGGGGCCCTCAGCCCGGGCCGGGACCCTCTTCCGCGGGGGCCTCCGCCTCCGGTGGAGGCGCCGGGGGGGCCGGTTCGGGGGCAGGTGCGTGTGCGGAGGCCATGTGTTGCAGCACCCGCTTCGCGTCTTCGCGATCGAACGACGCCTCGAACCCGGGCATGGTGCCCTTGCCGTTCAACACGACGTCGGCGGTGGGCTTGTCGGCGACGACCTTGCCGGCGAGATCGGGCACGGGCACCACGAGGGCCGCGGTGGCTGGGCCGTCGCCGTGGTTCGTTGCCCCGTGGCAGCTCGCGCAGTGCCGGCCCCAGAGCTCCTTGCCGCGGTCGGCGTCGGACGGGCGCTTCGTGGGCTGCGCGGCGAGCGCCGGGAGCGTGAGCAGCAGGACGAGGGCGGGAGACCAGCGCACGGTGTACCCCGAACAGACGAAAGCCCGCAGGTGATGACCTTGCGGGCTTTCGTGAGGAGAACGGAGAAGAACAGAAAGTGGCGGGATGGACGGGACTCGAACCCGCGGCCTCCGGCGTGACAGGCCGGCGTTATAACCGACTTAACTACCACCCCGTTCGAACAAAGAACAGATGAAGAGCGTTGGCTCCCGTATGGGCGGAACAGGAATCGAACCTGCAACCGACGGCGTGTAAAGCCGTAGCTCTCCCGTTGAGCTATCCGCCCGCGGGCGCCCTGAAGGACGACGTTTGGGAGGTCCGTTCAACGGACGCCAGTCATTACCGCGGGGCCCCTCACCCGTCAAGGAACCTGATGCGCGAGGGCGCCCCGCAGCGCGGTGGATCACTTGTTGACGGCCTCTTTCATCGCCTTGCCCGGCTTGAAACGCACGGCCTTCGACGCCGGGATCTTCAGCGGCTTCTTGTTCTGGGGGTTGCGGCCCGTGCGGGCCTTCCGCGCGGCCACCGAGAAGGTGCCGAACCCGAGCAGGGTGACCTTCTTGCCGGTCTTCAGCGAGGCCTGGATCGCGGTCGTCATCGCTGCCAGCGCCTTCTCGGCGTCGACCTTTCGCAGGCCGCTGTCGGACGCGATCATCGAGATGAGCTCGGCCTTCGTCACGCTCTTCGTCTCAGCCATGGTGGTCTCCTGGTGGGCGGCGGGGTTTCGTCGCCGCAGCGCTCGGAGTCTATGCAGACCGATCCGATCTTGCATCGTCCGGGAGAAGTCTTCCAACGCCATCTATGGCGTCAGAGGACCGATAGTTGAGATTGATCCTGGACAAACGATACTGGCGGTACCCCGCGGATTGCAGCGCGCGAAGGGCCAGGGAGAACGGAGACATTGGCGGGGCCTGTGGCGCACCAGCTGGTGGAAAGCGGAACCCGGCCACACCACACCGGTCCGCCCGGCCGTTCCACGGGAGAACCTGCTATGCTGAACGCAGGAGGGCGCCGTGATGCCGGTCGTCCTGATCCTGCTGAGCCTGGCGGCGCGCGCGGCTCCCCCCGAGGGTGCTGCCGTCTACGCAGCCAAGTGCCAGGCCTGCCACGGCGCCGAGGGTCGGGGCGACGGGCCGGCTGCTCGCGCGTTGCCCAAACCCCCCCGCGACTTCACGAACCCCGAGTTCTGGCAGACGATGACCGAGGCCCGGCTGCGGTCTGCGATCACGCAGGGACTGCCGGGCACGATCATGCGCGGCTTCCCGATGGCCGAGCCTCAACTCACGCAGCTCGTGGCGTACGTTCAGAGCCTGAAGCCACCGCCAGCTCGCTGACCACCGCCGAGGCTGGCGCTGCGAAGGGGTTGGCACGGGCAGGGGGACTCGAACCCGCGACCTGCGGATTTGGAATCCGCTGCTCTACCAACTGAGCTATGCCCGTGTACCAAGGCTGCCCTAACATGGCGCCGCCGGGTGTCGAGGCCCCACCCCTGGGCTACGTTCGGGGCGGAGGGCACCGTGAAGGACGCACCCAACTATTGGGACTACCTGGGGCTCGACCGGCTCCTCACGCTCCAGGGCGGCCTCGAGGGTGACGAGTCGCAGCTCCTGGCGGACGAGCTCCACTTCATCGTGGTGCACCAGACGTACGAGCTGTGGTTCAAGCTCCTGCTGCGCTCCGTCCGGCTCGGTCGCGACGCCCTCGGCGCGTCCTACGTCGAAGAGGAGACCATCCCCACCGTCGTGCACCACCTCCGGCGGGTCACGGCGATCCTGCGCCTCGCGGTCCACCAGATGGAGGTGATGGAGACGTTGACCCCGCAGGGGTTCCTCGACTTCCGGGACAAGCTCGTGCCCGCCAGCGGCTTCCAGAGCTTCCAGATGCGGGAGCTCGAGATCCTGCTCGGCCTCGAGGAGGCGGACCGCATCCACTACGGCAACGTCGATCCCGTACGGCACATCCACGAGGCCGCGGGCGACACCCCTGCCGGGCGCCTCGCCAGGGCCCGGCTCACGGCTGCGCGCCTCGAGCGCACCTTCCTCACCTGCCTCGACGAGTGGCTGTACCGCACCCCGATCCAGGGCAGCTCCCCCGGTGATCCCGGCGACGAGGCCGCCGTAGAGGGCTTCGTGTCCGAGTACCTCGCGCGCATGGACGCTGCGCAGCTCGTCTCCCACGAGCGGCTGCACCAGACCCTCGAGGTCAAGGATCCCGTCGCGATGCAGAAGCGGTTCGACGACATCCGCGCCTCGTCCCACCAGTTCCTGCAGGCCACCGACATCGCCGAGCCCGACCGGCAGCGGCGGCGGCGCATCCGGGCTGCGGTGCTGTTCATCGAGAGCTACCGCGATCTGCCGCTGCTGTCCTGGCCGCGCCTGCTCATCGACCTCGTGGTGGAGGCCGAGGAGGGGCTGGTGTTGTTCCGCCACCGGCACGCTCGCATGGTGGAGCGCACCATCGGTCGCCGCGTGGGCACCGGGGGTTCGGGCGGCGTCGACTACCTCGACCAGACCGTGCGCTACCGCGTGTTCCGCGACCTGTGGGCCGTGCGGACGGTGCTCCTGCCGCGGTCTCAGGTGCCCGCCTTGCGGAGCCCCGCGTTCTACGGGTTCAGCACCGCCCAGCCCACCTGACGCCCGCCTAGGAGAACGCGCGCATCAGCACCTGGACGGACATGCCGACGATGGCCAGGAGGCCGCCGGTGAAGGCCAGCGTCCGGAACGGCTGCATCCCCAGGAGGGTGGCAGCCGCGTGGACGAAGCGCGAGATCACGAAGGTGTAGCCGTAGGCCTGGATCCCTCCCTCGGGCGCGCCGACCAGCAGGTACAGGAGCCCGATCATCATGAACAGGGGGTCGTTCTCGAGGGCGTTGCCGTGGGCGCGGCGGATGCGCTCCACGAGCTCGTCCGTGCGCACCTCCCCGCCGTAGATCCGCAGGTCCTCCTGGAACCCCCAGGCCTTCCGGTAGATGCGGACCGCGCCCGTCAACGACGCCAGCGCCACGTTCTTGAGCACCAGCACCGCACACAACGCCGCAAAGATGCGGAACGTCACCTGATCGACCGACAACGGATTCACGACCACCCCCGGCGCAGTTCTACCCCGGGCGGGTGGTGGTGACCGGGGTCAGGGGACGGGCGTCTGCCGGCCCGCGACGGCCAGCGCCCCGAACTGCTGGAGCAGCGCGTTCATGTCCGTGGTGCGCAGGTCGTTGCCGCCGCCCGCCGGGACGAACAGGATCTGCTTGCCAGCGAGGGCCTTCGCCACCTCGAGCTTGACCATCGCCTTGCCGCCCGACCCCGAGAGCGCGCGCGCGCGGGCGAGCAACCCCTCGGCGCGGGCCTTCTTCTCGGCGAGGATGGCGGTCGCCTGGCGCTCGCGCTCGAAGAAGATCGCGTCGGCCTCGAGCTTGCGCATCTCGGCGGCGCCCCGGGCCTGTTCGATGGTCTTGTTCACCCCACCTTTCGCCTTCTCGAGGTCGCGCTTCATCTCCTCGGTCGCGGCCTCGGTCTCGGACTGCAGCCGCGCGCCTTCCTGCTCGGCCACCTTCTTGTCGCGGATGATGCCCTCGTAGGTCGCGTTGAACTGGTGTCCGCCGAGGAGCACCTGGGACACCTGGATGCCCTCCGGCTCGAGCAGCGCCGTGAGCATCACGCGCGCCTCCTCCGCCATCTGGTAGCGCCGGTCGGCCTGGTAGTACTCCTCGGAGGTGAGCTTGTTCAGCACGTCGCGGACGATGGTGCGGGCGATCGGACGCACGAGCTTGTCGGCGATGGCCTCGTTCGTGCCGCCGACCTTCGCGAGCACCTGCGGCGCGCGCGACGGCTCCACCTGCCAGACGACGGTCACGTCCACGGAGACGTCGTTGCCGTCGATGGTCTTGAAGCGGACGCTGTCGTCGCCCGTGCGATCGCCGGCGGCGCTCGAGCGGAGCATCTGCAGGTTCTGCAGGCCCACGTCGTACACGGTCCACTCCGAGAACGCGCGGACGAAGAAGTAGGTCTGGCCCTGCTCGTAGATCTCGGGCTGGATGCCACGGCCACCCAACAACGAGACGTTGACCGTGCGGACGCCGACCTCGGTGGCCTCCGTGGAGGCGGTGCAGCCGAACAGCTGGAGAAGCAGGGCGGTCACCATCCGGACACCATGCGGTCGAGGTCGAGGGGGTTCATCGCGCCTGCTCCGGTGGTGGACACCATGATCACCTGCGTTCCCTGGAGGGCCTTCGCCATCTCGAGGCCCACGAGGTTCGAGGCGCCGGCCTGCTGGAGTGCCTCGTTCTCGAGCCGCGTCCCCTCGGCTTCGGCGAGCGCCACCAGGAGGTCACCCTCCGCCACCTTCTGGCGGAAGTACAGGTCCGCATCGGCGGCGATCTTGCGCACCTCGGCGCGTCCCCGCTCGTTCTCGACCTCGATCGTGGCGCGCCCCTCGGCCAGGACCCGGTCCTTCTCTGCCTCCTGGGTGGCGGCCGTGGCCTCGGCCTTGTTCTTGAACACCGTCTGGTCCTGCACCTTGCGCTGCTCGATCGCCTGCTGGTAGCGGTCGTCGTAGGTGTAGTCGCGCACCAGCACCACCGACACCTCGAGGCCCCACTGGGCGAGGTCTTCGACGAGCAGCTTCTTCGCCTCGTCGGCGGCGTCGATGCGCTTCACGTCGTTGTAGAAGTCCTCGGCGTCGAGGCGCCCGAGCGTCTGGCGGAGGATCTTGTCGGCCTGGGGCGTGACCACCTTCGTCTCGTACAACCGCCCCGGGCCCACGGTGGTGGCGATCAGGTAGGGGTCGGTGATGCGGAACAGGATCGTGACGTCGACCGTGACCTGGTAGCCCTCGGACGTCTGGATCCGGATGCTGGGCGCGACGCGGTAGTCCTCGGGGAGCCGGTTGCCGCTCTGGACCCAGGCCACCTCCTCGTCGTTGAGGTCGAGGACCTGGAGGTCTGCCGGGAACGTGTGCAGGCGCTCGTAGCCGGGGATCACGAGGTGGGTGCCCGGGCCGTACAGCTCCTTGCCCACGCCTTTCGACGGCCCGAAGTACACCTGCCTGACCCCGAACTCGTCGGGATCGAAGGTCTGGGAGGTCCCGAGGAACCCGCCGCACCCCACCACCAGCCCTCCGACCACGAGGATCGGCACGAACAGACCCCCGCCGACTGCGGCCAGCGCCCCGATCCCCGGCGGGCGCGGCAGGTTCATGCGTCTGCGTTCAGCCACGTTCCACCTCTTTCGTAGGCGCCGGACGGCGCGCGGTCGCGGGCGGCTCGAGCTCGCGCGCTGCGTTCAACTGGTCTTCGGTCAGGAACGACCGCTCGGCGGCCTGGATGCGGCCCATGTCGGCGGCGAGGGCCTCGAGCTCCGCGCGGTAGCGGCGCACGTAGAGCCAGGCGGCCACGAGCGGCCAGAGCGGAAGGGTCGCGTCCAACAGGACGAGCGGCCAGATCTCCCAGAAGCCCAGCAGGCGCCGCAGCACCAGCCAGAACACCGCTACGGCCAGGAGGAACAGGGCGGGCATGCCGATGGGGCCGGCGAGGGGACCGAAGCCGTACCCTCGTTGCTCCGCGGCAGTCATCGCCACCGCCAGCCGGTGGTACCTGGGCAGGGCGGTCTGGAGCACCTCCTGGCGCAGGAAGGCGGCGTGGCGGTCCGGGTTCTCGGGCGCGACCGACCGGTACTCGGCGATGACGGTCTCGAGGTGTTGGGCCGCCACCTCCTCGAACACGCGCCGCGCCACCTCCGGGTCGGTGTGGGTCGGCCTCGCTCCCTCGAGCCGCTCGATCAGCCGCTCGACCACGGAGTCCAGACGGTAGTCGGTGGGCACCATCACGAGCACCGTAACGCCCGCGGTCTCCGCGCGGCGCGCCCGGTGGCGTATCCTGCCGGCCGGAGGCACCCTGAGGGCTGGGGAGCGTCGAGGCAGCTGGGTCGTGGACCGCCCCGTGGGCACGGGAGCGATGGGAGAGGTCTGGCTCGCGCACCACGAGACCACGCGCAAACAGGGCGCCCTCAAGCTGGTCCACGCGGACACCGGGGAGGACGCCGAACACACCGAGCGGTTCCGCCGCGAGGTCGAGGTCCTCGCGAGCCTGCGCCACCCGGCGGTGGTCGGCCTCCTCGACGCCGGGGAGGTGGGCGGCAAGCCCTGGCTCGTCATGGAGTACGTCGCCGGCCAGAACCTCGAGCACCGCCTGCGCGATGGCCCCCCGGTCGACCCCTCGCGCGTGTTGCTGGAGTTCGCAGCCCTGGCCGACGGCCTCGCGTACGCCCACGTGCGCGGCATCCACCACCGCGACATCAAGGCGGCGAACGTGGTCGTCGACGCGACGGGCCGCGCCGTGCTCGTGGACTTCGGCGTGGCGCTGCACCTGTCCTCGTCGCGCCTCACGAAGGCCGGCAACGTGATGGGCACCATGGCGTACCTGCCGCCGGAGGTGCTCGAGGGCGCGCCGCCGGACGGAGCCACCCACGACCAGTACGCGCTGGGCCAGCTGCTCCACGAGGTGCTGACGGGCAAGCTCGCGTTCCGGGACGGGCCCGAGGGCCGGGCGAAGTTCGGCGCCCTGGTGGCTGAGAAGGGCAACGCGCTCGACCCCGGCCCCGGCTTCCCGGACAAGGTGCGGGCCGTGGTGCGGCGCTCGACCGATCCCGAGCCCGGGGACCGGTTCCCGTCCATCGCGGACCTCGGCCGTGCGCTGGAGCCGCTGCTCACCCGGGCCCAGCGGACCGAGCTCGACCGGCGCCTCGGGCGCTCGAACGGGGACGGCACTGCGCGCTGGAAGTGGGCGCTGGCGCTCTTGATCGTGTTCGGCTTCCTCAGCGCGTTCGCGCTCGGAGGCGCCGTCGCTGCGCTCCTGATCGTGTTGCTGCTGCTGCGCTGATCAGCTCGCGTCGGCCGACGACGACGCCTTCTCGCGCCGGAAGAGCACCTCGGACGCGAGGGCCTCCTTGAGCACGCGGTCCATGTGCGACACCCCGATGATCTCCACCTCGGCCGTCACGTTCGGCGGGATGTCCTCGAGGTCCTTCAGGTTCTCTTCGGGCACGAGCACCTTGGTGATGCCGCCCCGGTGCGCCGCCAGCACCTTCTCCTTCAGGCCACCGATGGGCAATACGCGCCCGCGCAACGTGATCTCCCCGGTCATCGCGGTGTCTGCGCGCACGGGGATCCCGGTGAGCGCGCTCACCATCGCGGTCGCCATGGCGATGCCCGCGGACGGCCCGTCGGTCTTGAGGGCGTTGCCCGGGTAGTGCACGTGGAGGTCGGTGTGTTCGTGGAAGTCGGGGTCGAGGCCGAGCGCCAGCGCCCGCGACCGGATGTACGTGAACCCCGCCCGCCCGGACTCCTGCAGCCAGTCCCCGAGGCGCCCGGTGAGGAGCAGGTTCCCCTTGCCCGGCACCGCGGCGACCTCGATGTTCAGCAGCTCTCCGCCCCACGGGGACACCGCGAGCCCCTTCACGAGCCCGATCTGGTCGTCCTTCTCGCGCTGGCCGGTCAGGAACCGCCGGACCCCGAGCAGCTTGTCGAGGTTGCCGGTGACCACCTTGACGTGAGTCTCGGTGCCGAACCGCACGACGCGGCGCGCCACCTTGCGGGCCACCCTGGCGAGCTGGCGCTCGAGGTCACGGACACCGGACTCCTTGGTCCAGCCGCGGATGATCTCGAGGAGCGCCTTGTTCGAGATCTCGAGGTGCGGGCTGTCGAGCGGCGGGGCGCCTTCGGGGGCGTCGGCGTGGCGGGGGAGGGCGATGCCGTTCATCTCGAGCTGGCGGGGCAGGAGGTACCGCCGGGCGATCGCGACCTTCTCCTGCTCGGTGTACCCGGAGAGCTCGATGATCTCGAGCCGGTCCTGCAGCGGCAGCGGGATGCCCTGGAGCGAGTTCGCGGTGCAGATGAACGTGATCTTCGACAGGTCGTAGTCGATGTCGAGGTAGTGGTCCTGGAACTGCGTGTTCTGCTCGGGGTCGAGCACCTCCAGGAGCGCGGCCGACGGATCCCCGCGGAAGTCCGCGCTCATCTTGTCGACCTCGTCGAGGAGGACGACGGGATCGACCGTCTCGGCCCGCTTCATGGCGTGCAGGATCTTGCCGGGCATGGCGCCGATGTACGTGCGCCGGTGGCCGCGGATCTCGGCCTCGTCGCGGACACCGCCGAGGCTGATCTTCACGAAGGGCCGGCCGGTCGCGTTCGCGATGCTGCGGGCGAGGCTCGTCTTGCCCACGCCGGGCGGCCCGACGAGGCACAGGATCGGGCCGCGCATCTTGTCGACGAGCGTGGAGACCGCGAGGTACTCGAGGATGCGCTCCTTGATCCGGCGCAACCCGAAGTGGTCGGCGTCGAGCACGCGCGCGGCCTGCTGCAGATCGACCGTGCCGTCCGACTCCTCGGTCCAGGGGAGCGCCACGATCCAGTCGAGGTAGTTCCGGACGACCGTGGCCTCGGCCGACATCGTGTTCATCTGGCTGAGCTTGCGGAGCTCCTTCTCGGCGCGGCCCTGCACGTCGGCCGGGAGGTTCTTGGCGGCGAGCGCCTGGGCGAGCTCCTCGAGGTCGGACCTGCCCTCCTTGTCGCCGAGCTCCTTCTGGATCGCCTTCATCTGCTCGTTGAGCCAGTACTCGCGCTGGTTGTTCTCGCGCTCGCGCTTGACCCGGGTCTTGAGCTTCTTCTCGACCTGGAGGAACTCGATCTCGGTGAGGAGGGCCTTGTAGATGCGCTCGAGGCGGGTCGCCACCGAGACGGTTTCGAGGAGCTCCTGGCGCTCCTCGAGCTTGAACTGGAGCGGCGCGATCAACATGTCTGCCAGCCGATCGGCGTCCTCGACGGCGTTGACCGAGAGCAGCATCTCGGGGGGGACGGCGCGGTTGAGCTTCACGAACCGCTCGAACGTAGTCTTCACCGTGCGCACGAGCGCCTCGACCTCGACGTCGGTCCCCGTGGCGGCCGGGTGCTCGGTGACCTCCACCTCGAACCAGCTGTCGTTCGGGACGAACTTGACGATCTGCGCGCGGCGGCGCCCTTCGACCAGGATCTTCGTGTTCCCGTCGGGGAGGGACAACACCTGCTCGATCGTCGCGATGGTCCCGAAGGCGTAGACGTCGCCCTCCTCGGGGGTCACGGCGTCTCCGGAGCGCTGGGCCGCGAGGAACAGCTCCTTGCCGGGTCGCCGGCTCGCTTCCTCGACAGCGGCGAGCGACTTCGGCCGCCCGATGATCAGCGACATCGGGGTGTGAGGGAACACCACCACGGCCCGGAGCGGCAGCAGCGGGAAGGTGGTGGGTTTTCCGTCGCGCTTGTCGAAGAACATCGAGTCCCCAGGGCCGTCAGGACCAGTCTGTCTCGTTCTCGTAGACCAGGATGGCCGGCCGCTTCCGCTCGACCACGTCCTCGGAGACGATGCACTCCTTGACCCGGGTCTTGGATGGCAGATCGTACATCGGCTCGAGGAGGATCTCCTCCATGATGGCCCGGAGCCCGCGGGCACCCGCGCGTCGCTTGAGGGCTTCTCTGGCCACGAGATCGAGCGACTTCTCGGTGAACTTGAGCTGGACGCCGTCGAGCTCGAACAGCTTCTGGTACTGCCGCGTCAGCGCGTTGCGCGGACGGGTGAGGATGTCGATCAGGGCCTTCTCGTCGAGCTGATCGAGGGTGGCGATGACAGGGACGCGGCCGATGAACTCGGGGATGAGCCCGAAGCGCGTGAGGTCTTCGGCCTCGACCATCGCGAACAGCTCGTCCTGGCTGTACTTGCGCTTGTCCTTCGGCTGGGCGCCGAACCCGACGGCCTGCTGCCCGAGCCTGCCCTCGACGATCTTCTCGAGACCGACGAATGCGCCCCCGCAGATGAACAGGATGTTCGTGGTGTCGATCTGCAGGAAGTCCTGCTGCGGGTGCTTGCGCCCCCCTTTGGGCGGGACGTTGGCGACCGTGCCCTCGATGATCTTGAGGAGGGCCTGCTGCACGCCCTCTCCGGACACGTCGCGGGTGATGGACGGGTTCTCGCCCTTGCGCGCGATCTTGTCGATCTCGTCGATGTAGATGATGCCCTTGGTGGTCCGCTCGACGTTGTATTCGGCAGACTCGAACAGGCGCAGGATGATGTTCTCGACGTCTTCACCGACGTACCCGGCCTCGGTGAGCGAGGTGGCGTCCGCGATGGCGAACGGCACGTTGAGGTACTTGGCGAGGGTCTGGGCGAGGAGCGTCTTGCCGGAGCCCGTGGGCCCGATCAACATGACGTTCGACTTCTGGAGCTCGACGTCGTCGGCCTGTGAGCGGGCGTCGATGCGCTTGTAGTGGTTGTGCACCGCGACGGAGAGCACCTTCTTGGCGCGGCCCTGGCCCACGACGTACTCGTCGAGGAAGTCGAAGATCTCCTTCGGCTTCGGGACGAGGCCCCGCGTGGCGTAGTAGTCCTCCTTCTCGTACTCCTCCGTGATGATGTCGTTGCACAGCTCGACGCACTCGTCGCAGATGTACACGGAGGGGCCTGCGATGAGCTTTCGTACCTCCTTCTGCGACTTTCCGCAGAACGAGCACGAGAGGTCCTTGCCATTCGGGGTCTTCCGCTTCAACGGACCCTCCTCGCCTGCGGTACGTGGAGAACGCGGAGGCGGAGCGCCCCCGACGTCTCCTCGGTCACGGGGTCCGTTCCACGGAGAGAACTTCGTCGATCAGACCGTA
The DNA here is from genome assembly GCA_044356535.1 of Myxococcota bacterium. Classification (GTDB taxonomy): domain Bacteria; phylum Myxococcota_A; class UBA796; order UBA796; genus JACKER01. The sequence continues at coordinate 12,396 of JBIKWC010000085.1, forward strand.
CTCGAGGGCCTGGGCGGCGGTCATGATGTTGTCGCGCTCGGTGTCGTGCGCGATCCGCTCGATCGGCTGGCCGGTGTGCTGCGACAACACCTGGTTCAGGGTGTCCTTCCAGCGCACGATCTCGCGGGCGTGGATCTCGATGTCGGTGGCCTGACCGCGGAGACCGCCGAGGGGCTGGTGGATCAGGATGCGGCTGTTCGGCAGCGCGCGGCGCTTGCCCTTGAGGCCGCCGGCCAGGAGCACCGCGCCCATCGACGCCGCCATGCCCACGCAGATCGTGGAGACGGGGCAGCGGATGTGGTTCATGGTGTCGTAGATGGCCATGCCCGCGGTGATCACGCCGCCCGGGCTGTGGATGTAGAGGTAGATCTCCTTCTCCGGGTCCTGGGACTCGAGGAAGAGGAGCTGCGCGATGATGAGGTTGGCGACGGTGTCGTCGATCGCCGAGCCGAGGAAGACGATGCGGTCCACCAGCAGGCGGGACCAGATGTCGTGGCGGGTCTCGCCCCGGTGCGTCATCTCGGTGACCGTGGGCACCCAGTAGTTGGAAGGAGCCAGGCCACGTTCCAGTGCGGACGGGTCGTGCATCGAGAAAATCCTGTTCATGCGCCCCTCGGTGATGGCCGTTCGTAACCACGGCCACGTCCGGGGGCGACCTGCCCGGTCAGGTGGCTTAGTATCCGCCCCATGTGGGTACTCAGCCTGGTGGCGGACGGTCTGGTCGTGGTCGAACGACGCATCTCCGTGGGTACGTTCCGGATCGGCAGGGACCCCGCGTCGGATCTGGTGCTCGACGACGCGCTCGCCAGCTGGTCGCACGTCGTGCTCTCGAACGACGGGGAGCGCATCGAGGTGCACGACGATCGCTCGACGAACGGGACCTTCGTGGACGAGGAGCGGGTGACCGGACCCACGGTCCTGGACGGCGACGAGACGGTGCGCGTGGGTTCGACGCTGTTGCGGGTGCGTCGCGCCGACCTCGCAGCCGAGCAGCGCTGGTTGCTGGTCGACACGGCCACGGGTGTGCGCGTCCCCCTGGACGCCGAGACCTTCACCGTGGGTGGCGCCGAGTCGGACGACCTGCGGATCCCCGGGGCAGGGGCTGCGGCCCTGGTCCTCCACCGCCGGGCCGGCGAGATCTTCCTCGGCGGCTCCGCGGTGCCGGTACACGAGAGCGACACGCTCGAGGTCGGGGAGCGCGCCTTCCGGGTGCAGGCCGTGGACACCACGCGGGTGCCGACGGCCATCCAGCCCGCGGACGTCCACCCCTACGTGGTCACTGCCCGCCGCAACGGGCCACACGGGCCCCAGGCGTCGGTCGAGAGCACGAACGGCACGAAGTACGAGGTGGCGTCGGGGAACCGCGCGGTGCTGCTGTACCTCCTGGCGCGGCGCTTCGCCGAGGACGGGGAGCGGCCGCTGGCCGAGCGCGGCTGGTGCGACGAACACGAGGTCCAGCGGGGTATCTGGGGCCGCGACGGCGACCAGAACAAGCTCGACGTCCTGCTGTACCGCCTGCGCCGCGAGCTCCAGCGCGCGGGCCTCGACCCCTGGTTCGTCGAGAAGCGACACCGGCAGCTGCGCATCCGCCCGATGTCGGCGACCCTCCACGGCGACTGACGCGACTGTCCTGCTGCGTGCTCGAGCCTGCGCACCCGACCCTACGCGCTCGAAGTCGGCGAGCTCCGCAAGACGAGGTCGGTGTCGAGCAGGCGGGACCACACGTCGCGCCCCACGTCGTCGAACGCCAGCATGGTCTCGACGAACGCCTCGCGCAGGCCCGGATCCACGAGTCCCTCGGGGAGGAGCGGGTCCACGGCGATGTCGTGAACGGCACGCCCGCCGAGCTGGAACGCGACCCGGGCGCCGACGGGGGCAGGGAGCCGCCCGAGCTCGAGGGTGGCTCGCGTGAGCGCCTCCGTCTGGGTGCGGTAGGTCCGGTCGAGCTCGAGGTCCGCCCACAGCGACCGCGCGCGCGCCTCGTCCTCCGGGCGCAGCTCGTCGATCCGGAAGATGGGGCTGTCGGCCTCGAGGCCCAGGCGCACCAGCCGGTCCCGCAGGGTGGCCACACCGCCCACGAGGTTGTCGGGACGGACCAGGAGCCCGGGGGACAGCTCCCGGAGCCCGACGAGCCGGGTGGCGCGGTCACGGCGGCGGGCCACCGTCTTGTCGCCGCGCGGGAGGTGCGCCGTGTGGACCCCCACCCACCGACCCTCCCACGGGACCAGGCGCTCCAACACCCGGCGCCACCCCACGGAGCCGTCGAGCCCGGGCTCGCCGACGCCGAACGCGCGGTAGGTGCCGCGCTCGTGGCTGTCCGCCAGGCCCGCGGACCGGAGGCGGTGGAGCGCCACCCGGGTGCGGTTCTCGTCGATGTCGAACACGGCTGCGGCGCGGAGCAACACCTGCACCGGCACGTCGCAGGCGAACGCCTGCAACATCGCCAGCAACAGGGAGCGAGGGCTGGCGTCGTCGTCCTGGCCCTCTGCCTCGTCGCCGGGCGGTGCCGAGGTCAGGTGGCGGACCCTTCGGCAGCCGGCGCCTCGACGAGCGTGGCGCGCTCGAGCAACCAGTCGAGGGTCTTCTCTTCGAGGATCCGGTCCTTGAGCTCGGACACCGCGTCCTCCTTCTTGAACCAGCCGCGCACGGCCTCGATCGTCTGGCCGCGCTGACCGGCGAGCTCGGCGTACTTGCGCTCGATGTCGGCCTCTTCGACCTTGATCTCTTCCTTGCGGGCGACCCACTCGAGGATGAGCGCGGCCTTCGCGGCGAAGGAGGACCGGGCGCGGAGATCGCGGATCTGCGCTTCGTTGAAGCCGATCGTGCGCGGATCGCGGCCAGTGCGCAGCGCCTGCTGGTTCCGGAGCTCCTCGATCAGCATCTTGAGGCTCTGCTCGACCATCGACTGCGGAACTTCGAACGGGTTCTTCGCGATCAACACCTCGAGGAGGTTGGCGCGCGCCTGGTTGCGGGCCATCTCGTCGCGGCTCTGGCGGAGCTGCGCCTCGAGCGCGGTGCGCATGCCGTCCACGCCGCCTTCGTACCCGAGCTCGGTCGCGAGCTCGTCGGTGAGCGGCGGGACCACCTGGGCCTGCAGCGACAACACCTTGACCTCGACCTGGCAGGTCTTGCCGGCCACGGCCTCGGTGCGCGCGTTGGCGGCGAAGGTGACCTCGCCCGTCTTCGTCTCGTCCACGGAGGCGCCGACCAGCAGGTCCTCGATCCCGGGGAGGTAGGGGTCGCCGGCGGTGCGGATCATGGTGCCGGGCTCGCGGAGGGCCTCGGTGTCGCCATCGCGGGCGACGAGCTCGACGAGCGCGAGGTCGCCCTTCTCGCAGGCGCGGCCGGTGACTTCGTCGAGGCGGGCGCGGGACTCGGCGCGCGAGGCCACGGCGCGGTCGAGCTCTTCGGCGGCGATCTCGACCTTCGGGTACACGACGTCGACGCCGGTCCAGGTGGCGAGGTCGATGGACGGACGCACCTCGACGGTGACGGTGAACGCGAAGCCCTGGGCGTCGGCGACGGGGCCGGCTTCCTGGAGCGAGGGCTGGCTCACGGGGTCGAGCGCGTTGTCCTTGACCGCCGTCTGGTAGGAGCGGTTCACGAGCTCGTTGGCGACCTCGGACTCCACCTGCTGCGCGAAGCGGGCCTCGAGCACCTTGCGGGGCACCTTCCCCGGGCGGAAGCCGGCGATGCGGGCCTTCCGGCCGAGGCGCTGGTACTCCGCGTCCAGGCGCGTGCGAACCTGGTCCGGGGGGATCACGATGGAGATCCGCCGCTGATAGGAGTCCACCGTCGTCACGTCGACCTTCATCTTCGCCTCTCTCGCAGTCGGGCCCCGAACGGTTCGGGGAGCGCCGTTCGATCCTCGGGAGCCCGGGAGCGGAACAGCTGGGTTGAAACGGCAGGGAAAAAACGGACGGTCGCGTAACGCGCCAGCGCGTGTGCGAGAAGGGGGAGTCGAACCCCCACGGGTCGCCCCACCGGATCCTAAGTCCGGCGCGTCTGCCAGTTCCGCCATTCTCGCGAGGGGCGCGCCGAACAGGCGTATCGAGGTCGAAGGAGTGGGCCCACCAGGACTCGAACCTGGAACCGACGGATTAAGAGTCCGGCGCTCTACCAATTGAGCTATGAGCCCGCAGATTCCTTCGCGCTGTCTCGTACTGAGGGTGGATGATGGGGGTTGAACCCACGACCCTTGGAACCACAATCCAATGCTCTACCAACTGAGCTACACCCACCACGCACCCCCGACGCTTAACGCTTCGGGAGACGGTGGCAAGGGAGGCGCGCGCGCGCGGTTGGGGGGGATGCCGATAACACAGGGGGGACGCGATGGTTCCGTCATCGTAGCCGCCGCCTGCCAACCCCTCGCAGGTCGGGTATGATGCGCCGCTCGGAGGTCCCATGATCCTGCGTCGCCTGCTCCCCCTTGTCCTCCTCGCGGCGTGTGGTGGAGACAAGGACCCCACCGACCCCGTCGACACCGAGGACACGGAGCCCACCACGACGACCGAGAGCGGCACGCCCGCGCCGGACGAGGTGCACGGGTTCGTCCATGTCCTGCGCCTCGGCGACGACGCGTTCTCGGACGGCGACCAGACGGTGGCGTTCGCGGGCTTCGCTCGAGACGACCTCGGCTCCATCAACTACTTCGCGTGCCTGATCGAGGGCTACTGCTTCACGGACCTCGGCGCGTCCGGAGGCCAGCCCGTGGTGACCGTGGCGTACACGAACCCCATCCTGCTCGACGGTGGCGAGGTGACCGTGGGGCCCATCTCGCTCCCGGTGGATCCGGCGTACGACGTGGCCTCCACGAGCGACTTCGCGTGGCCCTCCAGCCCCGCCGAGATCGTGATCGCCGGCGGGAGCGACTTCGGCCCCTACTCCGGCGGCGCAGAGGCCACGTTCCCGGTGATGGAGCTGCTGACGCCGTCGTCGACCTCCCTGGTGCAGATCGCTCCCGGCGCGTCCCTCGATCTCACCTGGACCCCCGGCGGCGACGGAGAGCTGCTGATCACGGTGTTCAGCGACGTGGGGGTCACCTTCCTGCGCGCGGAGGACGACGGCGCCACCACCGTGCCTGCGAACGCGTTCGGGTTCTCGGGCGCCCTCAGCGCCGCCACGGTCGTGGTGAGCCGGATGGCCTACGGCGGAGACAGCCTCGACGAGTACGCCGACTTCAAGTGGTGGGTCGAGGACCGCCGGACGGTGTCGCTCGACTTCCGCAACCTGGGCGACATCCGCGAGCTCGCCTCCACGGAGTGGTCCGAGGACTGCGCGGGCCTCAAGACGGTGCCCTCGCTCGCGCCTGGCGAGTACTTCCTGGACACCTCCGGGGCCCTCGACGATCTCGACCTCGGGTACGGCAACCCGCTCACGGACTTCGCCACCGAGGGGCCGGAGGTGTTCGTTCCGGTCGACCTCCTGCCCGGCCAGCAGCTCGACGTGACGTGGCGCACCACCTTCGGCGACGCCTCCCTGTACCTGCTCACCGACGCGTGCGATCCGGCGTCGGGGATCACGGGGGCAGACGGCACCTACGCGAACGAGGAGGAGGCGATCGACTACACCGCCACGGTCGCGGAGACGGTGATCGTGGTCCTGGACACCTTCGATCGCGGCAGCCCCGGCCTCGTGGACATCCAGGTTCAGTAAGCGCGGGTCACGGCGTCGCGGGGCACGGCGCTGGCCCGGGTGGCGCCGAGCAGCGCCAGCGCCTCCCGGAGCTCGAAGGACAAGGTGTCGAGCACCTCCGCGACGCCAGTGGCTCCGTCCACCGCGAGGCCCCACAACACGGGGCGCCCCACGAGCACCCCGTTGGCTCCCAGCGCCAGGGCCACGGCGATGTCGGTGCCCCGGCGGATGCCGCCGTCGATCCACACGGGGACCGCGCCGTTCACCGCGTCTGCGATGCTCCGGAGCGCGTGGCTCGTGGGCACGCCGTGGTCGAGCTGGCGGCCGCCGTGGTTGCTCACGACCAGCCCCGCGACCCCCATCCCGACGGCGCGGCGGGCGTCGTCGGGGTGGATCACGCCCTTCACCCACACCGGGAGCCCCGCCGTGGCCACCAGCTGCTCGAGCTCCGGCCAGCCGAGGCCCGCGTCGAGCTGACCGGAGACGTAGGCGGCGAGCGCGCTGCCGTCGCCCGTACCGAGCGCCCTGCCGTCGGGTGCGGCGTTCGGCAGAGAGAGCCCCGCCGGCAGGTGGAAGCCGTTGCGGACGTCGCGGTGGCGCGTCCCGAGGATCGCCGCGTCCGCGGTGAGGACCAGGGCCTTGCACCCGGCCGCGCGCACCCGGTCGACGATCGCGCGGGTCGCGCCGCGATCCTTGTACACGTAGAGCTGGAACGCCACGGCGCCGCCAGCGGCCTCGACCACAGCCTCGACCGGCTCGTTCGACAACGTCGAGAGCACCATCGCCGCGCCGGCGGCGGCGACCCCTCGCGCGGTCTCCCGCTCTCCAGCCGGGTGGGCGAGGCCGTGGAACGCAGTGGGAGCCGCGACGATCGGCGCGCGCAGGGGTAGCCCGGCGAAGGTCGAGCGCAGGTCCGGCGCTGGGCTGCCAGCCAGGATCCGGTGGACCAGCCACCAGTCGGCCCAGCTCGAGCGGTTGGCGCGGAGGGTGGCCTCGTCGCGGGCGCCGCCTGCGTAGTAGTCGCCTGCCATCACGGAGAGCCGCGCGGCTGCCGCGTTCTCCCAGCCGTCGAGATCGGGGAACCGCCCGGTCATCCTCGCCCCCACAGCAGCCACGCGGTGAGCACCGCGCAGAGGGCCAGACCGACGGAGGTCACCGCGATCAGGGTGCGGAACGGGACCGGAGGTGGAGTCACTGGCTGCGCCGTCGGGGCCGTGGTGGAGGTCGTCTCCCGGAACAGGCCGGTCGTCGGCGTGGCTCGCAGGCGCCGCAACACCTCCACGGGGGGCCCGACCCCCACGGGGATGGCGCCGGGCTCGGAGACCGGTCGGCGTTGATCGATCACCTCCGCGTCGACGGAGGCGGCGGTGTCGTCGTCGCGGTCGAGCAGATCCCCGCCGATCACGACCTCCTCCGTCCGGTCGGAGCGACGCTCGGCGGGTCGCGGCTCGGCCGCCTCCGCGGCGGGAGGGACGGACGGACGGACCGCCCTGGACCGCAGCCCGGGAACCCGCTCTCCGGTGAAGTGCGCGAGGTCCGGTCCGGGCAGGGACGCCGCGAGTGCCGTGAGGCCGGGCCCGACCCGGAGCAGGGACGGTCGGTCGACGGGGTCCCAGGCCAGGAGCGCGGACAACCAGGTCCGGAGCTCCGCAGGTACGGTGGGTCCGGGGCGGGCCAACAGCCGGATCGCGAGGCGGCGGTCGGTGCTGTCGAACGCCGCTGGATCCGAGGCCGGCTGGGGCGGCTGGCCCGTCAGCAGCTCGGCGAGCAGCACGCCGAGGCGCCACACGACGGCCACTTCGTCTTCGCGTCCCCGCGGCTCGCGGCGTGCGGGAGACCGGGGACCGGGCCCGGCGAGGTGGCTGAGCACCACGCGACCAGAGGGCGAGACCAGCAGGTGGTGCAGCTCCGGGCCCGGGTGCGAGGCAGCGTGGACCCCGAGGGACTGCAGGGCCGTGGCCACGCGTGCACAGAGCTCCACCGCCGGTCGCAGCGGCAGGCCCTCGCGTTCGGAGCGCAGCAACACCGCAGCCGAGACCCCGTCCGGGGGAGGGTAGAGCCACACCGGCCTGCCGTCGACGGGGAGCCAGTCCAACAGCGTGAGGACGTGTTCGTGGTGCAGGCCGACCCAGGGCCTGGCGCGCTCGCGCGTCCGCTCCACCGCGTGTGGATCGGGACCGAGCTCGGGTCCGACCCACGCGACGACGTCGCGGTCTCCCCACCGGGCCTGGTGGGCGGATTCCGCCCACCACCCGCAGGCCCCGGTCAGCACCACGTCGCCGGCCAACCACCCTCCGCCGGGGAGAATAGCCGCCGATGCGCACGAGGAACAGGCGGGCTACGTCGGCTGCGTGGATCAGGCCCTGCGCGACGAACTGGGAGCCCTGTTGGCCGACGCGGGGGCCGTGGCGCTGCGCCATTTCCGGAAGGTCGCGACCGAGTGGAAGGCGGACGGGTCACCCGTGACCGAGGCCGATCGGGAGGTCGAGGAGCTCGTCGTCGAACGCCTCTCGCGCATGTTCCCCGGAGACGCGGTGCGCTCCGAGGAGGGACACCGGGTCGAGGGCCGGCCCGGCGCGCCCACCTGGTTCGTCGACCCGATCGACGGCACGGGCGGGTACGTCGCGGGCCTCACGGACTGGGGACCCACGTTGTGCCGCGTCGTGGACGGCCAGCTCGCGGTGGGCGCCTTCTACACGCCGCGCCTGCGCGAGCTGTGGTACGCCGAGGCCGGCGGGGGGGCCTGGCGGGACGCCGAGCGGCTGGCGCCCGTGGTGGAGCGGGAGGTCCGCAGCGACGACCTCCTCTTCGTCCCTTCGCGGTTCCACCGGCGTGGGCCGGTTCCGTGGCGAGGGAAGGTCCGGGCCCTCGGCTCGAGCGCAGCGCACCTCTGCCACGTGGCAGCGGGGGCAGGGCTCGCCACCATCATCCCGAAGTGGAACCTGTGGGACGTGGGCGCTGGCACGTTGCTTCTGCGCGAGGTGGGCATGGTGGTCTGGGGTGCCGACGGACGACCGCTCGTCCCCGAGCAGGTCACGGAGGGCTTGCCGCTGGTGGCCGGCGCGCCTAACGCCTTGCGGATGCTGTTCGCGGATGGTTGGGCCACCGGCGCCCTGGAACACGTGGGGAAGCGCGGATGAGGGACGACGACGACACGAAGGGCTCGGCCAGGAAGGCAGAGGGGCTCGTCCCGGTGGTTCCGCGGCTGGCGCCCGCTCCGCGCGGCGCGAGCACCGCCGACCTGCTGCAATTCTACCTCTCCGAGGTGCGGCGTTACCCGTTGCTGAGCCCCGAGGAGGAGAAGGGCTGGGCCCTCAAGTACCTCGAGACCGGCGACCGCGAGGCAGCTCACCGGCTGGTCACCAGCAACCTCCGCCTGGTCATCAAGATCGCGTTCCAGTACCACCGGCAGTGGGCGAACGTCCTCGATCTCATCCAGGAGGGCAACGTCGGGCTCGTGGAGGCCCTCTCTCGGTACGATCCCAGCCGCGAGATCCGGTTCAGCTCGTACGCCCAATACTGGATCCGCGCGATGATCCTCAGGTTCCTGCTGGACAACTTCCGGCTCGTCCGCCTTGGATCCACGCGGGCTGGGCGCAAGCTGTTCTTCCAGCTCCAGAAGGAACGCGACCGGCTGGTCGCCGAGGGCATCCAGCCGAACTCGAAGCTCATCGCCGAGCGGTTGGGGGTGGCCGAACACGAGGTCGATGCCGTCGATCAACACATGCGTGCGCCCGCGCTCTCCCTGCACGGCCCCGCGGGTGACGACCCCGACGGGCGCTCGCTGTCCGAGGTGGTGCCCGAGACCCATCCCCACAACCCCGAAGACGGCGCTGCGCGCTCCGAGCTGTCCGAGCTGGTCCGACAGAAGCTCGCGGTGTTCGCTTCGGAGCAGATCAAGGACGAACGCGAGCGCGTGATCTGGGAGACGCGCATGATCGCCGCCGAGCCGATCCCGCTCTCGGAGCTGGGGGATCGGTTCGGGGTGAGCAAGGAGCGCATCCGACAGGTGGAGGCCCGGCTGCGCAAGAAGCTGAAGGAGTACCTCGAGCGGGAGCTCGGCGAGGAGATCGACTTCGAGTTCTCGCCGACCTGACCGGTCGCGCTACTTCTTCGGGGCGGCCTTGCTCTTGTTGGCGCGGTCGTCCTTGAGCGCGCGGGCGTTCTCGACGACCGTGGCGGGCGTCTGGCCGTTGTCCCGGTAGAACAGGAACTCGACCTTGCGCTCGCCCTGGCTGTCCGAGGTCGCGAGCTGCTCGCCGAGGGCGTAGGTCTTGATGCGGGACGCGGGCACGCCCTTCGTCTTCTCCTTGAGCATGGCGGCCACGTGGTCGGCGCGCTGCTGGGCGAGGACCTTGTTGGCGGCGGCGTCGCCGTCGCGATCGGCGAGGCCGCAGACCACCACCGAGAAGTCGGTCGTCTCGAGGATGTTGGCGGCGCGCTCGACCACGGCCTTGTCCTCCGCGGGCGTCGCGAAGTCCAGCTGGCCGGACTCGAAGAAGACGGGCTTGAGGAGGGGCGGGGGCGCGTCCTTGGCACACGCGAACAGGAGCACAGCGATCAGCCACATGTCGTCAGTTCCTCCGAGCGGCATCCTGCCACGTCGCGGGGCGGCTTGGGTACCCCGGGCGCGGATCAGCGCCTCCGGGCGCCCTCGCGACGCGTCGCCGGGCCACCAGCGCTGCGGCCGCGAGCACCACGCCCACCCCGGACCCGCCCGGCGCCGACGCACACAGCCCGCGGTCCGGCTGGACGGGGCAGGAGCGCGACGAGAAACACCGGGGCCCGGCGCTGTCGACCGAGTCGCCGGTCAGGTCGAGGAGCTCGGCCTCGACACACACCTCGTGCAGGCCCGAGGGGACGAGCTCGTCGATCGGGTACTCCTCCACGCCCGCGGACAGGAGCGCGGCCGTGTGCCAGCGCCCTGCGATCCCGTCGACCCACCCCCGCGTCCGGAGCACGCCGCGCAGCGGCTCGTCGACGTGCGCCCGGCCGGCCACGCTCGGCCGCAGGAACGTCGAGTTGCACCTGCGGCGGAGGGAGAGGTCGAGCGCTTCGACGCGACCGGGGGCCTCGACGGGCACGTCCGCCACGCGGAACCAGACCTCGGCCGCGCCGTCGGTCGAGTAGTAGCCGCCGCTGCCCCCGCTCGCCCCTTCGACGGTGAGGGAGTAGTAGCCCGGCTCCAGCGGCGCCTCGGGGAACACTTGCGTCACGCGGTTGTCGAGCGGGGCGACCCGCGTGGGCACCTCCGCGCCGTCGGCGTCCCGCAACGCCACCTCCACCGGGGGTGGGGTGCACGAGGGGCCGAGCTGCGTGAAGTCGAGGGCGATCACCACCCCCGGCGGGACGTCGTCGTCGCCGTTCCGCGGGAGGGTGTCGCTCGGGAGCCCGCCCCCACAGAACGTCGACGTGGACTGCGCGAGCGCGACGGACCAGCCGAACCACACGTCGACCTCCCCGCTCAGTATCGCGCGCCGTCACTCGAGTTGCGTGAGATCCGCGAGCATCCGCGCCCGGATGCGGGTGGACCCTCGCTCGGTCACCACGAGCCCGGCGCGCACCAGGGCCTCGTCGCTCGGGCGGCTCGGGAGGGACTCCGACGTGGCGGCGAGCTCGAGGAGGCGGTCCCCGGCGGTGTCGTCGGTGGATACCAGCTCCCACGCCCGCCGGAGCTCGAGCGCGAGGTTGCCCAGCGCCCGCCAGACGGAGGACCGGTCTGCGATCACGCCGCCGATGGACGCGCTCGCGTCGGTGCCGAATACGTCGAGCACCGCGGGGATCCCGCCCACCACGTCCACCAGGTCGCGCAGGCGGCCAGCGTCCTTGGGGCCCAGGTGCTCCACCAGCGTCTCGACGGCCTCCACCTCGGACGGATCGGCCAGGACGAGGCGCGTGAGGCCCGCGAACTCGAAGTGGGGCGCGTCGATCGAGCCCGCCAGCAGCAGGTTGAACCGGCCCGGGCCCTCCCGGTGGTGGAGGTGGTCCTCGAACACCTCGATGAGGTCGCGCAGGGCCTCGACGTGCATGTGCTCGAGGCCGTGGATCATGAGGCAGCGCCTGGGCCCCTCCTCGGCGCGCTCGAACAGGGTCTTGAGCGTGTGGCGGAACCCCTGGCGGCTCGCCATGCGCCAGGCTGCGCCCGACTCGCCGGCGAGCAGGCAGAACTCGGTGACCGCCTGCACGAGCCAGTTCCAGGCCTGGTGCGGCGTCCGCCCCTCGAGGGGCGCGAGCGACAGCGTCCGGCACTCGACCGCCGGGGTGCCCACCAGCAGGTCGGTGGCGAGGTCGTCGAGGAACTGCCGGGTCTGCGTCCACCGCGGAGTCACCAGGACGACCGGGGATCCTCGGCGGAGCAGGACCCGAATGCGTCGGGCTACCCGGGCGCGGGGAGCCGCTTCGAGGTAGTACTGGTCCGGGTCGAAGCTGCTCTGGCGCTTTCCGCGCAGGATGGCCAGGCGCCGGTTCAGGCGATGGGCAGTCATCGGGGGATCCTCGAGTGGGAGCGGCGGGAGGAGCAAGGCGGGGGGGAGCGGCGGCGCCGGAGCCGGCGTGGAGACGAGCGTACGGTGAGACGCTTGTCGTGTCAAGCCCAACCTTGATGTACTACCCAAGGTGGCGCGCCAGAAAGCACATGGTAACAGATAGATTCTCGACATGGTACCAGGTGGAGCGGTGACGGGCCCCGACCTCATCCCGGGTGCCAACAGCCCCCAGCTGCTGACCCGGCTGCTCGACGCAGTGGCGCGCGGCGTCCGCACCTCCCGCGGATTGCAGGAGGTGCTGCAGGTGCAGGCGCAGACGGTCCGGGCGTATCTGCAGGCCGCGGCGTGGTTGCAGCTCGTCGCGGCGACCGACCCGGTCGAGCTGTCCCCGCTCGGCGTGGAGTACGTCTACGCCGGCTCCAAACGTCCGCAGGTCTACGCTCGCGCGGTGTGGTCCGTGCCTCTGGCGGCCGAGGTCCTCGTGGCGGCCGACGGTCGGGTTCCGGATCTCCAGCTCGTGGCGCGGACGTTGGAGCGGAGCGAGTCGGGACTCGCCCCGGCGACCCTCGACCGCCGCGCCGGCGCCGTGCGCTCCCTGGTAGCGCCGGCGGTGGGGCGACCGCGACCGCGCAGCCGGGAGCAGGACGAGCTCCAGCTCGGGCTCCCGCTCGGTCACGCCGCTGTCCTCGAGCGTACCCCCTCGCTGTCGGAGACCGCAGCCGAACACGACCCGGACGCCTACCGCTACGTCCTTTGCATGCTCCTCGACCACGGCGAGCTGTCGATGGGCCACCTGCGGGCCCTCCTCGATCGCGCCGGCGCCACGAACCTCGCCCTCGGTGGCGTCCTCGAGCTGGCCACGTCCCGCGGAGATGCCGTGCGCACCCGCGACCGGCTGATCGTGACCCCGGGGGCGGTCGAGCGCCGGGAACTGGCCCGCGCCACCCCGTCGGTGCTGCTGTCGGATCCGCTGTACCGGGCCTACATCGCGGACGCAGTGGCTGCCCGGTCCGGGGACCGCCGCGCCGAGATCCGCCGCGACGCAGCGGCCCCGAGGTTCCGCCCGTGGGACCGGCGCCTGTTCGGCCACCCGCTGGCGCCCGATCGCGTGGAGCGGGATCTCGAGCGCGTGTTGCTGGATCGTCCGCTCGCGGCGTTCCCCGTGGCCCAGGCAGGCCCGTTCTCGATGCCCCCCAACGGCGAGGCGTTCCTGGACGTGTGGGAGCTCCCGGGGCACCTCGTCAGCGTGCCGCCCACGCTCGCGCAGCTCCAGGGGGGATTGCCAGCGGTGAACCGGATGCTCAAGGCGGGCCGGGCGCAGAACGAGGTCGGTCTGCCCGACCTGGCCTTCCGGCCCGAGGCCGTCCACGGCGGCATCCTCCACCCCGGAGAGCCCCTCCCCCGCGCGGTTCCCGACGTTCGCACGCTGCGGCACCGCGT
>JBIKWC010000046.1:0-35461 GCA_044356535.1 Myxococcota bacterium
TGCCCCCTCACGATCCTCGGGGCGTCGAACGGCACCACCACGATGGTGGACTACGCCGTCTGGGCGCGCGGAGAAGGCGCACCGGTGCCCGTCGCGCTCGGGTTCCTCACCGGGGGCGCGTACACGGAGGCCCAGACCCCGATGGCACGGCTGCCAGCAATGCCGGCGGTCTTCACCTACTCGACCGCCGAGCGGGCGTGGTCCGAAGCGCAGCGGGCGCTGGATCCCGGGTCTTGGCGGTTCCTGGAGTACCCCGAAGGGGACCATGGAACCCGCATGTTCACTGCTGAGCCGCAGGTGTCGGACGATCTGATAGGCTTCGTCGCCGCCGCCGGAACGGGCGGTGAGGAGGCGCCGTGAAGGACCCGACCGTGTTGCGGATGCTCGCCGAGCTCGGAATGGACGACCTGTCGTACCGCGCGCTCCCCCTCCTTCCCCTCGTGGAGGTGGCCTGGGCCGACGCTGCCGTGCAGGACCCCGAGCGCAAGCTCCTCCAGAGCTTCGCCGAGCAGCGGTTCGACGCGGGCGAGGAAGGCCTGCGCTTCCTGAACGACTGGCTCCGCTACGGGCCGTCGCCCGCGTACTTCCGCAAGGGCCGGGAGGCGTTGGCCGCCCTCCTCTCGAAGGAGCCGGAGCACGGGCTCGGCGACAAGGTCGCTGCCGAGGTCGTCGAGCTCGCGCGGCAGATCGCGAAGTCGGCGGGCGGGGTGTTCGGCATCGGCGCCACGAGCCGCGCCGAGCAGTCCGTCATCGACGCCATCGACCACGCCCTCACCGGCGCCGGCGGCCCCAGGTCCGCGGTCCCGGCATCCGAACCCCTGGCGAGCGCGTTCGGCGCCACCAAGGGCCCGAACCGGGTCACCATCACGTTCTCGTCCACCACCACGATGGAGGCCGCAGCGTCGGGCGGCGTCCTCGAGGCCGACGGACAGAAGTTCGCGGTCGATCGCAAGGGCCTCGTGATCGGCTCCGGGGAGGGCGCGGACCTCAAGATCGAGCACGACAGCGGCGTCGCTGCCGCCCACTGCCGCGTCCACGAGACGAACCGCAAGTTCTACGTCACCGCCACCGACGAGTCCGCGCCCACCCTGGTCAACGGCGAGCGCATCGGCGACCGCCGGCTGATCGGTGGGGAGACGCTCCGGATCGGGCAGCTCGAGGTCGTCTTCAAGCTCCTTCGGAAGATCCCGAAGCAGCTCGTCTGAGCGCGGGGTAGAGGCCCCGATGTTCACGCTCCTCGCCCTGTCCCTGGCCCCGTCCTGCAAGAAGAGCGAACCGGAGCCCGCCGCGGTGGCGCCGCTGCCGGTGCCGGCCGCGCCGGTGCCGGCCGCGCCGGTGCCGGCCGCGCAGGAGTACACGCCGCCAGCCCCCGTTCCGCCCACGCCGTGCCTCACCACGGCCGAGTGCCCCGAGGGCGCCGTGTGCGAAGGGGAGGGGTGCGGCGACGACACCCCCGGCACCTGCGTGGGGATGCGGCCCTGTACCCGCGACCTGCGCATGTACTGCGGCTGCGACGGCGTGACGTTCGGGTCGAGCGGCAGCTGTCCGGGGCGCCGGTTCGCCCACCGGGGCGAGTGTCCCTGATGACCACCCGCGCCATCCGGTGGCCCGCCGAGCTCCGCTGCGCCGCCGAGCTCGCTGCCCTCGCCCAGAACGACCGCGAGCCCCGCCCCGAGGGGTGGCGCCTGTCTCCGCGGGCCGTCCGCACCTTCGTGTTGGGCTCGGACGGGGCCACCCTGCCGCTCGAGGTGGACGGCCAGGTGAGCGAGGTGGGGATCACCCGCAAGTTCGTGGGCCACGACCACCTCGTGGAGCGCTCGATCGTGACGCTCGCGTCGGATCGCGCGCTGATGTTGATCGGCGAGCCCGGCACCGCCAAGAGCTGGTTGTCCGAGCACCTCGCCGCCGCCATCTCCGGGGATTCGCTGCTCATCGTGCAGGGGTCCGCGGCCCTCACCGAAGACCAGGTGCGGTGGGCCTGGAACTACGCGATGCTGCTCACGCGGGGCCCCGTGCCCGAAGCGCTGGTGCCGGCGCCGCTGTACACGGGGATGCGCGAGGGGCGGCTGGTGCGCTTCGAGGAGCTCACGCGCGCCCCGCCCGAGGTCCAGGACGTGCTGCTCCAGGCCCTCTCCGAGAAGCTGATGGTGGTGCCGGAGCTCCCGGGAGAGCAGGGCGTGGTGTACGCCCGACCGGGGTTCAACCTCATCGCGACGGCGAACACCCGCGACCGCGGCGTGAACGAGATGTCGGCGGCGTTGCAGCGCCGGTTCCACTTCGAGACCGTGCCCCCGCTCTCCGAGCTGGCCCTCGAGCTCGAGGTCGTGCGCGACCAGGTGCGCGAGCGCACGCGGGGCGGGCCCGCGGCCGACGTCCTGCTGCACGACGACGTCCTCGAGCTGCTGGTCACGACGTTTCACGAGCTGCGCACCGGACGCACCACCGACGGCCTCGAGCTCGAGCGGACGGGCGCGGTGTTGTCGACCGCCGAAGCGGTGGCGGTGGGCCAGCACGCTGCGCTGCACGCGGCCTTCTTCGGCAGCTCCAGGGTGGAGCCCGTCCACGTGGTCCAGCAGCTCGTGGGCACCGCCGCCCGGGTGGACGACGGGGACCGCAAGGTGCTGGCCCGGTACTTCGAGCTCGCGGTCAAGCCGCGGGCGCTGAAGGAGCTCGGGGCCTGGAAGGCCTACTGGGCTGCCCGGGCCTGGCTCGAGCGCTGACGGATGGGACGCCGCGCCCGGACGCCGCCCGCGCCGCAGGGCCTCCGCGAGCGGGTGGAGCGCCTGCTCACCGACCCCCGGGTGGCGTGGCTCCCCGTGCGGCACCACAGCCCCGGCTGCGCCTTCCACATCGACCGGTGGATCCGCGAGCACCGGCCGGCTGCGGTGTTGGTGGAGGGGCCCGACGACGCGGCCGAGCTCCTGCCGCACCTGCTCGATCCGGAGACCCGCCCGCCGGTCGCGGTGTTGTCGGTCTGGGCCGACGTGGACGGCCAGGTGCGCCCACCCGATCTCGACGGTCGACCCGCGCGGTTCCGCGCCCTGTGGCCCCTCGTGGGGCACGGTCCGGAGTGGGCCGCGCTCACGGCGGGGCGGGACGTGGGCGCGCTCGTGCGGCTGGTGGACGTGCCGCACGACGTGTTGGTGAAGGAGCTCGGGGGCCAGGAGCCGGTCACCGGCCACCGGCACCTCGCGGAGTCCGCGTGGTTCGCCGCCCTGGCCCGCCGCACGGGGCGGCCCGGGTTCGACGCGTTCTTCGACGCCACGTTCGAGGCGAGGGCCGGCGCGCTGTCGACCGAGGCGTTCTTCCGCGAGCTGCTGCTGTTCGCGTTGTGCACCCGCGAGGCGTCAGACGACCAGGCCAGCCTCGCCCGCGACGGCACGCTGCTGCGCGAGGGTCACATGGCCTGGCACCTCGCCCAGGTGAAGAAGGGCGTGCCGGAGGGGCGCATCGCCGTCGTGACGGGCGCGTTCCACGCGGTGGCGCTCGCCACCACGCCCCCGAAGCGTGCCCGCGCGAAGGGCACGAAGGGGATCCAGGTCGCGTTGGCGACCACGTCGCACGCGTCGCTGGCCCGCATGGCGGCGATGCCTGCTCCGGCCTGGGCCCAGGTGGTGCACGAGGCCCTGCGCGCTGGGGAGCCCGATCCGGCGGGGGCAGCGGCCGAGTCGCTGCTGGTGCAGATCGGCGCTCGCCTCCGGGAGGCCGGCGCGCCCGTCGGGACGGCGGACGCCGTGGCGGTCGTGTCGCTCGCCCGGGGGTTGGCGCGACTCCGCGGCGGAGGCCCTGCTGCGGTCGACGTTCGCGAGGCCGCGTCGGCGGGCTTCGTCCGCGGGGACCTCACGCTCGGCGGGGTGCCCGTAGAGCGCGTGGTGGACACGGTCTTCGTGGGTGGGGCTCGCGGACACCTGCCCCCGGGCGCAGGGCGGCCGCCGCTCCTCGAGGACTTCTACGCCGAGGCGAAGCGCCACCGGCTCGACCTCTCCGGCGCCCCGAAGGTGGTCCGGTGCGACGTCCTCCGCGACGAGGCCCACCGCGCGCGCTCGGCGTTCCTGCACCGGGCGACGTTCCTGCAGCTCCCGATGTTCCAGGCGCTCGACGGCGGCCAGAGCCCGCCGTGGTTCAAGGGGCCCGACCCGCTCCGCGACGAAGGGATGCACCTGCTGGGGGAGACGTGGGGTGTCCAGGGCCACGACGACCTCGACGACCACCTCCTCGAGCTCGCCGATCGCGGCACGTCGCTGGCCGAGGTGGTGGCGACCGGGCTCGCGCGGATGCGGTCGCGAGCGGGCACCGACCTGCGTGCAAGGACGGAGGTGGTCGTCTCGGCAGCCCGGATGCGGCTGTACGAGCTCCTCCCCACGGCGCTCACCGAGCTCGGGGAGGTCCTGCCCGTCTCGACCCGGTTCGACGACCGCGTGTACGCGCTGCGCGAGCTGTTCGCGCTGCTGGTGTCGCACGAGGCGCTGCCCACCTTCGGGTCCGAGGTGGTGTCCGCGCTGGTCGGGCGCGCGTTCGTCGCTGCGTGCCTGCTGCTGCCGACCCTGGCCGGCGTCCGCCCCGAGGAGGTCGAGGCCGCGCTCGACGACCTGACCACGCTGCTGCGGGCCGCCTCGTTCGAAGGGGCACCGCTCGATCGGGAGGTGCTCGTGACGCAGCTCCGGGCCCTCCTCCAAACGGAGGGCGCGTCCGTGGCGCGCGGAGCCGCCGCAGGCGCGCTCACGGGGCTCGGAGAGCTGGGGGAACGAGACCTCGCCGCCCGCGCGGCCGCCGCGTTCCGGGGGGCGGACGCCCACGCCGGCGCCTCCTTCCTGGAGGGCGTGCTGCGGACGTCCCGCGCGGCGCTGTTGAGTGGTCGGCGGCTGTTCCAGGAGGTGCACCAGGTCCTGCAGCGCCTGCCCCCCGAGGTCTTCCGCGCCGTCCTCCCAGACCTGCGGCGGGCGTTCGCCGTGTTCGTGCCGCACGAGCTCGAGCAGCTCGGGGAGCGCGTGGGGGAGGCCCTGCGTCCGCCGGTGGTGTCCCCGGTGGCGCCGGTCCCGGCAGCGGTGGTGGCGCGGGCCCTCCGGGTCGACGCGCGCGTCGCGGCCCTCCTGGGCTCGGTGCGGAAAGAGTGAGCGTCTCGAGCCGTGGATCCGGGTTTCTTCGGTTTGGGGTCTTGCGTCCTCCCGACAGACTGCTAAAGTAAATTCTAAGGTCAGCACTTGACCTGACAATAGTTCGTCGGACCGGCTCCCCGCCGGACCGTTCTGGCCGCCCGGCCTTCGCTGTCGCCTCCCCCCTCGACCCCCGCGAACCCCTACCGATGTCTCCCGTGACCTCCACCGACGGTCGTGCTGCGCGCGATCGGCACGTCCTCCACGCCCGCGTCCCGGCCTCCCGCCCGGCGCCCGCGGTGGTGCCGCTGCCGACTGCTGGCGGAACCACGTTCGTGGAGGGCGTCGAGGCGAAGGTGGCGGGCGGGATCCTGGTGGTTTCGACGGCGGGGTTGGCAGGGCTGGCGGCGGTCGGCATCACCATCCTCGTGGTGTTGTCGGTCCTCGAACTGCTCCCTGGTTTCACGTTCTCCGCGGTGTCGCCCCCAGGGTCCCCTTCGTGGGATCCACCTGGCGAGACGGTGGTGGCGCGGTCGCTGGAGGGTCCCGCTCCCGGGGCCTCCGGAGATCGCGCGGCACGCGGCGCAGGCGACGTAGGTCCTAGCGCGCATGCTCCAGTGGTCGCCCCCGTGCTGCCCGCATCGGGTGCGGCGACCCCGGTTCCTCGGGGGGGGGATGGGCCCCCCGAGGAATCCTTGGAGCAGGCGCCGTAGCGCGCCGTGCCTCCGCGATAGGCGGGGCGGAAGATGGACGACGACGACCTCGAGGTGTCGCTCCGGTGGCGGCTCGTCCTCGGCCGGCACGCCGAGCGTCCGCTCCCCCTGCGCCAGGCGTCGCCCGATGCCGGTGACGAAGGTGCGCGCCTCGATCGCGCCCTCGACTTCCTGTACGAACACGACCAGCGCGCGCGGGGCCACCGCTGGGGCTCCACCGCCGGGCCGGACGGTCTCACGGTTCCGGCCTGGCTCCACGAGGTGCGGACGCTGTTCCCGCAGGACACGGTCGAGATCGTCGAGCGCGACGCGCTCACCCGGTTCGGGTTGTCGGACCTCCTCGGCGACCCCGCCCTCCTCCAGAAGCTGGAGCCCACCGACGACGTGCTCCGCGCCCTCCTCGCGTTCCGCGCGCACCTGCCGCCCGCGGTGCTCCCCGAGGCGAAGCGCCTCGTGCGTCGCGCCCTCGATCGCATCACCGCCAGGCTCAAGAAGATCTACGAGCCCGCGCTGCGCGGCCGGCGCTCGGCGAGCCGCGGCCCCGTGCGCCGGATCTTCCGAAACGTGCACTGGCACCGGACCCTGCGCCGCAACCTCGGTCGGTGGGATCCGGAGCGCCGCGAGCTCGTGCCGGACCGCCTCCACTTCCACCCGGTGTCCCGGCAGGCGTCGCCGTGGCACGTCGTGGTGCTGGTGGACGGCTCGGGGTCGATGACCGACTCGCTGATCCACGCCGCGGTCACCGCGTCGATCCTCGCCCAGCTCCCCGCCGTGACGGTCACGCTGCTCCTGTTCGATCACCGGGTGGTCGACTGCACCGGACACGTCCACGACCCGCTGGAGGTGCTGTTCCAGGCCCAGCTCGGCGGTGGCACGCTGCTCACGCCTGCGCTCCGGGCCGCTGCGGATGCGGTGCGGGTGCCACACCGCACGCTCCTGGCCGTGGTCTCCGACTTCTTCCTCGGGGACCCCCTCGATCCCGCCCTCGGCATCGCGCGGGAGCTGCACGACGCCGGCGTGAAGTGCCTCGGCCTGTGTGCCCTCGACGCTGGCGCACGCCCCCTGTACGACGCGTCCGTGGCCCGCGCGCTGGCCGACGTCGGCTGGACCGTCGCCGCCGTGACCCCCGAGCGCCTGGCGGAGCTGCTCGCTGCCCGGATGCGCTAGCCGCGGCCGCGCAGGAACACCGCGTCGAGCTGGGCCACGTCGGCGTCGGTGAGGCGCAGCGTGGCCGCGCGCGCGCTCGATCGGGCGTGGTGGACCTGGGAGGCCCCGGGGATGGGGATGACCACCGGGGACTTCGCGAGGAGCCACGCGAGCGCGATCTCGGGCGCCGTCGCCTCGTGGGCCGCCGCCACCTTCGCGAGCCACGGGTCCTTGCGCATCGCGTCGACGCCCCGCTTGCCGCCGACCGGAGAGTAGGCGAGGAACGCGATCCCGAGGGTCTCGCACTCCGCGAGCACGCCGTCCCGGAACGCGCGGGTGTCGTGCGGCGACAGCCGGTTCTGCACGCTGACGATCGGCACGATCGGCATCGCGGCGCGGAGCTGGGCGACGCTCACGTTCGACAGCCCGACGTGCGCGATCTTCCCCTCGGTCCGCAGGCGGGCGAGCTCCCCCACGCTGTCTTCGAATCGCACGCGGTCGTCCGGCGCGTGGAGCTGGTACAGGTCGATCCGGGCGACGGCGAGGGCCTTCAGGCTCGCCTCACAGGCCTTGCGCAGGTGCGCGGGCCGGCCGTCGACGGCCCACCGCCCTCCGGGGCGCACACACCCGCCCTTGGTGGCCACGATCAGGCGTCCGCCGTCCCATTGGCGCACGGCTTCGGCGAGGAGGCGCTCGTTGTGGCCGGTCTCGCTGTCGTCGACGCAGTACGCGTCCGCCGTGTCCACGAAGTCGATGCCGGCGCCGAACGCGGCCTCACAGGTGGCGAGCGAGCGCGCTTCGGTCGGCCGCCCGGCGATCGACATCGGCATGCCGCCCAGCCCGACCGCGTACACCTCGATCCCCGACGACCCGAGCGTGCGGCGCATGGCTCCCCCCGGCAGCGCGTATCCGGGCGTCAGCCGACGGGCAGGATCCCGCCCGGGAACACGATCGCGTCGTGCAGATCGCGGTCGACGGCGCACCCGTCCCACACCACGACCCGGGTGAGCGACACCCCCGCGGCCACCGTCGCTCCCGGGCCGATCACGCAGTCGCGCAGCACCACGCCGGCGCCGAGCCGCGCGCCGTGGCCGATCCAGGCGGCGCCATCGACCTGGACCGGGGCCGCGCCGCCCGCGGTGCGCCCGCTGCCATCGCGCGCCCACGCAGCGCGGGGGAACGGATCGAGCGCCAGCTGCAGCCGCCCCGACAACACCTGGAGGTTCGCGTCGAGGTACGCAGCCGGATCCCCAGCGTCGAGCCACACGCCGTCGGCACGCACGCCGGCCACCTTCCGCTGCGGCACCAGCGCCACGTACGCGGTCCGCACCACGTCGGAGAAGCCGGTGGCGGGGACGAGCGCCAGGGCCTCGCGGCTCATGGCGTGGACCCCGGTGAAGTGGGTGTGTTCGTCCACGGCGCCCACGGGCTCGGCCCTGGCCAGCGAGACCATGCGGGTGACGATCCCCGCGCTGTCGGCGGCGACCACGCCGTAGCGGGGAGCCTCGACCGGGTGGTGGCGCAGGGCCATCGCAGCCCCGCCGGCGGGCACCGCAGCGAGCAGCGCGCCCAGGTCCACGTCCTGCAACACGTCGCCGTTGAGGACGACGAACGGGGACGCGAGCTGCTCGGCCACGCGCCGCAGGCCGCCCCCGGTCCCCAACACGTCGGGGAGCTCGGTCGAGACCGAGACCCGGACCCCCTCGTGGGTGCCGGTCCAGGCCTCCACCTGCTCCGCGAGCCAGTGGGCGTTCACCACCACGTCGCGCAGCCCGTAGCGGGCGCAGCTGGCGAGGGAGTACGACAACAAGGGGAGCCCGCAGACCGGCACCAGCGGCTTCGGCCGGTGCTCGGTGAGGGGGCGCAGCCGGGTTCCGAGGCCCGCAGCGAGGACGAACGCGGAGAACACGACCACCTCCGGGAGGAGGCCGCCTTCTATCCGGTCGGCTCAGGGACCGCCGATCCCGAGCCACCCGTCACGATACGGTGAGGCCTTCGTGGGCGATCTCGATGGTCTCGACCGCGAGCTCCGAGGAGCCCGAGTTGAGCTGGGGACCTTCCCAGGAGACCGGCCAGGCGCGGGTGAAGCTGAACGTCCGGATGGCGTTGCCGGCCATGTCGCGGATGATGATGGAGCCGGACCGCCGCGCAGAGAAGCCGTCGCGGAGCCAGCCGTCCCGCCAGCTCACGAGCTCGACGGACTGGTTGGTGGCGTACCGGAGCACGATGTTCTCCCACCGCGACTGGCCGGGGCGCTTGTGGGTGATGCCGTTCATGCCGCCTTCCTCGATCTCGAAGACGGTGGCAGTGGACTTGAGACCCGAGCACTCCTGGAAGTGCGCGATCTCGGTGCCGTCGATCAGGAGAGAGAAGTAATGACCATTGTAGGGATCGATGTCCCGTTCCCTGCGCGCCACGAGGACCTCCGAGGCTCCGGGGAGGAATCCCGGTCCCGATTGGAAGTGTACCAGCGCGAACGCCCGGGCACAACGAAACCCGGAACGACCGATCGGATCAGGGCCCGGCGACGGCGGGGAGCGCTCGCCCGTCGGCCCGGTCGGCCTCGTGGCGGGCCCGTTCCGCGGGGGTGATCGGCGTCGGGAAGGTGGCGGCCATCCAGCGCTCCACGATCACCGTGGCCCGCGCGCCGTAGGGATCGTCGGGGCGCGCCGCCCACCACGCGAGCACCACACCGCGGCGGTCGCTCTCCGGGACCGGGGGCGCCCCGAGCGAGAGCGGCTCGCCGAGCGTCCACAGGCGGTCGAGGCGGTCGGCCAGGGACTCGAGGGCCTCCTCCTGGGCGGTGCGCTCGAAGAGGGAGCCGAGGTCGCGGCGCTCCTCGGTGGTGGCCTCGAACACGCGCAGCTCCGAGCCCTGTTTCCGCGACGCCGACGGCAGGACGTACCCGGTGGCGCCGCGCTGCGACTCCATGCCCGCCGTGCGCAGGTTGTCGAGCCGATCACGCTGGGGATCGTTCGAGGCGAGCGTCGGGTCGGACGGGACCATGCCCGCCACGGGGTGCGTGAAGGCCAGCGAGCCGTCTTCGTACACGAACACCCGCCCGCCCGAGCCCCGCAGCACGACGGTGTCGTCTTCGCGGCGGACGACGCGGTACCCGAGCTCCTCGATGCGGCGCACGAGCCGATCGTGGGCCTGGTCGACGGCCAGCCGACCCCACACCACGACCTCGGGGGGCTCGGCGGGGTCCGGCGCCGCGGGTTCGGGTGCGGGCGCCACCTGCTCGGTCGGCTCGGGGACGGGGAGGGGGTTCACGCGGGCTCCCGGACCCAGGGCGCGAGGTTCGTCCGGAAGGCGTCGGTCCAGGGGAGCGGCCGCTGGGTGGTGGGGTCGACGCGGACGATCGTGCGGGTGCCGGTGGCGTGGTCGAGATCCTGGTCCATCGGCATGACCCGGAACCCGAACACGAGCGAGGTGCGGCCGAGCTTCTCGACCCACACCCGGACCCGGACCCGGCCGGTGCCCCGCACGGGCGAGAGGTAGTCGATCGCGTTCGCGCGCACGAGGTGGCAGTGGTCACCGGCGCTCTCGGGCTCGAACGACCCCATGCCGACGTGCTCCCAGAACGCGCCCAGCGTGCGCTCGAACAACACGAGGTACCGCGCGTTGTGGAGGATGTAGAACGCGTCGAGGTCGTCGAAGTAGACGCCCATCACCTGCTCGTGGAACCTGCCCATGCCGCTCCCTAACGCCCCGTCAGTTCGCCGGAGGCTCCGCGAGCTTGCGGAGGGCCTCGCGGTAGCGGTCGGTCCGTGGGTTCGTCCCGGGGGGAGGGGCCGGTTGGGCCGCGAGCCCGGACGAGGCGACCTGCCGGGCTTCGTCGTTCCGACCCAGCGCCGCGAGGACCCGCGCGTGGGCGGCCGCAGCGCGGAGGTGGTTGTCCCCCCACGCCCGCTGCTCCGCGCGTTCGGCGACGGGGAGCGCCTCCGCAGCCCGCCCCAACCGCACCAGGAGCGGCGCCAGGGCGAGGTCGTACGTGGGCTCGGTCGACCACTGCCCAGAGGCCGCGATCAGCAGCGCCACGGCAGCGTCGGGCTGCCCCGAGCGCTCCAGCAGCGAGGCGAGCCGCGTGAGGTGCGGCTTGTCGAGCTCCGGGACCCCCGTCCGCCGCGCGATCAGCACCGCAGCCGCGCCGCGCAGGAGCGCCTGCCGCTCCGCGACGGAGGTGACGGTCGCGGCGCGCAGCTCGAGGAGGTCCGCGGCGACCGTGCCCTGCGCGAGGGGCTCTGCGGCGTCACAGAGCGCGGTGACCAGCGCCGGGTGCTCCTCCGCCAGGCGGGACGCCGCGGGCAATGCGTCGAGGGCGCGCTCCGGGGCGTGGGTGAGCACCCACTGCAGCTCGGCGGGGTCGGAGCGGACCACCAGCGCCGCGAGGTGCCGTTCTGCGGTCTCGGCGTGGGTCTCCTCGGCGCGCGCGAGCCACGGCGCAGCTTCCTCGTCGCGCCCCGCGGAGGCAAGCCACCAGGCCAGCGCTGCCGCCCGCGGGCCGTCGACGGAGGTGGGTCCGTCGGCGAGCTCGGCGGCGTCGGTGGCCTCGGCTGCGCCGGCGAGCCAGGTCCGCATGGCCTCGAGCCCAGGGTATCCGACGACCCTGGTCCGCTCGGTGCCTTCGGCGTCGAGGACCAGCAACGACGGGTACCCGCCCACGTCGTAGCGGTCCTTGGCGGGGAACGAGCTCGGGTGATCGGCGTCGAGCACCACGACCTCGTACCCGTCGAGCGCGGGGTCGGGCGGGGTGGCGTGCAGGAGCTCGGCGGCGAGCTGGTTGCACGGCGGGCACCACGCGGCGGAGAAGTCGACCAGCACGGCCTTCCCGGAGGTCTTCGCCCGGGCGAGGGCCTCGTCGAGCTGGGACGCCGACGCCTGGGGTCCGAACGGAGCCTCGGGGGCCGGGGGCGGGGCCACCTGCAGGGGCTGGTGGACCTTGCGTCCGGTCGCCAGCGCTCCCGAGAGCGCCCACGACGTGGGGCGGCAGGTGGTGCCGTCGAGGCTGCACAATCCCACGTCGAGCGCCCCCGTGACGGCGCCCGCGAGCGCAGGGACGGCGAGGGTGGCGTTGACGAGCGAGGCGCCGGGCCCCCGCAGGGTCACGCCCACCCCCGCGGCGTCCTCCAGCGCCAGGGTCCAGGGCGCGTCGGGCGCGAGCTTCTGGCCGGGGGGCGCCGTGATCGAGACCGTCGCACCGCGGGGGGAGGCGTCGAAGACCACGGTGGGGGGCGCGTCCGGTGGCGAAGCGAGCGCAGAGACGGCCAACAGCGACCACGACAAGTTCCACCTCCGCCTGCGGCGGCGCTCCCGATCGGATAGCCTCGCGCCCCCGGAGGATGCTCCATGTTGGTGCTGTTGTCGCTCCTTGCCTGCAAGCCCGAGGTCCCTCCTGCGCCGGTGCCCGGGGTCATCACCGACCACGGCGAGCGCGTGTTCACCGTCAATGGCGTGGAGGTCGGGGAGCGGGAGCTGTCGCTCGTCTACTCGCTGATGAAGATCCCGGAGGCGCGGCGGGCGGAGTTCGCCAAGGCCGGCGAGGGGCGTCACGTGGCCGAGGAGTACGCCGCAGCCACGGTGCTGTACCAGATGGCGCTCGACCAGAAGCTCCACGAGGACCCGCAGATCGCGCTCGAGCTGGCGTTCACCGCGCGCCAGATCCTCGGGGCCCGCATGCGCTCCAAGCTCGCGAAGGACTCCGTGACCGAGGAGGCCATCCAGAAGTGGTACGACGCCAACAAGGCGCAGTTCAGCAAGCCCGAGGCGCTCGTCCGGCAGATCCTCGTGGCCGACAAGGTGCTCGCCACGGACCTGCTGCAGCGCCTGCAGAGCGGCGAGGACTTCGCTGCGCTCGCCGCCGCGCACTCGATCGACGACACCAGCAAGGAGAAAGGCGGTGACCTCGGCTGGATCCGCATCGACGACCCCACGATCGGCGAGACCCTCAAGACCGCCGAGCTCAACAAGGTGGTCGGCCCGGTCGAGAGCCGGTTCGGGTTCCACGTGATGGAGGTCAAGCAGCGGCGGGACACCACTCCGCTCGACGACGTCCGTGAGGCCGCCCGCGTCCAGCTCGCAGCCGACGAAGCGGCCAAGCGGATCGAGGAGATCCGGAGCTCGATGAAGATCGAGTGGGTGAACCCACCCACGGTCGAGGCGAAGCCGCTCCCGACCGCCCCGCCCAGCGGCCCCCAGGGCGGGATGCCGCCGAACCACCCCGCGCCGGGAGCCGGCGGAATGCCGTCGGACCACCCGTCGCAGGGTGGGGGCGGCGGCGGGATGCCGTCGAACCACCCGGGCCAGGGCGGAGCTTCCCCGCACGGGGGGAACTGAGTCGTGGCGCGCCAGTGGATCGTGGTGCTGGGGGCGTCGAGCGGCTTCGGTGCTGCAGTGGCCCGGGAGTTCGCGCGCGCCGGCTACGGCGTGTTCGGCGTCCACCTGGATCGGCGCCAGATGATGCCGCAGGTCGAGGCGTTGACGGAGGAGCTGCGGAGCCACGGCGTCCCGGTCTCGTTCCACAACATGAACGCCGCAGGCGACGAGGAGCGCGCCGCCGCGATGACCGCGCTCGACGGCCTGCTCGCGCCCGGTGACTCCGTCGCGGTGCTGCTCCACTCGCTGGCGTTCGGCACCCTGCGTCCGCTGGTGGGCGCCGACGCCGTGCTCGGCCGCAAACACGTGGAGATGACGCTCGACGTGATGTCGTCCTCGCTCGTGTACTGGGCCCAGGACCTCGCGTCGTCCGGCAGGATGCGCGCGGGGGGCCGCGTCTTCGCGATGACCTCGTCGGGTTCGCTGGCAGCGTGGCCCTCGTACGGCGCGGTGAGCGCGGCGAAGGCGGCGCTCGAGGCCTGGGTGCGGCAGCTCGCCGTCGAGCTCGCGCCGCTGGGCATCACGGCAAACGCGATCATGGCCGGCGTCACCAAGACCGCCGCCCTCGAGAAGATCCCCGGCAGCGACGAGATCGCCCGCCGCGCGCTCGAGCGGAACCCCCACGGCCGGCTGACGACCCCCGAGGACGTCGCGCGCTGCCTGCTGGTGTTGGCGCGCCCCGAGACGGCGTGGCTCACGGGCAACGTGCTGCGGGTCGACGGCGGAGAGTCGATCTCCGGGTAGGCTGTCGCGTGCCCACCGTCCTCCCGTGGCTCGTGTACCCGCTCTCGGTGTCCGCTGCGGTCGTGGTCGCCGTCGTCGCGGCGTCCGCCGGGGCGCCGGCGTGGCTGGTGGGTGGCGGGACCTTCGTCGTCGCCACCGTCCTGGCCGCGGCGCTCGAGCGGGTCATCCCCTGGTCCGCGGTGTGGTCGCGCCCGCGGGCCGATCGCGGCGTCGACGCGCTGCACCTGCTCGTCTCGGCGCGCGCGGTGGAGCTCGCGGGCCTCGTCGCCACGCTCGCGGTGGCCCCGCTCGGCGCAGCGCTCCCGCTGCGGCTGTGGCCCGCGGACCTGCCCCTGTTGGCGCAGGCGGCCCTCGCCGTGGTCGCGTTCGAGCTCCCGCTCTACTGGAGCCACCGGCTGGGGCACACCGTACCCTGGTTGTGGCGGTTCCACGCCGTCCACCACAGCGCCCGCAGCCTCGACTGGTGGACGTTGTGGCGCAACCACCCGGTCGACAACGCCTTCAGCGCCGCCGCTTCCGCAGCGTTCCTCGCGCTGCTCGGGGTTCCGGAGGCGCCGCTGGCCGTCGCCGCGGCGTTCAGCGCGGTCCACACGACCCTGCAGCACGCGAACCTCGACCTCCGCACCGGGCCGCTCGACCTCGTCCTCGCCACGGCCCGGGTCCACCGCTGGCACCACTCGCCGCGCCCCGCCGAGAGCCTCGCCAACTACGGGACCACCGTTGCGCTCTGGGACTGGGTGTTCGGCACCCGCCGGTTCGACGCTTCCGCCACCCCCGGCGAGGACGTGGGACCGGGCCCGCTCCCCGCGCCGTTCCCGACCACCTGGTGGGGCCAGCTGCGCGCGCCGTTCGAGGGCTGGCGGTGGTGAAGGCGGCGGGGCTCGCGGTCCTCGCGGTCGGGGCCTGGGTGGTCGCCGACAAGTGGGCAGCCGGCACGTTGCCCGAGCTCCTCTGGGCCTGTCACGTCGCCACGGCGCTGCTCGGCGGGTCGCTCGTGGTGGGGTGGTGGCGCGGGGTCGACGCCGCCGGCGCGTTGCTGGTCGGCGTGGGCCTGCCAGGCTGGCTCCTCGAGGTGGCCGTGAACGGTCCCGGGCGCGCCTCGTCGGCCATGGAGCACCTGCTGGGCCCTGCGATCGCGGCCTGGGTGTGGTGGGGGCGCGGGCCCGGTCCCACCACAGCGCGCGACGCCCTGGGCCTGTGGCTCCTCACCGCGCTGGTGGCGCGGATCGCGACCGATCCCGTCCACGACGTGAACCTGGTGTTCCGGCCGTTCGCCGGCTGGCCGGAAGGCACCCCAAACCTCGTGGCTTTCTCCGCCACCACGGCGCTCGCAGGGGCCCTGTTGGCGGGCGTGGTACGCGGGGTAGAGTTCGCCCGGGGGCGAGATTGATCCAGGTGCGATTGGCCTCGGTATGCGGGGGGTCCTGGGGGGAGCGCCCCCTGGCAGGGGATTCGGGGGACTGGTCCCCCGAGGGGGTGTCGGGGGCGGCGCCCCTGACCCACACGACAGACACGAACATTGGGCTTCGCTCGTGCGAAGCGCGAGCGAGGCGCAATGGACTGCGGTAGCTGCGACACGCCGAGGCCGCGCCCGGATCGCCCCCACACGTTCCTCGCGCACGACCTCACCGTGTGTCCGAAGTGCTCGATCGTCCGCGAAGCGCGGGTCGTGGCGCGCGACGGCGCCATCTGGCACCTCGTGTTCTGCCAGCAGTGTGGCGCCTCGGAGCGCAAGGTCGCCGACGACGCCGACCGGTGGGTGGCGGACTTCGTCGCCCGCGGGGTCGACGCGGCGGAGGGGCCGGGGAGCACGCGGTTCAAGACCACCACCTCCACCTGCCCCACGTGCCTCGCGCTCGTCCCGGCCGACGTGATGATCCGCGACGGCAAGGTGTTCTTCGACAAGGTGTGCGCGGCGTGCGGACCCTCCAGCGCGCTCGTCTCCGAGTCCGCGGCGTACTACGCCCGCGCGTACGCGTACGCCAGGGCCGGCACGGAGCCCTTCCTCCGCGGGGGCCCGGCGCACCTGGGGTGCCCCCAGGACTGCGGCCTGTGTTTCGACCACGAGCAGCACACCTGCCTGCCCATCATCGAGGTCACCGACCACTGCAACCTCGAATGCCCCGTCTGCATCGTCGACAACCAGTACAGCAGCCACGTCTCGCTCGAGACGTTCACGAAGATCATCGACGCCCTCGTCGCGCGGGAGGGGCAGCTCGAGTCCGTGGCCTTGTCGGGCGGGGAGCCGTCGAGCCACCCGCGGATCCTGGAGCTCCTCGCCATCGCCGACCGGCCCGAGATCCATCGCGTCGTGCTCATCACGAACGGGCTCCGCATCGCGCGCGACCGGGCGTTCGCGCAGGCCCTCAAGGCCCGCGGCGTGTACGTCGGCCTGCAGCTCGACGGCCTCGACGCCGAGACCCACGTCCGCCTGCGCGGGAAGGACCTCCTCGCCGACAAGTGGCGGTGCATCGAGGTGCTGAAGGAGCTCGACATCCCCACGCAGGTGATCTTCGTCGCCGCGCGGGGCGTGAACGAGGACCAGATCGGCCGCGTGGTGCAGCTGTTCGTCGAGACCGACTGCTTCGTGAGCCTGAACTTCCAGCCCGTGGCCCACACCGGCCAGGGCGGCGGCAAGCTCGCACACGACCCGCTCGACCGCCTCACCATCGCCGGGGTCATCCGCCGCTGCGAGGAGCAGACGGGCGGACTCCTCGCCGCGAGCGACTTCTTCCCGCTGCCGTGTAGCCACCCGCAGTGTGTCAGCCTCACCTACCTGCTCAAGCTCGACGACGGCACGGCGCTGCCGTTCCCGCGGTTCGTCGACTTCCACCGACACCTCAACCTGCTCCGTTCGTCGGCCGTGCTCCCGGCCACCCATGACGTGGAGCGCTCGCTGCAGGACACGCTCTACGACGTGTACGGCCGGTCCGGGGAGCTCGAGAAAGGCGACCTCGTGCTCAAGGCGCTGCGGCGGACGGTCGAGGCGATGTTCCCGGACCGCGCGCTCACGCCGAAGGAGGCCGCGCGCATCGGGGAGCGCCAGGCGAAGTCCATCTTCCTGCACCACTACATGGACCGCCACGACTTCGATCTGGAGCGGCTCCGCAAGTGTTGCCACCACTACCCGCAGGCGGACGGCCGCATCATGCCGGCGTGCGGCTTCAACCTGTTCCACCGGGGCGCCGCGAAGGGCACGGGCACGCCGAGAGCGGTGTGGGCGAAGCGGTGACCCTCGAGCTGGCGGGTGGGCTCGCGCTGGTGACCGGGGGCTCGCGGGGCCTGGGGCGGGCCATCGTGAAGGCGCTGGCCGAGCGCGGGGCCCGGGTCGCGTTCACCTACGCGAAAGACGACGACGGCGCTGCTGCAACGGTCGCTGCCTGTCCGGAGGGTCGGGTGACGGCCCACCGCGTCGACGTGCGGGACGGCGCCGGGTTGAAGGCGGCAGCGGCGGAGGTCGAGTCCGCCCACGGGGGTCCGTTCACGATCCTGGTGCACAACGCCGGGCGCGGCCAGGTGGTCCCCGTCGCCCTGATGGAGGAGTCGGACTGGGACGACATGATGGACACGCACGTGAAGGGCGCGTTCCTGGCGACGAAGGCGGTGTTGCGCGGGATGGTGAAGGCCCGGAGCGGGCGCATCGTGGTGGTGGGTTCGCTCGCCGGCGTGAAGATGCTGCAGGCGCCGGTGCACTACTCGACCGCCAAGGCCGCGCTCGTGGGGTACACGCAGTCGCTGGCCAAGGAGCTCGGCCGCTACGGCGTCACCGTCAACCTCGTGGCGCCCGGCGTGCTGGAGGACGGCGTCTCCGCGCACCTGCCCCCCGAGCGCAAGCGCCAGTTCCTGGAGCATACGGCGCTCGGCCGCACGGGCACCTTCGAGGAGGTCGCGCGGGTGGTCGCGTTCCTGGCCTCGCCCGGCAACAGCTACATGAGCGGCGCCACCGTCGTCGTCGACGGGGCGGTGTGATGCGGGTCCTGGTCACCGGCGGGTCCCGCGGGCTCGGGCGGGCGCTCGTGGCGGCGTTCGCGAAGTCCGGCGCGCAGGTGGCGTTCACGTGGCGCAGCCGGCAGGCCGAGGCGCAGGCGACGGAGGCCGCCACCGGGGCTCGCGCGTTCCAGGGGGACGTGGCCGATCCCGCGCACGCAAGCGCGGTGGTCGCAGCGCTGGACGAGGCGTGGGGCGGCGTCGACGTGTTGGTGAAC
Organism: Myxococcota bacterium; assembly: GCA_044356535.1. GTDB lineage: Bacteria > Myxococcota_A > UBA796 > UBA796 > JACKER01. Next base: position 18,277 of record JBIKWC010000046.1, read on the forward strand.
AACGCCGGCGCGCTCCAGGTCCTGCCGTTCGCGCTGCTCGAGCTGGCGGACTGGGAGGCCGCGTTCGCCACCCACGCCCGCGGGACGTTCGTGTTCACCAAGGCAGTCGTCCAGGGAATGGTCCGGCGCCGGTCCGGGCACGTGCTGAACGTGGGCAGCGTGTTCGCCGAGCGCCCCACCGCGGCGCCGGTCCACCTCGCGGCCGCGAAGGGGGCGGTCCATGGCTTCACGTTCGCGCTCGCCCACGAGCTCGGACCGTACGGCGTCCGCGTGAACCTCGTGGTCCCCGGGCTCCTCGACGGCGGGCAGGGGGCCCGGCTCCCGGCGCACCACCGCGCGGACTACGCGGCCCGCAGCGCGCCCCGGCGGCTCCTGACCCCCGACGAGGTCGCGGACGTCGTGGTCTCGTTCGCCGCCGAAGACCTCCCCAACGCGACGGGCGCCGTCCTGCGCCTCGACGGTGGCGCATGAGCCGCGTCTGCGTGCTCGGGGCCTCCGGACACCTCGGCCGGGCCGTCGTCTCCGCGCTGGTGGCGCGCGGCCACGAGGTCACCGGCACGTACCTCACCCGACCCCTCGCGGGAGGGCTCCGGGTCGACCTGCGGACGGACGAGGGCCTCGCTGCGGTCGTCGCCCTCGCCCCCGACGTCGTCATCCACGCGGCCGCGCCCCCCTGGCCGTGCGGCTGGGACGAGCCGTGGTCCATCGGTCCCCGGGCGGCTGGCCGGCTGGTGGAGGGGCTCCTCCCGGTGTGGACCACGCGGGGAGGGGGCCACCTGCTGCTCACCGCGGGCCTCGCCGTCTCCCACGCGCTCGAGGTGCCCGCCCCGCTGGCGGCCGCCCACGGCGCGTTGCCGGCGCTCGCCCGCACCTTGTCGCAACACCACGGGCGCTGTGGGGTGCGGGTGAACGTCGTCGCGTTCGGGGACCTCTCCGGTGGGCACGGCAGCGCCCTGCCCGACGCCGCTGCGCGCCGCGCCGACCTCGAGCGCCACGCCGCCACCCGGTCGCGGTCCACCGCCGACGAGGCCGCGCGCTTCGTCGCCTGGGCCGCGTTCGCCCCCCACCTGTCGGGGGCGGTGTCGTCGCTCCACGGAGGCCTGTGATGGCCGTGTTGCGGACCACCACCGGGCTGTGTGCCACCTGCCTGCGCCACCTCGACGCCGCGGTCGTCGCCGACACGGAGGGGGTGTGGCTCGAGCGCACCTGCCCCGACCACGGCCTGCAGCGCGGCCTCCTCGCCCGCGACCGCGCCTGGTGGGAGCGCGTGACCGCCGCCTCCACCTCCCTGGTCCCCCCACGGACCACCCGGCCGGCCACCCAGGGCTGCCCGTTCGACTGCGGCCCGTGTACGCGGCACGAGCAGCGGGTCCACCTCCCCATCGTGCCCATCACGTCGGGCTGCGACCTCGACTGCCCCATCTGCTACACCCACAACCGCAACGCGGGCGCCTGGCACCTGTCGCTCCCCGCGCTGAAGTCGCTGCTGGCCCACCTCCGCGCCGAGGCCCCCGAGCGGCGCCTCCTCAACCTGACCGGCGGCGAGCCCACGCAGCACCCGCAGCTCGTCGAGATCCTGGAGGCCTGCCGGGCGGAAGGCATCACGCGCGTCACGCTCTCCACCCACGGGCTGCGGTTCCTCCGCGACGAGGCGCTGCTCCTGGCCGTCGCCCGCACCCGCACCCGCGTGGTGCTCTCCTTCGACGCCCTCGACGACGTCGGCAACCAGGAGCTCCTGGGCGGCCGGTTCACGCGCAACAAGCTCCGCGTGCTGGAGCTCCTCGGGCGCCACGGCATCGACACCACGCTGCTGCCCGTCGTGGCCCGTGGCACCAACGATCACCAGCTCGGCGACCTGCTGCGCCTCACGCTCGACCACGACCACGTACGCAGCCTCGAGCTCCATCCCATGACCTTCACCGGCCAGTCGGGCGCGTCGTTCCGGCGGTCGGCGCGCATCACCCCCGACGAGGTGTTGTCGCTCCTCGAGGCGCAGTCCGGCGGCCTCGTACGGAGCGACGACTTCCTGCCGTCCCCGCTCGCGCACCCGCTCTGCTACCAGGTCGTGTACCTGTTGCGCACGGACGTGGGCTTCGTGCCGCTGTCCCGGGTGTTGCCGGCCGCCCTGATGCGCCGGATGTTGGCCCTCGGGCTCTACCTCACGCCCGGGCCCGAGCTCGAGGGCGTGCTGCAGGAGGCCATCCTCGAGGTGTGGTCCGGCGGTCGGGACCTGCGGGAGCCGGTGTTGGCGGCGCTGCGGGGCCTGGTGGACGCGTTGTTCGCCGACGACGCCGCGACCGACGCCGATGCGCGCCTGGCCGACGTGGAGCGCCGCATCAAGGCGGTCTACCAGCACACCCACATGGACGAGGAGACGTTCGACACCGACCGCATCCGCCAGTGCCCGGTCGGCATCCGCGAGGAGGACGGCACGAACGTCCCGTCGTGTGCGTACAACGTGTTGTACCGGGCCCGCGACCCGCGGTTCCAGGTCGCGCCGCTGCCGCCGGTGTCCTCGCTCGGTCCGGGGCGGGAGCCGTGACCCACCCGGCCGCCGCAGCGTGGGCCCGCCACGTCAACCCCACGTTCGTGCAGCTCCTGGGCGTGTACGGCTATGGGCGCGTGTTCGTGCGGGCGCGCGGCGTGCGGATGTGGGACGCCGAGGGCCGCGGGTACCTGGACGCGCTCGCGGGGTTCGGCGCCATGAACCTGGGCCACAGCCACCCGCGGCTGCTCCGGCGGCTGGCGGCGCACCTCGAGGCCGAAGCCGTCGCCCTCAACCACGTGGGGCCGGCGCCCGAGGCCGCAGCGCTGGCCGAGCGCCTCGCGGGCCTGGTGGGCGGGGACCTGTCGGTGGTGATGTTCTCGAGCAGCGGCGCCGAGGCCGTGGAGGCCGCGCTCAAGCTCGCGCACCTCGTCACCGGGCGCACCGGGCTCGTGGGGTGCGTGAACGGCTACCACGGCACCAACCTCGGCACGCTCGCGCTGATGGGCTCGGCGCGCATGCGGGCGCCGTTCTCCGCGTGGCTGCCGCCCGAGCGCTCGGTCCCGTTCGGGGACACGGCCGCGCTCAAGCAGGCGCTCGCGAAGCGCGACGTGGCGGCGTTCGTGGTGGAGCCGATCCTGGGGGAGGGCGGGGTGCTCGCGGGGCCGCCGGGCTGGCTGCGCGAGGCCCAGGTGTTGTGCCGCGAAGCGGGCGCGTTGTTCGTGCTCGACGAGGTGCAGACGGGGCTCGGGCGCACGGGCGCCGACTTCGCGTTCCGCGCGCTCGGCGTCGAGCCGGACGTGTTGTGCCTCGCGAAGTCGCTGGGCGGCGGGCTCGTGCCGGTGGCGGCCACCTTGTGCCGGCCGGAGCACCACCGGAAGGCGTACGGGCGGATGGACCGGTTCGACCTGCAGTCGTCGACCTACGGCGGCAACGCGCTCGGCATGGTGGTCGCGGACGAGGTCCTGGACGTGCTGCGCGACGAAGGCCTCGCCGCCAACGCCGCCGCCCGCGGGACCGAGCTCGTGGAGTCGCTGCGGCGCGGGCTCTCCGGGCACCCCCTGGTGAAGGAGGTGCGCGGCTACGGGCTGCTGTGCGCGATCGAGCTGGGTCCCACCGGCGCCGGGCTCGTGCAGCGCCTGGTCCCGGGGATGGTGGGCGGCGTGTCGCGCCAGGTCCTGGGGCAGTGGGCGGCGCTCAAGCTCCTGGAGGCAGGCGTGGTGGCGCAGCCGGCGAGCCAGCGCTGGGAGGTGCTGCGCCTCGAGCCCCCGCTCACGATCGACGCCGCCGACACCGCCCTCCTCGCCGAGCGGGTGATCGGCGTGGTCTCCTCGCTCGACGCCGACCCGGGCACCCTGCGCGAGGTCGCCGGCCGGGTGTGGTCGCAGTGGTCGGCCGGCTGGAGCTTCCGATGAGCGTGCGGCGCGACGCCGGGTTCGCGTGGACGCTCGCCAGGAAGCGCCCGTTCTCGATCCTGGTGCAGGTCACCAACCGGTGCAACCTCACGTGCAGCTTCTGCGACTTCTGGCCCAACGGCGCCCCGCCTTCGCAGGAGCTCACGGTCGGGGACTACCAGCGGGTCTCGGCGGAGCTGGCCGGGCTGGGCACGTTCCTGGTGTCGATCGAGGGCGGCGAGCCCACGATCCGGCCGGACCTGCCCGGGATCGTGGCGGCCTTCGCGGAGCGCCACCTGACGGTCCTGTACACGAACGGCACCATGCTCGACGCCGAGCGCATCCAAACACTGTTCGCGGCGGGGCTCGACCAGGTGGGGGTGTCGATCGACTGGCCCGACGACGGCCGCCACGACGCCAAGCGCGGCAAGAAGCGCACCGCCGAGAAGGCGTGGGCGGCGGTGGCCGCGCTGAAGGCTGCAGCGCCCCACGGCGGCCGCCAGGTCCACGTGATGACGGTGTTGATGCGAGACAACGAAGACGACCTGCCGGCGCTCCTCGCGCGCAGCCGCGACGCGGGGGTGGGCCACATGGTCACGCTGCTGTCGACGAGCGGAGACCGGCGCAACGGCGAGGTCGATCTGCCGCCGCGCCCCGGGGTCGGCGCGCGGCTGCTGGCGCTCCGGGACCAGCACCCGCACCTGCGGATGTTCGGCGAGTACCTCGAGGGGATCGATCCGTTCCTGCGCGGGGAGCCGGGGCCCGCGTGCCGCGCGGGGGACCAGGGGGCCAACCTCGACCACGTCGGGAACCTGTCGCCGTGTATCGAGAAGCTCGGCTCGCCCGTGGGGAACGTGCGGCAGGCGTCGGTCCCGGCCTTGTGGGAGCGGCTGCGGGCACACCCGGGCCCGAAGGGCTGCAACGACTGCTGGACGTTGTGCCGCGGCATCGGTCAGGCGCTCGGGGGCGGGGCCTCGGCGCGGGCGGCGTGGGAGCTGTCGACGCGGCTCCGGAGCTGGTGACCGGTCACCCCGACGACTTCGCTGCCACCTTCGCGGCCACCATCCGCGCGAACGTCGACACCGTGAACAGGGCCAGGATCTGCTCCCGCCGCAGGCCCGGGACCACCTGCGCCGCGGCCTCGGGCATGAGCATCCGCAGGCGCTCCAGGCCAACCGCCGAGATCACGCCGGCCGGGGCGAACTCGTCGTCGGTCAGGTCGCCGCGGGCCGCGCGCTCGATCTCGCCGCGGGTCAGCTCGATGCCGAACTCCTGCTCGAGCTGGAACACGATGTCCAGGAACTCCAGCGACTGCGCGCCGGCCTCGAACAGGTTCGTCCCGAGCTCCACCGCCGGCAGGCCGAGGGCCTGGGCGACGATCACGCAGGTGCGAGACTCGATGGGGGTCATCCGGGCTCCGGGTCGTCGAAGGTGGCCACGAGGGTCAAGGATTTGCGCGCAGGCGGCGTGGGGGCTTCGTCGGGCCAGCCCACGGCGACGGCGCCGAGCATCTGCCACGGCGGGGTGATGCCGAGCAGGGCCTCGAGCCGCGGCCGGGCCACGGTGGGGCCGGCCATCCAGGTGGCGCCGAGGCCTTCGGCGCGGGCCTGCAGGAGGAGGTTCATCACGGCGGCGGCCGTCGCGCAGCGCTCCGGGTCCATCGACGCGGGGGTGACGTGGTCCCCGGGCGCCGCGCCGCCCGAACGCAGCAGGTTCCCGAGCAGGTCGGGGAACGTGCGCGTCTGGGGGATCACGATCACCGGCGCCGACAACAGGGGCTCGTGGAAGAAGTCGCCGTACCCGCCGTAGTCGTCGGCGTGGTGGGACCGGGCGACGATGGCGCCCAGCGCAGCCACCTGCTCCTGGACGGCGGCCACGACGCGCCGGCGGCGCTCCGGGTCGGTGACCACGGCGAACCGCCACGGCTGCCGGTTGGTCGCGGACGGAGCCGACACCGCTGCGTGCACGAGCCGCTCGAGGATCGCGCGGGGGACGGGGTCGGCGCGGAACCTCCGCACCGACCGCCGAGACTGCAGGAACACCAGGAAGTCTTCGGGGCTCATGCCAGCAGGAACCCTCCGTCCACCGCCCACACCTGCCCGGTCACGTAGCTCGCGGCGTCGCTGGCGAGGAAGGCGACCACCTGGGCGATCTCGTCGGGCCGACCGGGCCGGCCGAGGAGCAGGCGGCGCTGCACCTCTTCGGGCGCCCGCGCGGCGATGCCCGCGGTCATGGCGGTGTCCACGAAGCCCGGGGCCACCGCGTTCACCCGGATGCCGCGGGGCGCGAGCTCGACCGCGAGGCCGCGCACCAGGGCCTCCACGGCCCCCTTCGACGCGGCGTACGCCCACTGTCCGCGGGCCGGGTGCGCAGCCGCCACCGAGGAGAGCGCCACGATGCTGCCCTTGCGGCGCGGCCACATGCGGCGGACGGCGGCGCGGGCGCAGTGGTCGAGGCCGGAGAGGTTCACGTCGAGCACCGCGCGCAGCTCCTCGGGGTCGGAGGCGCCGAACGGGCCGTCGCGCGTGACGCCGGCGTTGCTCACCAGCACCTCCAGCGGGCCCCACGCGTCGAGCGCCCGGAAGGCCTCCTTCACCGCGGCGGGGTCGCGGACGTCGAGCTGCACTGCGCGGGCGCGGTCGGGACCGAGCGCGGAGACCACGGCAGCCGCTTCATCGGCGCCGGTGCGGTACCCCACGGCCACGCGGTACCCGCGGGCGGCCAGCGCGTGCGCGGTCGCGGCGCCGATGCCCCGGGACGCGCCCGTGACGAGCGCCACCGGCCCCTCGGACATCTCCCCCTCCGCCCAGAGCCTACCTTAGGTCCCGGGAACCAATCCGTCGGATTCGTTCCCGGGACCTGAGTTGCTGGTTGTGTGGGTCAGGGGCTCCGCCCCCGACACCCCCTCGGAGGACCAGTCCCCCGACACCCCCTGCCAGGGGGCACCCCCCCTGGACCCCCTCGGGCAGCAGCCGGCGAGGTGCAGTTCGACGCGACGGCTCCCTGCGCATCATCCCCTCCGGAGGCACCACCCCGGCCCGTCGCCGCCCGAGAGGTGCTGGCCCTCCGCGAGGACCCACGCGCCGAGCGCCAGCTCCACCAGCGCCGTGGCCGCGCCGAGCTCGCCGGTGGCGGGTCGGAGATCGAGGTGGGGACCCGGCCGCGCGCGGGCCTCCACCCGGGGCGCTGCGGGTGCGTCCTCGCCCCGCACCAGCCACAGCGCCGCGCCGCCCGCGCCCGGGACCCCCGCCACCCCGCGGGTCGCCCGATCCAGCAGCACCTCCGGTGCGAGCAGGCTGTCGGCGCCCACCACCAGCGCGGCGTCACATGCGCCCGCCCGCAGTGAGCGGATCGCGGCCGCGAGCGCCTGCACCCCAGCGTCGGGCCCGGCGGTGGTGACCCCGTCGCCGAGCAGGGCGTGGGCCGGCGCCAGGAGGCCGGGCAGGCCGTTCGACAGGTTCCGCAACATCCAGAACGGGTGCAGGTTCTTGAGGCCCCGCTCCCACGCCTGCGCGCCGTCGGGCCGCTGGTCCGCGAGGGCCGGCGCCAGCTCGTCCCACGGCGCCCGCAGCCCGCCGTAGCCGAAGAACAACGCGGTGCGCTCCGGGGCCGGCCGCGTCACGCGGGCGAGCAGCTCGGTGGCAGCGTCCCAGGCCGGCAAGACCTGTGGGGCGAGGAACCGGACGTGGGGCCCGGGGGCCGACGGCGGGCACCGCGCCACCAGACCGAACGTGGGGTCCAGGGTCGCGGCGGTCTCCCCGGCGAGCCAGCGCGCCGCGAGCTCCGCGACGGAGGAGCCCAGGGGACAGCGGACGGCAGCGTCCACCAGCGCGACGGTCACCGCTCCGACCTGGAAGCATCGGAGGGGGCGCCGAAGGCCTGCCGTACCTCTCGTTCGAGTTGCTGAAACGCGGGTAGCTGGCGCAGTGGCCCCCAGTCGTGGATCAGGTTGGACAGCCGGTGCACGGCCGCGTCGGGGTCGAACTGCCGAGCGCGCCGGCCAGTGGCGCCACTCGCGGCCCGCAACGCACCATGCAGAACGCCCTTCGCGTCGGCGATCGTCGCCCAGCTCCTGGAGCCCGGGAGGTCGAGTCGCTCTCGTCCGGAGGGCCGTCCGGCAGCCTCGCGGAGCGCGCGTTCATCGAAGAGCATCCAGGACTCGAGCATGCGCACGGGAACGACGCAGATGTGCCGCACGCCCGTCTCGTTCGCCCGATCGATCTCCTCGCGGCGAAGGTGAAGCCTGTCGGGGTGTTCGGCGTCGCGGTGCACGAAGAGCAGGTCGCAGGGGTAGTACTCGATGGCTGCAGCGAGCCGGTCCCTGAGGAGTTTCGGGGGCGTTCGGAGCGAACGAAGGTCGGCCCACCGGAGATCGACGCGGTCCGACGCCACCTCACCGAGGAGCCAGCGCAGCACCGGGAGCAGAGCGGCATCGGAAGACCCGTCCGTGACGAGCGTGGCGCTCGAGGTCACGCCGGAGGCTCCGCCGCGAGGCTCCCGAACAACCCGAGCTGGACCGTCTCCCTGACCAACCGACGGTCGGTCGCCACGCGTCGGGGACGGATGGCGGTCGGGTCGAGGTAGGCGAGCAGGTCGCCCTTCGCGGCGGCGCGGCCCGTCGTGTCGCGCCACGTCTCTGCCAGCGGAACGAGCTCGAGGCCTCCATCTGCGTCGGTCGCGCGCGCGATCAGGAGCTCGTCGTCATGCACGTTCGCCACCACCGTGGGGGAGTGCGTGTTGATGATGACCTGTCGCAGCGGGTTGTCCGCGTCGATCTCGAACGACGGGTCGACCGCGAGGTCCTTCAGGAGGCGCAGGATCGCCGGGATCCGGAGCGGGTGAACACCATTCTCGGGCTCTTCGAGGCACAGCAGCGGCCTGCTGCGCGGGTCGGCTTCCATGACGGTCAAGGCCAGGAAGCGCAGCGTCCCGTCGGAGAGCGCGCTCGCGACGTGTTCGGTGTCCCGCCGATCGGTCAGGACGACACTCAGCAGCTGTCGTCGCTCGTCGAGCTCGACCCGGACCGAGCGGACGTCTTCGACGAGCTCCGACAACCGGTTCGCAACGCGCGCGTACAGATCGTCCGCACCCCCCTTCGCCCGCTGTTCCGCCGACTGCGCCTGTGCGAACAGGGTCATCGCGAGGTGGGCGCCGTTCGGTGCCATCGTGCGGGGCGCGGTGAGCCCGTCCGGCGCCCTCAGGGCCGAGGGCTCCAGCTGCAACTGGGTCCAGCTGGCCATCTCCTGGCGCGCGAGGACCATCGTTCGATGTTCGACCGCGTTGTTCACCGACGAGAGCAGGGTCCGTGGCAGCCCGGCCGCAGGGATGCGCCGCGGGCGACCACCACCGAGCCCACCCTGGCTGTCCGCGTGGAGCAGGACCATGCTGCCGTCGTCTTCGGTGGACAGGTACGGACTCGTGCGGCGGCCCTGCACGGCTTTCCGTCTCCAGGCCTGGGTGCTCTTGAATCCCAGGCGACGGTTGGCGACGGACTGGTTGATGTGGACCAGCCGCTCGTGGGCGATCTCCAGCGCCCCGAGACCGGGAACGACCGGATCGGGCCGGAACCGGAGGGCGAGGTCGTACTCGAGGAACGTCATCGACGCGCGGGCACGTTGTCCCAGGGGGTCCTCTCCCTCCAGTGGGATGAGGAACTCCGCCTGGAACCGCATGTGGTCGCCCGTGGCGCTGCCTGAGCGGCGGAACAGGCTCCGGACATCCCCGCGCGCACCACCCCCACGAACCGAGAGGGCCGCGTCCATCAGGGGCTTGTCCGCGAGCGCAGACAAGAACGCGATCGCATCGAAGAGGTTGGACTTCCCGGCAGCGTTCGGGCCGGCGATGCAGGTGAAGGGCCCGAAGCGCACGTCCACCGACTCGAGGTTCTTGAACCCGTCCACCTGCAGACGCGTGAGCATGCGCGCATCCTAGCCTGCGACCGACGGTCACGGGCGCACCAGGACCACGGAGGCGTTCTGGCCGCCGAACCCGAAGCTGTTCGCCACGAGGGCGTCGATCCGCGCTGCGCGACCCGCGGGGGGCACCACGTCGAGGCCGAGCGAAGGATCGGGCTGGTCACAGCCCACGGTGCCGGGGAGGAGGTCCTCTGCGAAGGCGAGCAGGGCGCCCGCCACCTCCAGCGCTCCGGCCGCAGCGAGCGCGTGGCCGAACACCCCCTTGAGCGACGACACCGGCACGTCCGGCCCGAGGACCGCGCGGATCGCGAGCGCCTCCGCGGCGTCGTTCGTGGGGGTGCCGGTCCCGTGGGCCTTCACCCAGCCGATGGCGGACGGCGCCAACCCGGCCCGCTCCAGCGCCGCGCCCATCGCGGACGCCGCGCCCCGCCCCTCGGGATCGGGCGCGGAGGGGGACGAAGCGTCCATGGAGAGGCCCCACCCGGCCACGATCGCGAGCGGCCGGGTGCCCCGGGCGAGCGCGCCCTCGAGGGACTCCACGCGGAACCAGGCCGCGCCCTCTGCCAGCACGATGCCGTCGCGGGCCACGTCGAACGGGCGGCACTGGCCGGTGGGGGAGGGGGCCCCGAGCCGCGCCATCCCCAACACCCCCAGCGGCGCGAGCAGGCAGTCGGCGGCGCCCGCCAGCACCACCTCGGCCTCCCGGCGCGCCACCCGCTCGGCGGCGACCGCCAGCGCCACGTTCCCGCCCGCACACGCTGCGGAGTGCGGGGTGAGCGGGCCCACCATCGCGAAGGCGGCGCGCACGGCCTCCGCGACGAGGTCCGCGGGCGCCCGATACCGGACGTGGCCGGGCACCCGGGCTTCGAGCGCGTCGAACCCGGCGGGCAGGTCCTCGAGGAAGGCCTGCTCGAGCCCCAGCGCCAGCTCGACCGGCGCGCCCGGCGGCAGCGGCCCGAGCTGGTCGAGCGCGCGCAGGGCCCAGGCGATCTTGCGGTCGCGGAGCACCGCGGGCGAAGCGGACGGGTGGGTCGGCGGCAAGGGGACCTCCCCGGCGGCCGACACCGGCCAGGGCGCCCGCGGCAGCACCGTCAGGGGGCCCAGCGCGGAGCTTCCGCTGCGCAGCCCCGCCCACAGCGCTGCCAGCCCGCTGCCACAGGCCGAGACCACCCCCACTGCGGTGATCACGGGGACTTCGTCCCGGCGCCGGGCAGGGCGGGGGCGCGGTCGAGGGGTGGCGGTCACGGCGGCGAAGCCCGCAGGCCCGTCTCCGGGCAGGTCCGCGCCAGCGAGGCGGCGGGGGATGGGCGCCGTGTGGACCCAGACCCGCTGGGCGCCCGCGCGCGTGGCCTCGACCGCCGCCAGGAGCGCCGCAGACACCCCGGCCGCCCCGAGCGAGACGTCGACCTCCACGGTGTGATCGGCGGCGAACGCGCGCCGGAGCGGGGTGATCGACGCCTCGCCCGCCCCCGAGAGGCCACCGTCCACGACCGCGGGGTGGGCGCCGGTGACGGGGCCGAGCCGCAGCCACACCGCCTGCGGAGGCCCGCCGGGCCCGCGTTCGGCTGCGGTGACCGGGTGCCGGGGGTCGTCCGCGCCCCCGAAGAACGCGACCGGCGCGCCGTCGTCGAGCGCGGACGCCGCGTGCAGGAGCGGCGCGAACCCGGCCGCGTCCCTGGAGAACACCGCGAGCCCCGGCCCCCGCATCCCCACCAGGAGCGAGGCGAAGCACAACGTCATGTGGTTCATCAGCTGGAACGCCAGCAGCGGGTGGGTCTGTTGCGCGCCCGCCGTGGCGAGCAGCGACCAGTCCAGGCCGTGCGGGCCCCTGCCTGCGCGGACCACCCGCAACACGTCGTCGGGCGCGCCACCCGAGTCGCCCACGCCGAGGAACAGCCCCGCGCCGTGGTCTCCGGGCCCCACCAGGCGGGCCAGCGCGGTGGCGGCGAGCCAGGCCGCCAACGACATCCGCGCCCGCGACCGCAGCCAGCGGGGCTCGGGGGGGGCGGGGGCGTCGTCCGGCGTGGTCCGGGCGGTGGCGAGGATCGCGACCGGCGCGCGCAGCCGGATCACCGGGCGCTCCGCAGGACCACCGACGACAGCGCTCCGCCGAACGCGAACGCGTTGGTGAGCACGACGGGTCCGAGGAGGGGGAGCGCGCGGGGGGCGGCGTGGACGCCGGTCGCGGGGTCGAGCACGCGGAGCCCGGCGGTGGGCGGGAGGTGGCCGGCCCGCAGCGCCAGCACCGCCACCACCACGTTGAGCGCGCCGGCGCCCGCGATCAGGTGCCCCACGCTCCCCTTCACCGACGCGACCGGCACACGGGGCCCCAGGAGCGCCGCGATCGCGCGCCCCTCGCCGAGGTCGTTGGGCGGGGTGCCCGTGCCGTGCGCGACCACGCCGCCCACCTGGGGATCCCCCGCGTCGGCGAGGGCGGCGGCCATCACCCGCCCCGCCGGCCGACCGGAGGGGTCCGGCTGCACCAGGTGGTGGGCCTCGTGGCCCCGGGCCACCCCCACCAGCTCCACGTCGGACGGGGTGGTGGACAGGTGCAGGAACGCGGCGCCTTCCCCGATGACGAACCCGTCGCGGGCGGAATCGAACGGCCGCGCGACCCCGGCGAGGGAGAGCGCGCCGAGCTTGCCGAAGCCCGACGCCATCAGCGCGTCGGCGTCGGCGCCCACGCCGCCCACCAGGGCCCGGTCGCACTCGCCGGCCCGGAGCGCGCGGACCCCCTCGATGATCGCGGCGAGCCCCGACGCGCAGGCCTGGGAGAAGGTCTCGACCGGGCCGGTCGCGCCGAACCGCGCAGCGAGCGAGGCGGCGGTGGCGTGCGGGCTGGCGACCGCGGGATCGACGCGCCCCGCGAGGTCCCCAGCGGTGCGCAGGAAGGTCTCGGGGTCGAAGCGGCCGTCGCGGAGGCCGCGTCGCCCCAGCTCGGCGAGCAGCGGGAACCGGGTCCGTCCCGACTCGGCGCCGACGAACACCCCGAGGACCCCGTCCCCTGCAGGGTCGGCGCGCTCGGCGGCTGCGTGTGCCAGCGGGTGACGGGGGTCGGGCGCGCCCTCCAGGCCCTGGATGGCCGCGACGGTCGTGCACGGCATCCCCGTAGGGTCGAACGTGCGCGCGGGCCCGATCGCGGTCCCACCACCCGCCAGCGCGGCCCACAGTGCCTCCGGCGCTGCCTCGGCGGCCCCGCCCCAGGCGGTGACGACGCCCATCCCGTGGACGAACACCCGCACCTGCCTCACGGGGGCTCCGTGCTGCCGTGCAGCCACAGGTGGAGCACCTCGCGGCGCCTGGCCAGCACCACGGGGTTGGTGACCGGGACCACCGCGAAGGTGAGCGACGCCTCCGCCACCTTCGCGCCCTCGCGGCGGCTCTCGGTGACCACGCGCCCGCCGTCTTCGTTCGCGTGCTCGAGGGTGGCGTGGTGCTCCAGCCGATCGCCGGGGAACACCGCAGCGCGGAACCGGACGCGGTCGGCGGCGAGGAGGATCGCGTGGCGGTCGACGTGGCCCCGGCCGCGCAGCGTGGCCTCCAGCAGGACACCGCCGAGCTGGGCCATCCCCTCGAGGATCAACGCGCCGGGGAAGACGGGGTGGCCCGGGAAGTGGTCGAGCGTCCACGGCTCGGCCAGGGACACACACTTCACGCCGGTCGCCGACGTGGGCGGGGACAGGTCCGTGATGCGATCGAGGAGCAGGAACCGCACGGGCACTCCGCGCTGCAGCGTACTCTTGGCGGATGTCGGACGGACGGCCGCGCCCCACGGATCCCGCTGCGTTCCGGCTGGCCCTCGGCATCCTGTTCCTCAACGGCCTCGGGTTCGGCCTGCTGTTCCCGGTCGCGGCCTACGCCGTCGACGCGTTCGGCACGTCGCCGGCGCTGGTGACCGCGCTCGTGGCGCTCCACCCCGTGGCCCGCGTGGTCGCCGCGCCCCGCTGGGGGCGGTGGTCGGACCGGGTGGGGCGTCGCCCGGTGCTCCTCGCCGGGACCGCGCTCACGGCTGCGGGGCACCTGTTGTTCGCGCTGTCGCCGGGCCTGACGGGCCTCGCGGTGGCGCGGATCGCGACCGGGCTCGGCGCAGGGGACAGCGTAGCGGCGGTGGCGCTCGTCGCCGACGTGACCGCCCCGGAGGACCGGCCCGCCGCCCTGGGCCAGCTCCGCGCGGCGCAGGGGTTGGGGATGTTGCTGGGCCCGGTGCTGGGCGGGGCGCTGGGGGTGTGGTCGCTGCGGGCCCCGGCGGCCGTCGCGGCCGTGATCTCGCTCGCAGCGATGGCGCTGGCGTTCCGGGCGCAGCTCCCGCCACCCGTCCCGGCCGCCACCGTCGCCGACCCCGTGCCTCGGATGCTGCTCGCCGTGGGCGCCGCCTGCGCGATGGCCGTGGCGCTGGCCGAGGCGGTCGTGCCGTTCGCAGTGCGCGACGTGTTGGTCCCGAGCCTCCTGCCCTCGACCGGGGGCGCCGCGGCGGCGGACGCAGCCGTCGTGCTGGTCGTCGCCATCCTCCTGGGCTTCGGCCTGTCGCTGGCGGCGACCGACGTGTTCCTGTCGGGGCGGCTGGTGCGCCGGTTCGGCTCGCGGGTGGTCACGGGCGTCGCGCTCGCGGCCTGGGCGCTGGCGTTCGCGGCCACCCCGCCGGTGTACCGGGCCGGCCTCGGGTTCGGCGCCCTCGCCCTGGTCGGCGCTGCGGTGCCAGCGGCGCTGGCGGGGACCGGGCTCACGTCGTGGGTGAGCGGGCGGACCTCCGCCGAGGGCCAGGGCGCTGCGCTGGGCGCGCTCGCCGGGGCGGCCGCGGTCGGGGAGGCCGCGGGGCCGCTGATCGCCGGGCTGCTCTACCAGCAGTGGTTCGGCGCGCCGTACGTGGTGTCCGCCGCGGTCCTGGGGGTGGCGGCGGTCGCGGTCTGGCGGTTCCGGGGGTGGCGCCCCTGACGGTCAGCGCTTGCCGCCGAGGAGCTTGGGCAGGCGAAGGTCGATCGTGCCCACGCCCGTCTGGATGGTGGCGTGGCCCGTCTCGGACACCGTCACCGACGCGTTGCCGTCCGGGCCGGAGATCGAGATCCCGCCGCCCGACGCCTGGGCCGTGACCACGGGCGCGACGGTGGCCACCGGGGCGGTGACGACGAGCGTCGGCGGGGGTGCAGCGGCCACCGACACCACGTGCGTCGAGGACGGCGGCGCCCCAGCGGAGAGCGGCATCGTGCCCTGGTTCGAGAGCTGGCCCTTCGCGTAGCGCAGCTGGGTGCGGCGCCCCGGCTCCACCGCGACGACGAGCTCGGCCTTCACGCCGGTGCCGAGCGGCTCGAGGAGCTGCAGGCGGTGCTCGCCCGGGGCCACGACCAGCTCGTAGGCGCCGATGGCGGCGTCGAACGGCATGGGCTCGCCGTCCAGGAGCGGCCGCACCATGGCCAGCGTGTGGAGCTGGACCTCGCCGGGGTCTCCCACCACGGTGCGCGCGCGGGTCGGTGCAGCCACCGACACCTGCGTCGCGGGCGCCGCGTACCCCTCGGGCGCAGGCGCCGCCTCCGGACCGCGCGCGAAGAACAGGCCCGCCGCCAC
The DNA here is from genome assembly GCA_044356535.1 of Myxococcota bacterium. Classification (GTDB taxonomy): domain Bacteria; phylum Myxococcota_A; class UBA796; order UBA796; genus JACKER01. The sequence continues at coordinate 33,630 of JBIKWC010000046.1, forward strand.
CAACAGCGCGAACGCCTCGAGCCCCAGCGTCGCCGAGACCCCGACCACGCCGCCCACACCGACCCCGACCACACCAACCAGAAGATCGCGCATGAAACACCTCCGAAAGACGAGCTGGAGGTACCGCGGCGATCGGGTGCCGCGGTGTGAACTCGTGTGACACGGGAGGACACGTCCGTGGTGAAATAGGGGGCGTTCGCGGGAGGAATCGATGACGCTGCCCAGGGTGGTCCTGTCCATCGCGCTGGTCTCCGGGTGCTCGGACTACAACTTCGGGACCAAGCCCAGCGTCGCCACCGGGAGCACCGAGACGGGCACCGTTCCCCCGACCACCACCGAAGACCTGGACTGCGGCCTGCCCGACGACGACGGGTTCGACGCGAGCGTCCAGGAGGACTGCTACACCGAGGTCCAGACGGGCACGTTCACGCCGGTGCTCGAGTGGGAGATGCAGAGCTTCTCCACGGTGGGCTCCGAGGTCATGTCCACGCCCATCGTCGTCGACGTGAACCTCGACGGCATCCCGGACGTGGTCTTCGTGTCGTACTACCCGGGCACCGTCCGGGCCGTCAGCGGCGACGGTTCGGGCGAGCTGTGGTCCCAGGATCAGGCCGGTGTGCAGTTCACCGGCGGGGTGGCCGCCGCCGACCTCGACGGGGACGGGTTCGTCGAGATCGTGTCCCTCCGGCCACAGGGGATCGCCATCCTCGAGCACGACGGCGCCATCCGGCGCATCGTGGACAACCTCGCGGGGCACATCACCGGCACCTCCGACGTGCCCGCCATCTCCGACGTGAACCACGACGGTCAGCCCGAGATCATCGCCGGCCGCGCCCTCCTCGACGCCGACGGAAACCTGTTGTCCGCGGGGTCGCTCGGGATGGGCGGCGTCAACGGCGCCAACGTCGGGGTGTGCTCGTTCGCGGTCGACCTCGATCTGGACGGCACCGAGGAGATCATCACCGGCAACGCCGCGTACCGGCCCAACGGGTCCACCTTGTGGTCGAACGGACTGCCGGACGGCTACCCGGCGGTGGGCAACTTCGACGGCGATCCCGAGGGGGAGGTCGTCGTCGTCAGCAGCTCCGAGATCCGCGTGCTCGACACGGATGGCTCGCTGATGCACCAGTTCACGGTGCCGGGCTCGGTCGTCTACCTGTCCCCGGCGTACGGCGGTCCTCCCACAGTGGCTGACTTCGACGGCGACGGCCAGGCCGAGATCGGGGTGGCCGCGGGCTCGCAGTACACCGTGTTCGAGACGGACGGCACCGTGTTGTGGCAGGCCATCACCGACGACAGCTCCTCGGGGAACACGGGCTCGGCCGTGTTCGACTTCGAAGGGGACGGCGTGGCCGAGGTGGTGTACGCCGACCAGACCCGGCTGTGGGTGTTCGACGGCCGCACCGGCGCCGTCAAGCTCGCGTCCACCGACCACACGAACGGCACCTGGCTCGAGTACCCCACGATCGCGGACGTCGACGCCGACGGCCACGCCGAGATCGTGGTCGCCAACACGTTGTACACGTACCCGAGCCGCGTCGGGATCACGGTGTTCGGCGACCAGGACGACAGCTGGCAGGCCGGCCGCCAGATCTGGAACCAGCACGCCTACTTCATCACCAACGTCGAGGACGACGGCTCGGTCCCCGTCACGGCGGCCACGAACTGGGCCACGTACAACAACTTCCGCAGCGGCGACGTCACCGCCGGCAGCGGGGCGAACCTGGCCGACCTCACCCTGGCGCGCGCGGGGCTGTGCGACCTCGACTGCGAGGAGGGGCGCCTCGTCCTGAGCATCCACGCCGGGAACCAGGGCCTGGCCGACGTGACCG
>JBIKWC010000537.1:0-2725 GCA_044356535.1 Myxococcota bacterium
CACCGTGCGTCGCGGCGAGACCCTGTCCGTGATCGCGGCGAAGTACCACACCTCGGTCACTGCGCTGTCGCGGGCCAACAACCTGAAGAACATCAACCACATCTACGTGGGGATGAACCTCGTGATCCCGCGCGCCGGTGGCGACGTGCCCGCCTCGGCCGAGCCCCGCACCAGCAGCGGTTCCACCGCCGTCGCGTCCGCTCCGCGCCCGGCTGCGGCGAAGCCGGCTGCGTACCACACCGTGGTCCGCGGCGACACGCTCTCCGAAGTCTCCACCCGGTACGGCGTCACGATGGCGCAGGTCAAGGCATGGAATGGCCTGGACAGCTCGACCATCCAGCTCGGGCAGCGGCTCAAGGTGTCCGCCGGGACCGCGCCCACCGCGAGCCGGTCCTCGACCGCGTCGACCTCCACCGCCAGCCGCTCGCACACGGTGGCCCGCGGCGAGACGCTCGCGACCATCGCGAAGCGGTACGGCATGTCCACCGCCGACCTGCAGCGCCTCAACGGCATCCGCGACGCGAGCCACATCGAGGTCGGGCAGACGCTGAAGGTGAGCGGGTCGAGCGGGGGCACCGCGACGGCCTCTAGCCAGTGGTCCACCGTCACCGTGCAGCGCGGGGACTCCCTCGGCGCGATCGCCGAGCGCAACCACTGCAGCGTGACCGAGCTCAAGTCCTGGAACGGGCTGAGCAGCTCCGTCATCCAGCCCGGTCAGAAGCTGAAGGTCAAGCGCGGCTGACGAGGCCGGCGAGGTCCTCGGGGGTGTCCACGTCGCGCAGGAGCGCGGCGGGCACCTCGACCTCCGCGAGCCCTTCGACCAGCGCGCGCGCCGGGGCTCCTGCAGCTGCGAGCGAAGCAGCGCGGGCCGCGAGCTCGCGGGGCAGGGCCGCGATCAACGGCTGGACCACCCCCCCGGCGACGGCGACGGCGGGCGCTCGCGCCAGGAGCGCCTGCCACACGGCGGTGGTCACGAAGGGCACGTCCGTCGGCGCCACCAGGACCAGCGGGGTGCGCGCCTGGTGCAGCGCGACCGCCACGCCGAGGAGCGGGTGGTGTTCGACGCTGTCGGGCTCGAGGAGCGTGGGGAACGGCACCGCCGCCTGCCCGGGCCGTCGGACGACGCCGACCACCGCGATCGGGGAGAGGGCCTCGACGACCCAGCACAACAGCGTGCGGTCGCGGTACGCCACCAGGGCCTTGTCCCGGCCCATCCGCGCGCTCCGCCCCCCCGCCAGCACCCAGGCTTCAGGGCGTGGCACGGGCGCGGAACCCCGGGTCGAACACCTGCACCGACACCCGCTGGCCGGCCACCGGGGCCGGGTCTTCCGGCGCCACCACACACAGGCCGTGGCCGCGGACGAGGCTCGTCAACACGCCCGAGGACTGGCTCCCGGTGCTCCGCGCGGTGACGGTGCCGTCTGGCGCCTCGGTGAGCGACACGCGGAACAAGCGCGCCCGCCCGGGGCCGTCCCGCAGGTCGTCCTGCAGGGTCGCGGTCACCACGGGCAGGAACGGCCGCGGATCCCCCAGCGCCCGGCGGATCCACGGCCGGACGAACTGCAGGAAGTTCACCACGCAGCTCACGGGGTTCCCCGGCAGGCCGAACAGCACCGGTCCCGATGCCGCCAGCGCGCCGAACGCGAGAGGCTTGCCGGGCTTCATGTTCACGCGCCAGAACCCGATCGGAGCGCCGAGCAGCGCGAACGCCTCCTTCACTACGTCGAAGTGGCCTACGGAGACGCCGCCCGTGGTCACCACGGCGTCTGCGTCGAGCGCAGCGTTCCGGAGGGCGCGGACGGTGGCGTCCACCGTGTCGGGCGCGATGCCACAGTCCACGGGCACCCCGCCCGCCTCCAGCACCCAGCCCCGCAGCGACAGGTGGTTGGACGACCAGATCTGACCTGGCCGCAGCGGCGTCCCGGGCCGTACGATCTCGTCTCCGGTTCCCAGGAGCGCGATCCTCGGCTGGCGCGCCACCAGCACGCTCTCCTGACCGAGGGAACCGAGGAGGCCCACCGCGGCCGGGCCGAGCACCTCGCCCGCAGTGAGGACGTTGTCGCCGCGGCGCACGTCTTCTCCCGCGCGGCGGACGTGTTGCCCGACCCGGGCGCGCTGCTCGATGCGCACCGTGCCCGAGCGGGAGCGGTCGGTGTCTTCGAGCATCACGACTGCGTCGGCGCCGGGGGGCACCGGCGCGCCGGTCATCACGGCCACCGCCGTCCCCGGCCCCACGACCGTGGTCGCCACCGCGCCAGCACCCACCGTCTCGAGGAGCGCGAGGGTGGTCGGCGGCGCCGCCGTGTCCTCGGCGCGGACGGCGTACCCGTCCATCGCAGAGTTGTCCCAGGGAGGAACGTCGACCCCGGAGGCGACGGGCGAAGCCAGCACGCGGCCGTACGCGAGGTGGAGCGGGAGCTGTTCGGGGCGGACGGCGGGGACGGTCCCCAGGATGTGGGCCTGGGCTTCGGCGATGGAGATCACGTCGCCTCCGTCCCCCGCCTAACGCCGGGCTGCGGTAGGCTCCGGGCCTCGGAGGGTACGTGAGCGGACACCACCACGGAGACGCAGGCCGGGTCGAGGTGCACGTCCTCGTCGCATCGTCCACCCGGGGACCCGGAGACGATGGCTCTGGCGTGGTCGTCGGCGAGCGGTTGGCGGCTGCGGGTCACACCGTGGGCTCGCGCGAGGTCGTCGACGACGACGTCCAGCAGCTCCGCGAGCA
>JBIKWC010000279.1:0-9557 GCA_044356535.1 Myxococcota bacterium
ACCGCGGCCAGTACCAGGCCGCCACCTCGCAGAAAGGCGACGTTTCTCCGTTCACCAGCGGCCGCGACCGGCCCGCCGAACCCGCGGATGGTGCGTTCACCGGGGCTGGCCTCCACCCGTGGTGCGTTCACCCGCCCTGGCCTCCCCCCAGCCGCCCCGAACGCACCCGCAACCACCGACCCCGCGTTCGCGCGGGATGCCCGGGCATCGCGGGTCGAACCGGACACCCAGGTCGCTCCCACACCCGGCGACACCGATCGTCAAAGCAAAGGAACCAGCTCCAATGTCCCGCCCTCCGTGCGCTCCGTGTCCTCCGTGACTCCGTGTTCGGTCGGTCGGCCGCATCCGGCAGGCCTGCTTGCGACCCACCTCGACCCGACACGCCCGCGGGCGTATGTGGGTCCATCGCGAGGTCCCCGTGGGTCTGCTCGACCGGCTGCTCCGCCCCTTCCGCCGCACCCCCGCGCCCGAGCCCGAGCCCGAGCCCGAGCCCGAGCCGGTGCCCGCACCCACTCCCGTCGCCGCGAAGCCCCCCAGGCCGGTCAAGGCGCCCAGGCCTGCCCCACCGCCAAAGGCCCCCAAGGTCAAGAAGGAGCGCCCCCAGGGGTCCCGGAAGGCCCGCAAACACCAGGCTCCGCCCGCCCGGCAGCCCGAGGCCGAGGTGCTCCCCGTCGCCGAAGCCGAGCGCCGCTACCGCGCCCTCCTCGACGCCCAGGCCACCCGGCCCGCCCCGGAGGCCCCACCGCCCGTCCCCGTCGCCGAGGAGCAGGCCCCGCCGCCGCCCACGGAACCCCGCCGCACCGAGCCCCGCCCGCCCAGGGCACGCCGCCGCGCAGCCGCTCCGGAGTACGAGCGCCTCGTGTCCCGCGCCGAAGCCCTCCTCGCGGTCCCCACCGCCGAGGGCGCGCACCTCGTGGCCGCCCGCCGCGAGCTCGTCGACAGCTGGGCCCGCCTCGGCCCACCCGAAGACGACGACGCCCCCCGCCTGCTCACCGCCCGGGACACCACCCTCGCCGCGCTCGACGAGCGGGTCGCCGCCGCCGTCGCTGCCCGCCGCGCCCGGTGGGAGGAGAACCTCGCGCAGCGGCTCGCCATCGTCGAGGAGGCGAAGGCCCTCGCAGGAGCGGACGACCTCAAGGGCGCGGGCCCCGCGATGGGTGCCTTGCGGGCTCGGCTCCGCGCAGCCGGTGAGGTGTCGAAGGAGCAGGGCGCCGCCGTCGACGCCGCCTTCGCCGAGGCCGAAGCCCGGCTCGCGGCCCGGCAGGCTGCGCTGCGCGACGGTCGGGAGGCAGCGCGCGCCGAGCGGCTCGAGCAGCTCGCCCGGCTGGTCACGCAGGCCGAGGCGCTGGCGAAGTCGCGCGACCCCGAGGTGGCCGCCGAGCGGGTCAAGGCCCTGCAGACCGCGTGGAAGGAGGTCCGCGTCCCCGGCCCCCGCGGCGAGGTCGACGCCCTGTGGACCCGCTTCCGCGCCGCCTGCGACGCCGTGTTCACCCGCCGGACCGAGGCGCGCGCGGCGAACGCGAAGGTCGCGACGGAGCGGCTGGAGCGCATCGTGCTGCAGGCCGAGGCCCTGGTGGCGAGCGAAGCGGAGGGCGACCCCGACACCGCCATCCGCGCGCTGATGACCGAGTGGAAGCGGGTGGGCCGCGCGCCGCGGGAGGTGCAGGAGGCCCTGTGGGAGCGGCTCCGGAAGGCGTTCGACGCGCTCCGCTCCCCCGGCCCCGCCCTGCCTGACGACGGCGCCGCTCCGGCTCTGCAGTTCCGGCCGTTCGCGGACCTCCCCAAGGCCGACTGACCGATGCACCTCGACCTCGGGGAAGGCGCCTCCAACGTCCGCGACCTGTCGTCGGCGTCTCCCGGCGTCGCGCGCGGGGCCCTCGTGCGCGCCGACCACCTCTGCTACCTCCGGCCGGCCGGGTGGGCGATGCTCCGCGCGCACGGCGTGCGCACCGTCGTCGACCTGCGCAACGACGACGAGCGCGACCGGGACCTGCCCCGACCCGACGACCTCGTCACCGTGCGCGTCGCGCTCGACGGGTTCGACGAGGCGTGGTGGGCGCCGTGGACGAGCGGCCCCCAGTTCGGCACGCCGCTGTACTACCGCGCCCACGTCGAGGCGTTCCCGGAGCGCCTCGCCAGCGCCCTGGTCGCGATCGCCGAGGCGCCCCCCGGCGGCGTCGCGTTCCACTGCATGGCCGGACGTGACCGGACGGGGATGGTGGCGGCGACGCTGCTGCGCCTGCTGGACACGCCCGTCGACGCGATCGTCGCCGACTACCTCCAGAGCCTGCCGAACCTCGCCGCCAAACACGCGCGGATGGGGGTGCCGGATCCCGGCGTCGAGATCGACGCGTACCTCACGTCGCGGGGCCTCACCCTCGCGGGGGTGCTGGCCGACTTCGTCACCTGGCCGGAGCTCCCTGCGCGGCTCGCCGCCGGGGGCTTCGACGCAGAGCACCTCGCCGCGCTGAAGGCCCGGGTCCGGCCTTCGGGGTGAGAAGTCGACGCGCGGGATCCGATAGGTCCGGGACCCCGGAGGGCCGCTGCCCACCCCGCCCACCCCCACCGCCGCCTTCCGCCCGTCGTACGACCGGTGGGTGCTCGTGATCGCGGGGGCCGCGCAACTTGGCTTCTACCCTGTGTTCCGCGCGCTCGTCCCCGACGCCACGGACCCGTTCTGGGCGCGCTTCGCGATGGCCACCGCGGCGTTCGTCAACGCGGCCGCGCCGTGGTCCGAGCGCGGGCGGTACCGGGCCCTCGTGGTGCAGGTGTACGGCCTGGTGTCCTGGGTGATCTGGGTGTGCGCCGCGAACGGCTACGAGGTGACGTACCAGGTGGGCGGGATGCTCACGATCGGCGCGGGGCTCGCCGTGCTCCGCGACTGGCGCGAGACCGCGGCGCTCACCACCGCGAGCGCGGGGCTCCTCCTGGCCACGCTGGCAGCGGGCGCCGATCCACACGGCTGGCTCCTCCTGGCCAGCGGCGTGGTCCTGGGGACGGTGGCGGGCATGTCCACCCGCCGACGCAACCTCCTCGAGGACGCGCTCGGCCGCTCGCACCGGACGCTCGAAGACCGCGTGGAGGCGCGCACGCTCGAGTTGCACCGCCGCACCACCGAGCTCGAGATCGAGGCCCGGGAGCGCCGCGCGGCCGAGGAGTGCGCGCTGACCGCGTCGCGAGCGAAGTCGGTGTTCCTGGCCAGCATGAGCCACGAGCTGCGCACGCCGCTGACCGCCATCCTCGGCTATGCCGAGCTGGTGATCGAGGAGCCCGACGATCCAGCGGCCGTCACCGCCGACGCCCAGCACATCCGCACCGCGGGCACCCACCTGCTTCGGCTCGTCGACCAGGTGCTCGATCTCGCCCGCATCGAGGCCGGGCGCCTGGAGGTGCGCCGCCACCCCGTCGCCGTGCGCCCCTTGCTGGCGGAGGTGGTGGCCACCGTCACGCCCCTCGCCCACCGCCGCGGGAACGCGCTCTCGATCGAGGTCACGCCCGGCGCTGGCGCCCTCACCTCCGATCCGGACCGGGTCCGGCAGATCCTGGTGAACCTGGCCGCGAACGCCGCGACGTTCACCGAGCGCGGCCACATCGCGCTGCGGGTCTGGCCCGAGGGGTCGTCGATCCGGTTCGACGTGACGGACGACGGCCCGGGCATCCCCACCGACCAGCAGCGCACCACCTTCGAGCGGTTCCGGCCCGGCGCAGGCGGCGGCTCCGGGTTGGGGCTCGCGATCAGCAAGGACCTCGCGGAGCTCCTGGGCGGCTCCCTGTCGATGGACAGCGCGGTGGGCCGCGGCACCACCTTCACCCTGCGGCTCCCGGCGGACGCGACCTGACCGCGGCGAACCAGTCCCACGCAGCGCGGACGGCGTCGTCGACGGGCCCGGGCGCGTGGCCCAGCTCCTGGCGCGCCTTGTCGCTCGAGACCACGAACCCCGGGTGGTAGCCCCAGCGCACCGTGTTCGACGTGACCGCGCCCTCGCGCCCGGAGGCCCACTGCAGCGCGTCGCCGCCGAGGCCAGCGAGGGCAGCGACCCAGCGCGGCGCCGAGCCCCACGGGGGCCGGCCGCCCACCACCGCCGCGATCCGATGGAACATCTCGAGGTACGTCAGGTTCTCGCCGCCCAGGATGTACCGCTCGCCGGTCCGGCCGCGCTCCACCGCCGCCAGCAGCGACGCCGCGACCGCGCGCACGTCGACGAAGTTGTTGCGCCCGGGGGCCGCGAGCAGCGCCTTGCCCGACGCGACCTCGAGGATCATCCGCCCGGAGCTGGGGCGGGCGTCGCGGGGGCCGAACAGGAACCCGGGATTGGCCACGACCGCGTCGAGGCGCCCGGCGGCGACGGCGGCGAGGACCTCCTCCTCGCTCTGCCGCTTGGTGGTCGCGTAGCCGTCGGCGAGGCCGTGGGCGGCGAGGTTCCAGGGCGAGGACTCGGTGCACGGCACGCCGTCCTCCGACACCCCGACCGCCACGGTGGACGACACGTGCACGAGGCGGCGGACCCCCGCGGAGATCACGGCGTCCACGACGTTGCGCGTCCCCACGACGTTGGCCTCCTCGAGCTCCGGCGTCACCCGCGGCAGGATCGACGTGCTCGCTGCGCAGTGCACGACTGCGTCGCACCCCGCGAAGGCGCCGGCCAGGGCGCTCCCGTCCGAGAGGGGAGCGTCCACCCAGGTGATGGCGAGGTCGGCCACGGCGTCGGCCCTGGACGTGCCGCGGCGGGTGCACACGACCTCGTGGCCTGCCGCGAGGGCGGCGGCGGCGACGTTGGCTCCGAGCAGGCCGCTGGCCCCGGTGATCGCGAGCTTCATGCGCGGACCATACACCGGAGGGCCCGAGGAGCCGCCATCTCCTGCCGGGGGGCCTCAGGACGCCGGCGTCGGCGCGAGCCCCACCCGCCGCAGCAGCTGATCCCACTGCTCGGGCGGCACCCACACCGGGTACAGCGCGAGCATGGCCCACGGGAAGATGCCGAGGTTCATGGTGAACCCGAGGATCACGTGGAACACGAAGCCCAGGCCGATCCACAGCCACTCCACGTTCCACCTCGTGGCGAAGGCGGCGACCCGTCCCCCACGGCCCGGGTTCCGCTTCCACCAGAACATCAAGAGGACCACCGGGTAGGTCCACTGCTTGACCATGGTGACGACCGTCCCCACCTGCGTCAGGAAGAAGAACGGCTGCTGCCGCAGGTACGAGAAGTCCCAGGCCGCGACGGCCGGGTCCTGGAGCGCGAAGTACAGCGCGGCCCAGTGCCCCATGGGCCACCAGGTGAGCCCCACCTTCTGGGTGCCGGCGCCGAAGTACATCAACACGATCTGGCCGATCAGCAGCCGCCGCGCCCACGCGGGCTCGGGGCGACCGTCTCCGAGGAAGCTGCCGGTGCGGACCCACGCGTCGAACGAGAGCGTGCGGCTCGCCGGCGAGAACAGCAGGATGCACAACACCAGGCGCACGAGGGTGTCGATGCCGCGGTCGCTGTAGGGCAACACCGACACGAACTGCGCCCAGCTCACCAGGAGCGCCACCACCGACAACCGCAGGAACGCGCCCGAGAGGATGCCGAGCGACGCGAGCAACATGACGGCGTGGTGCAGGCGGGCGGCCCACAGGGTGCCCGGAAACACGCGATACCACCACGCGACGTCGTCTCGCAGGAGCGCGTCCGACATGCCCCCGACGGCGGCCACCCCGTAGAGCGGCGTGACGAGGTCGAGCGCCCAGATGTGGACGAAGTCGTAGACGAGGCACACCCCGAGGAGGATGCGGACCAGGGCCATGGCGGTGGGGAGCTCCCGCTCGTCCCAGTACGCCTCCCAGCCGACCCACGCCGACCGGAGCCGCTCCCCGAGCCCGGGCTTCACTCCTCCTCCCCGGGGGGCGCAGGGGGATCGGCCACGTCCGGCTCGTCGGGCGCCTCCTCGCCCATCAGCACCTCCCGGCGGTGGTACTTCTCGGCGCGGTACGTGAGCGTGGGGTCGGGCTCCTCCCAGGGCAGCGTCAGGACCTCCTTCTCGAGCTGGACCCGCACCCGGTCGACGTCGGGCTCCTCGAGGAACATCGTCCGCGCGATCCACATCGTGAACCGCTTGTAGGTCCCCTTCGGCGGGTCCTTCACCGAGTCCCACACCCCGCGGATCCGCCGGTACTTCAGCTGCTCCTCGTGCCAGGTGTACGCGGGGTCGAGGCGGCGGTACACGCGCTCCCATTCGCCGTTGCGGCGCACCTCGATCACGAGCCGCTCCGGGCGCTCGGCGACCACCGCGAACAGGCCCCACTGCTGGTTCGTGTGCGTGAGGTCGAAGAACAGGTGGAACGGCCAGCGGAGCCCGTCCACGAAGGTCTGCCACCCCTGCGCGCTGCCCACGGCGATCCCGCGGAGCTGCTCGTACGTGAGGGCACCACCGAGCAGGCGCTCCCACATCTCGAGGTCGGACCGCCACAGCTCCGGATCCGCCACCTCTTCCGGCTTGAGCTTCGCCCGGGGGATCGCGCTGATGAGGTTCGCGGTGATCACCACGGCGAGCACGATGGCGCGGAACCGACGCAGAGACCCTCCCGACGCGGCGCAGTATGCCTCAGCTGTCGGCCTGGCCCCTGCAACCTCTTGCGGCCCGTTAGCAGGGGCGATGTCCCGACCCCACGATCTCGTCCTGTTCGGCGCCACCGGCTTCACCGGCCAGCTCGTCGCCGAAGAGCTCGGCCGCCGCGCGCCGGGCCGCTTCGCCATCGCCGGACGCGACCGCCGGCGCCTCCACGAGGTCAAGGCGTCGCTCGTGGGCATCCACCCCGGGAACGGCGACGTGGGCCTGATCGAGGCCTCGGTCGAGGACCCCGCCAGCCTCGACCGGATGGCCGCCTCGGCCCGCGTGTTGTTGACGACCGTCGGGCCCTACGTCCGGCACGGGTTGCCGGTGGTCGAGGCCTGTGTCCGCGCGAAGACCCACTACCTCGACCTCACCGGGGAGCCGCCGTTCGTCGCCGAGTCCCGCCGCCGGTTCGGGCAGTCGGCGCGCGAGGCCCGGATCCGCGTGGTCCACTGCTGCGGGTTCGACAGCGTCCCGGCCGACCTCGGCGCCTGGTACACGGTGGGGCTCCTGCCCCCGGGACCCAAGCAGGTGCGCGCCTACCTGAAGACGAACGCCGCTGCGTCGGGCGGCACCTGGGCGTCGACGTTGGAGATCCTGGCGCGCGGGGAGCTGCGGGTGTCCCCCGACGAGCCCGGCGGGTTCGGTCCGCTCGTGCATCCCACGCCGCCCGAGCTCCCCGGCAAGGCGTTCCCCCTGCCGGTCATCGACCGGTCGATCGTGTGGGAGTCGGCCCGCCAGCGTCCGGATCGCTACGGCCCCGACTTCGACTACGGGCACTTCCTGCTGCTCCGCAGCCGGCGGCGGGCGCTCTCGCTGGGAGCGGGCCTGGCAGGGGCCTCGCTCCTCGCCCGGTTCGCGCCCACCCGGAAGCTCCTGGCCGCGCGCAAGCCCGCAGGGACGGGCCCCACGGAGTCCGAGCGGTCGCGCGCCTTCTTCCAGCTCACGTTCGTCGGGAAGGGCGGCGGGGTCCGCGTGGTCACGCGCGTGTCGGGTGGGGACCCCGGCTACACCGAGACGAGCCGGATGCTGGCGGCGGCGGGGCTGCTCCTGGCGCACCGGGAGGCCGAGCTCCCCGTGGTCTACGGCGTGTCGACCCCGGCCGTGGCCTTCGGTGATCCCCTGGTGGGCGCGCTCCGCGAGGCGGGACTCCAGATCGAGCGGCTCTCGTGAGCGGAGAGGCCCTTGCGCCTGGCGCGTGCGCGTTGCAGAATGCGGATCCCCCTCGCGCTCCCGCCCCCCTCTCCTCCCCCGAGCTCCCATGAAGCTCCCCTTCCGTCCCGTCGTGCTCGGCGTCAACTTCGCCCTCGCAACGGCGTGTCTCCTGGCGTTCTGGCCGTCCGCCACCCCCGCCCGCGTGGAGACCCACGCCGCTCCTCCGCCCGCGGTCGACGTGTGGACCCCACCCGACTGGCACCCCGCCTCGGACGACGCCCTGCTCGTGTTCGAACAGCTCGGCGGAGAGGGCGCGCGCAAGGGACCCCGCGTCGTGGCCCCGTCGGTGATCCTGGCCGATCTCGACTCGGGGGAGATCCTGTTCTCGCGCGACGCCGACACCCGGCGCTCGATCGCGTCGGTGACCAAGCTGTTCAGCGCGCTCGCCCTGCTGTCCACCCCGGAGGTCGACCTCGACCGCGAGGTGTGCATCAGCCGCGAACACTGGCCGGCGATGGCCGGCGCCCGCTCGAAGTTCGAGACGGGGTCGTGCCACACCGGCTGGGAGTACCTGGGCGCCGCCCTGGTGGCGTCCGACAACCGCGGCGCCATGGCGCTCCCGTCCGTGGCGGGGCTCGATCACGAACAGTTCGCCGCGCGCATGGAGGAGGTCGCGGCCGAGCTCGGCGCGACCGACCCGGACTTCACCGATCCGGCGGGCCTCCTCGACGAGAACCTGGCGTCCGCCCGCGACGTGCTGCGCGCCGTCATCGCCGTGGCCCTGCACCCCGACCTGTCGGCGGTGGCCAGCGCGCCCACCTGGCGCATCGAGACCGACGACGGCCCCCGCGAGCTCGGCTCCACGAACCGCCTGGTGGACCGCTACCAGACCCTCGCCGCCAAGACCGGGTACACCGACACCGCGCACTACTGCTTCGCCACGGTGGTGCGCACGGCCTCGGGTCGTCGCCTGGCCGCGGTGGTGCTGGGCGCACCGAACTCGAACGCCCGGTTCCAGGACGCCCAGGCGCTGCTCCGGTGGGCCGAGGACCCGAACGACGTCGCCGCTGCCCCGGCTCCCGCGCGGAAGGCGCCGGCCCGGAAGCCCACCCGGTCGCGCCGCCGCCGCTGAGGAGGCCGAGTGCTCCGCTGGTCCGCCCTGGTGCTGGTGGCCTGTCACCGCCCGCCCGCACCGCTGGGGTCGCCAGAGGTCCTGATCCTCGAGACCCCGGGGTTCGTGCCGCGGCGCGTCGCCGTCGAGGCGCCCGTCGACCTCGTCGTCCCCGCAGACGTCGACGTGACCCGCGACGACGTCTGGGGCACCGCGGCCTGTGGGGAGGGCGGCTGCGTGCTCGCGCTCGTGCACCCCGCCGAGCGCGTGGTCCTGGTGCTCGACGAAGACGACCCCGCCGATCGCGCGATCCCGGTCCAGGCGCTGCCGTTGCCGACCGCGGTGGACCTCGCCCCCGGCGCGACGGTGCGCTCCGTGCTCGCTCCCGAGTCGCCCGGTGATCCCCGGGGCCCGCTGGCCGACCTCGCGTTCACGCTGGACGCGCCGAGCCGCGTGGTCCTGGAGTGGACGACGGAACACGAAGGCGGCGGCCCCCACGGCGCGCCCCACCTCGTGGACGCACGCCTGTACGGCCCCGCGGGGAGCGAGCAGGCCGAGGTGTTCGGCCAGTTCGAGGAGGCGCCCGAGCGCCACGAGAACACCTGGGCTCTCGGACCCGGCCGGTACGTCCTGCGGCTGGTTCCGAGCGACGAACCGCGCCTGGCGTGTGAGCCGATCGACACGCCGTTCGGGCCCA
>JBIKWC010000525.1:0-2887 GCA_044356535.1 Myxococcota bacterium
CAACATGGTCTGGCGGTCGGCCACGAGGGTGCCGGTGAGCTCCACGATCTGCGGGAAGGGGACGCTCCGGACCTCGACGGTGTCCACGTCGAGCGGGCCCCCCGCCTCGTCGCTGCTGACCTGGATCTCACCCACGCCGTGGCCGCAGCCGAAGGTGACCCACCACCACGTCATGACGACCCCCGCGTTCGGGTATGGAGCGCGCAGTCGGTTGTCAACCAACTGGTTGGTTGATTCTCCGGGACCAGCAGAGTACGAGGTCTCCGGGGGGTCACCGTGCCCGAAGCCGACGTGACGAGGAACCGGATCCTCGATGCCGCGACCGAGGAGTTCGCCGACCACGGGGTCGCGGGCGCGCGCATCGAGCGGATCGCGACCCGGGCAGGCCGGAACAAGCAGCTCATCTACCACCACTTCGGGAGCAAGGCGGAGCTCCACGCTGCCGTGATCCTGCGGGTGCTCGCCCAGCAGCCGGCCGTCGGGGCGACCCGCCCGGAAGACCTCGAGGTCGTGCTGCAGACGCTGATGGACGACTTCGCCACCCGCGAGACCTGGTGGCGGATGATGTTGTGGGAGTCGCTCGAGACCCGCGGCGGGCCGCTCGTCGCCGAGGAGGAGCGCCGCGACGCGATGCGGGGCCGGCTGGTCGAGGCGGAGCAGCTGCAGGCCGCGGGCGTCCTCGACCGCAAGCTCCCCGCGCGGTTCCTCCTGCTCGCGATCACCGGCATGATGGTGTTGCCGTTCGTGCTGCCGCAGCTGGTGCGCCTGTGGTGCGGCACCCACCCCTCGGACCCCACGTTCCGGCGGGAGTACCGCGCGGTCGTGGGCGAGATCCTCCGCCGGTTGTCCGCCGCCTAGTCATCCCCCGATCCCTTCGGCGCAGGCCCGCGCGCTGGCGAACGCCGTGTCGGCGAGGTGCCCCTCCGGGCCGTAGGCGTCTCCGGCGAGCCAGAGTCCGGGTGTTCCTGCGGCAGTGATCGGGAGGCGCGGTCGGCCCGGCTCGGGCACGCTCGGCGCGGTCACCATCGCGGGGAGCCAGCGCTCTGCCACCACGCCGCTCCGCCAGCGCGGCCAGACCTGATCCAGGGTGGCCTCGATCTCGGCCCGGGCCTGGTCCGAAGCGCCGTAGCGGATCGCGTGGAGCACGTGGACCCCCGCAGGGCCCATCGGCACCACCGAGGAGAAGTCGCTGACGAACACCGGCGGGTCGTCGCGGAGGACGAGGCGACGCGGGCCTCCTGCGAGGGCCTCCTCCCGGATCGCGAGCTGCAGCGCCCCCACCTTCGCGGGCCCCGGGCGAGGCGGCAGCGCCCGGCCCAGCAGGGCTTCGGCGCGGTCGGGTGGCACCGCCAACACCACGTGGTCGGCCGGGTGGACGCCGCGCTCCGTCTCCACCCGCAGGTCCGGGCCCACGCTGCGCGCTGGCTCCCCGGGGTGCACCTCGACCCCCGCGGTCCGCGCGGCCGCCGCCAGCGCGTCGACCATCGTCTGCCACCCGCCGTCGACGTAGAACACGCCGTGCTGCAGGCTCACGGAGAGCTGGTGCGCAGCGAGCCGCGCGTCGAGGCGGTCGAGGTCGCCGCAGTAGGTGCTCACCCGCGTGAGCGCCCGGACGAGCGCGCGGACCCTGGGATCGGCCACCTCGCCGAGCCACTCCGCTGCGGTGCCGGAGGTGGGGTGCCGCGCCGGTGACGCGACCGCCCACAGGAACCTCGCGAGGGCCGCCCGCCCGCCGAGGCCCAGCCACCCCGCCTTCGCGAGGGCGAGGGGTCCGTCGATCAGCGGGTGCACCACACCGTCGACCACGACCACGCTCCCCGGGGTGGGCGCGCGCTGCCCGGGCAGGACCACGCCGAGCGCGGCCAGCGTCCGCTCGGCGGCGCCCCCGAGGAACAACGCGTGGGCGCCGCGATCGAACCGGAACCCCCCGACGTCGTCGGTCGAGGCCCGGCCGCCGGGCTGCGGCGCCGCCTCCAGCAGCGTGACCGCACACCCGGCCCGCGCGCACGACACCGCCGCCACGAGGCCCGCGAGCCCGCCGCCCACCACCACCACCTTCGACCCCATGGGACCTCCGCGCGATCCACGTCCGGCGGGTCCGGTTCGTGACGGTGAGCACGCGAAAGGGGCGGTGAGGGAGCGAAAGCGTCGCCGGAGTGACGGGGAGGGGGAGGTACCCCCCGATGTCGCACCACCTGTCCGTCGTGTTCGCCTTCGCCGCCCTGTCTGCCTGCCGCGGGGAGGAGCCCACGCCGTCCGACTCCTCCTCGACGGACACCACCACCGAGACCGCGCCCCGGCTCGAGTGGGACAAGACCTGCTCCTTCGGGGAGTGCGCGACCGTCGAGGTGCCGTTCGACCACGACGACCCCGACAGCGACACGTTCCCGCTGCCGATCGCGCGGGTCCGCCGCGCTTCTCCGAAGGACTACAAGGGCGTGATCCTGTCGAACTTCGGCGGGCCCGGCGCCGACGGTCGGCCGATGGTGGGGTTCCTGGCGTCGGTGCTCGGGCCCTCGATCACGGAGGACTACGACGTGGTCTCGTTCGACCCCCGGGGTGGGGGCACGGAGGACGTGGGCCAGCCCCTGGGTTGCGCGGACGACACGTCCCTGCTGGACGCCGTGTACGACGCGTACGACGGCTCGACCGATCCCGCTTCGCTCACCGCGCTGATCGCGGCCCAGCGGGCGTTCCTGGACTCGTGCCGGGACTCCGACCCCGAGCTCTACGACCACCTGGGCTTCAACGCCTGGGCCGACGACCTGGAGTCGATCCGCGAGGCGCTGGGCGTGGAGAAGCTGAGCTACTTCGGCGCTTCTGCTGGCACCGGGCTCGGCATGGTGTACGCCGATCGGTACCCGGACCGGGTGGACCGCTTCGTCCT
>JBIKWC010000368.1:0-6642 GCA_044356535.1 Myxococcota bacterium
TGGGTCGACTGGTGCGCTGCGGACCCGGAGTGTCTGGTGCACACGGACCCGCTCGGGGCGCTCGCGTCGGTGTTGACCACCGCCCAGGAAGCGCCGCTCCTGGCGAGCGGCCGGCCCGTCACCTACGGGCGGGCCACGCTCGGCGTCGCGGTCCACCTGTACTCCGAGTACTCCTGGCCCGGGCTGGGGGAGGTGCTGGCGGCGGCTTTGGACGGAGACGGGGCGCCGCTCCTCGCCGCCAGCGACGCGTACCAGGGGCGCACGTTCGCCGGGTACGCGCCCGGCACGCCGCTGTACTTCCTGACCGAGTGTACGGACAGCGACGAGCAGCTCACCGTCGAGCAGATCGCGGCGCGGGTGGCGGCCGACGAGGCGGCGGTGGGCGCGATGGGCGGCATGACGCGGCTCAACGCCCTGGACCTGACGTGGTGTACGGCGTTCGGTCCGGGCCTCGACCCGGCGAAGGACACGACGGCGGCGGGGGCCGCCCCGTTCCTGATGCTCCAGAACCTCGACGACACGGCCACGCCGATCGAGGCGGCCGAGGCGGCGCACGACCTCCTCGAGAACGACCCGGTCCTGGTGACGCAGGGCGGCGCGAGCCACGGGGCGCTGTTCTCGGCGGGCACGTCGTGCCTGTCGGACCTGGTGACCGCGTTCTACCTGGAGGGCGCGCTCCCGGCGGACGGCACCCACTGCCCGTGAGGCAGGAGGGTCAACCCTCGAACGGGTTCCTGGTGCGCAGCTCGGGGAACGCAGCGAAGTCCCGATCGCGGGTCAACAGCTCGGTCACCCCGTGCGCGAGGCACTGCGCCGCTACCCGGGCGTCGTGGACCGCCGACCCACGCACCCGGGGGCGCCGCGCCAGCTCC
This sequence comes from Myxococcota bacterium, assembly GCA_044356535.1. Classification (GTDB taxonomy): domain Bacteria; phylum Myxococcota_A; class UBA796; order UBA796; genus JACKER01. The sequence goes on from JBIKWC010000368.1 coordinate 873, forward strand.
CGCAGCAGCGCGAAGGAGGCCTCCACCTCGGCCAGGAGCCGGACGGAGGGGGAGGCGCACCAGGCGTCGAGCTGGGCCCAGGCCTGCGACGGCGTGCTCTCCGCGCCACGCCACAGGCGCGGATGGGTGACCACGGCGTGGAACTCGCACAGGCAGGTCCACGGGATGGCCCACGGCGCCGACCCCTCGGCGAGCGCTCGGAGGAGCGCCGTGGCGGCAGCGTGCTGTTCGCTCTCGCGCCGGTGTGCTGCGACGAGCACGTTGGTGTCGAGCGCGATCACGAGCCGTAGATCTCGGCGCGGAGCTCGGCCCAGGTCAGGGGCGCAGTGGGGTCGGGATCGCCGGGGGTCCCGGCTGCCCGGTCCGGCAGGACGAACGCGGGGGTCGGAGGCTCGTCCAACACCCGCCGCAATCCGTCCTCGACCAGCGCGCGCAGCGTGGTCCCCCGGTCCTGGGCGAGCTGGCGAGCCCGTCGGAACAGGGGGTCGGCGATGTCGATGGTGGTCTTCATGACGATACGGGTATCCCGTATGAACGACGACGGGCTACCCGTATCGCCGGCGTCAGGGGACATCGAGGGCCGCGCGCAAGCGCTCCAGCTCCCCGGCCCTCACGGGGGTGGCGGCCCGGATCCGTCGCGCCACCTGCCCCAACACCTCGATGAGCCCTTCGCGGCCCCCGTACGGTGGCCGGGGTACAGCGGAGACGGCGGTCGCCCAGGTCTCGTCGGACGCCGAAGCGAGCTCCGTCAACAGGGCCGCGCGGGCGGTGGCCACGCCCACGACCGGCGCTGTCCCGGGATCGGAGAGCAGCGCCCTGGAGGCCTCCAGCGCCGCGTCGAGCTCGCCGCGCCGCAGCTCCAACAGCACCAGGTTCGCCAGGATCCCGCCGGCGGGGCTCCCCGCGAGGCCCAGGAGGTCCACGGAGCGCCGCCAGGCCCCGAGCGCCTCGTCGTCGCGGCCCTGGCGCAGCGCGATGGACGCCAGGTGGGACAGGAGCTCTGCCCGGCGAACCAGCATCGGGGCGGCACCCAACGCCGTGAGCGCCGCCTCCGCCACCACCCGCGCTTCGTCCATCCGGCCCTGCGCCCGCAACACCCGTCCGAGCGTCACGGCGGCCCCCGCCCGCACGGCGGCCTGCGCGGGGCCCGCGAGCCGGAGCACCTCGCTGCAGGCGGCTGCGGCCTCGTCCAGCCGCCCTGCGAGCCGGGCCACGATCGCTCCCGAATACCGCGCCCGCAGCGCCACCGCCGTCCAGCCTCGGGCCGCCGCCGCCGCCGAGGCCCGCGCGAAGGCAGCCGCCGCGCCCGGGAGGTCGCCGCGCCGATGGGCCGCTACCCCCTCCGCGTGTGCCACCCGCGGGTCGTCGCCCGCACCGGCCTCGCGCGCTGCCGCCAGCCTCGCCGCGAGCCCCGCCTCGTCCTCGGCGAGCGCCGCCAGCACCACCTGCTCCACCCGCAGGGCGCGCCACCGGGGCCGCGATTCGACGGTGCGCAACCGCTCCTCGGCCTCGTCCAGGACCGCTTTCGCCTCGACCGGGTCCGCGTGCGCGCGCTCGTAGCCGAGGTCCACCTCGATCGGGGCAGGGAGCGGCTCCCCGGCGAGCAGCAGGTGCCGGGCCGCGCGCAGGGGCTGGTCGCCGACGGCCCGGGCGCACCGCGCGTGCCACGGCCCGACCTCCACCCGCGCCAACACGCTGGCCCGGAGCGCTTCCGTCGAGCGGCCCGCCTTCATGCGGCCCTCGCGGACGAGCCGCGCCAGCAGCGCGTGTGGCACCACCGCACCCACCTCCGCGAGCACGCGCCCCCCGGCCTCGCTCTCCCACGGCTCGTCGAGCAGGGCGGCGGCCACCAGCGCCGGGAGGGCCACCGCCGGTACCTCGTCGCCCGCGGACCCGGTCGCTGCCGCAGGCGCCAGCTCGTAGGTACCCCGGGAGGTCGGGCGGAGGCGGCCCTCCACCGCTGCGTGCCGGACCGTGTCCACCGCGGCGCCCGGGCAGCCCTCCGCGGCCGACACCAGCTGGCGGACGGACCCCGCGCCGAGCGGGAGCAGGGAGTCCAGGAGGGCCCGCAGGTCGGTGTCCTCGAGGGGCGGCAGGCCACACGCCTCGCCCGCGACGAACCGGGCCGGGTCGCGCGGCGCAGACACCACGAGGACCGGCGCCGGGACCTCGACCAGCGCGCGGACCAGCACCTCTGCCCCGGGCGCCTCGTCGGCGTCGTCCAGCCACACCAGCGTGCGCCGCCCCCGACGCGCGACGCGACGCGCCACCAGCCGCGCCCCGACGTCGTCGGGCAGCGCGCCTGCGACGAGCCACTCCGTCCACGCCGCCACCTCCGCCGGATCGGCGGCCTCTTCGGCGAGCCGCGCCAGCAGGTGGTCCCGGGACGGACGGGGGGCCGTGCCGACCACCCCCAGCCACGCTGCAGCCCCGGCGGCGAGGGCCCTCGGGCGGGCGTCCGCGGTGAGGACCTCGGCGAAGCCGAGCTCGCGGACCCGCTCCACCAGCCAGGTGCCCAGCCGGGACCGCCCGACCCCGCGGGGGCCGGTGAGGACGAGGTGCGTGCCGCGCCGGACGTGCGCCACCCGGCCCCACAGGAACGCGCACTCTGCTGCGCGCCCCCCGAACGCTGGGCGACGCACCGCCACCAGCCCGGTGCCTGCGTGCAGCAGCGCCGTCCGGGCCGGTCCGCGCTCGGTGGCGCGCCGCGTGGGCACCACCCGATCGGCCGCTGGCAGCGGCGTGGCGCTCACCACCCTGGCGGCACCCCCCGAGCCGAGCAGCAGGGTGGGGAGCTCGGACGGTCGCGGCGGCCTCGGTCGCGGGGCCCCCGCCGGTGGACCCAGGGCCAGGAAGGTGTCTGCTGCCTCCGCCGCGGATCCGGGTCGGTGCCGCGGCTCGGGGGCCAGCAGCCGGGCGAGCCACGCCTCGAGCCCCGGCGGGACCGGGACGACGGGCGCGAGCCGGGGCAGCGGTTCGGACGCGCGGGCGCGGAGCTCGCGGACGTCGCCGTCCCCCCGCGGCGGGGCGCCCGTGACGAGCTCGGTCACCAGGGCCGCCAGCGCGTACAGGTCGGTCCAGGGGCCGAACGCGGCGTGCTCGCCGGCGAGCTGCTCGGTGGGCATGTACGCCGGTGTACCTGCCACCCGGGGCCGCCATCGACCGTCCGCGGCCACCTGGAGCCGGCGCGCGATGCCGAAGTCCGTGAGCAGGGGAGTGGGCGCCGCCGGATCGCGCGCCAGGAGCACGTTCGCGGGCTTCACGTCGAGGTGCAGCACGCCGCGCCCATGCGCGTGGGCCAGCGCGTCCAGGAGCCCTCCGACGACGCGCCGGACGGTCTCCCACGGCCACGCCCCCACGTGCGCCTGGAGCGTGCCGTGCGCCGCCCACTCCGACGCGAACCAGGGCGCGCCCTCCGCCGCCCCGGTCCCGACCGCCGCGTCCGCCGGCACGACGCCCACGTCCAGCAGCCGGGCCACGTTGGGGTGATCGAGGGAGGCGAGGGCGTCGATCTCGTCGTGGAGCCCGAGACCGCCCGCGGTGCCCAGGAGGATCTTGAGCGCCACCGGGAACCCGGCGCGCCCGTGGGAGGCCCGCCAGACCACGCCCGCTGCGCCCTGGCCCACCCGCTCGTGCAGGTGGAACGAGCCCAGGGCGAGGGGTGCGGCCGCGGTCGGGGGTCTGCTCACGCGCAGAGCCTAGCCGACGGCGGGCGTCACTCGGCGGAGGCGCCGATCGTGGCGATGAAGAAGCCCTCGGCGAACGCCACGTCCCCGTCCGTGCCCGAGCCCTGGCCGTCGACGCTGCCCGACAGGCCCCCCGCGGACCAGGAGAGGCTCAGGGAGGCGGAGACCTCGTCGTACGCGGCGCCGTCCGGGACGAAGGCGTTCACGTCGAACGACCCCTGGAGGGGCCCCGCGAGGTCGAGGGAGGCGGACGCGCCGTCGGCGTCCACCACCAGCTGGACGTTGCGGGTCTCGCCGAACGCGCCGTCCGCCGAGGTCACCACCAGCGCGACGGGCACCTCGACCTGGTCCACGCAGCCGATCGCGGGCTCCATCCCGGAGCCGTCGTCCACGACCTCGTAGTCGACGTACACGACGTCGCCGGCCTGCGCCACGTCGGTCGTGAGCTGGCTCTGCGCGCCGTCGGCCCAGACCAGCGGCGCCGTGTGCTCGCCGGACGCGGCGTCGAGCGCGGCGCGGGCGGAGAACCCGAGGGGCGAGACCTCGTCGGCGCCGAGGACGACGGACGACACGGGCTCGCAGAGGAGCGACTCGTTGCCGTTGGTGGGCTCGCCGTCGTCGGTGGGATCGGTGGCGGCGCAGGCGACGAAGAGCAGGGAAGACGTGAGGATGAGCCGGTTCATGGAGACCTCCTGTGCGGTGTGTCCCGCGCCCCATGTCTCCAGGGTGCCCCGGCACAGACCCACCTGCCACACAGCTGCGCACATACCATGGCGCAAGAACCCACCTCTACGTGCGAATCTGTAAGAGTCAATGGGCCCTGCGTGTGTGGTGGCGGCCCCTCCCGGAAGCCGCGCGGTAGACTGCGCCGCTCGGAGGTTCCGTGTCCGGGAACAAGCCCCCGCATCCCCTCGCGTACCTGCTGATGATCATCCCGTTCGGGGCGATCTCGGGCTTCACGAGCGTCGCGCTCGCGTTCACCGGCACCAAACACGGGGTGTCGAGCGAGGACGCTGCGCTCATCATCGGCTTCGGCATGGCGCCCCAGGTGGTGAAGTTCCTCTGGGCGCCGCTCTGCGACATGACCCTCGACCGCCGCCGCTGGTACCTGCTGTCGGCCCTGGCGTGCATCGTGGGCGTGGTGCTGATGGGGGCCATCCCGCTGCGCATCTCGAACGAGACCCCCGACCTCCTGCCGGCCAACACCGTGCCGCTCATGAAGGCCGTGGTCCTGGTCACGAGCCTCGCCACGAGCACGCTCGCGATGGCGGTCGAGGGCGTCGTCGCGCACCTCACCCCGGCCGAGGACCGCGGGCGGGTCGCGGGGTGGATGCAGTCGGGCAACCTGGGCGGCGGCGCCGTGGGCGGCGGCGTGGCGCTGTGGCTGATGGAGAACGCCCCGTTCGAGTGGATGGGCGGCGCGGCGGTCGCGGTGGTGTTCGCGTTCTGCGCGCTGCCCGTGTTCTTGCTGCCGGTGGTGCCCGCGGATCGGGTCGACGGGGGGGTGGGGCAGGCGCTCGTGGCCCTGCTCCGTATGTTGTGGGACATGCTGCGGTCGAGGCAGGGCCTGTTCGCAGCCATCCTCTGCTTCGCGCCGATCAGCACGGGCGCGGCTGGCGGGGTCCTGGCGCAGTCCACGGTGGCGGCGCATTGGGGCGCGACCGCGGACGACGTGATCACGGTGAACGGGCTGGCTGCAGGGTTCTGCATGACGTTCGGCTGCTTCGTCGGTGGCCAGCTCTGCGCCTGGGCCCGGCCGCGCACGGTCTACGCGCTGGTGGGCTTCTCGATGGCGGTGGTGGCGGCGTTGCTGGCGTTCGCGCCGCCGACGCGCGCGGTCTTCATCGTGGGGGTGCTGGTGTACCAGTTCGGGACGGGCGTCGCCTACGCGTCGTGGACGGGCTTCATCCTCGACGCCATCGGCACGGGGGCCGCGGCCACGAAGTACAACATCTTCGCCTCGCTCTCGAACACGCCCATCACCTACATGGGCGTGCTCCTGGGCTACGCCGTGACCCCGTACGGCGCCGACGGGATGCTGCTGGTGGAGGCGTCGGCCGGCATCGTGGGGACGGTGGTGGTGT
>JBIKWC010000280.1:0-9519 GCA_044356535.1 Myxococcota bacterium
CTGCAGATCTCGTCCCGCCGGGCCCGGCGCGTGGCCAGCGCAGCTGCGTCGAGGGTCAGCGCCTCGCCGGGAGCTCCACCCGACGCCCGGGCAGCCCCTGACGCGACGTCGGCGGGGCGCTGGTGAACGTCGACCAGCCACCGCTCCACCAGCTCGACCGGAACGGCTCCGTACCGCAGCCGCTGGCACCGCGAGCGGATCGTGGGCAGGAGCGCGGCGGCGTTGTGGGTCACCAGGACGAACCACGTGCCCGCGGGGGGCTCCTCGAGGGTCTTGAGGAGGGCGTTCGCGCTGCCCTCCGCCATGGCCTCCGCGGGGTCGACCAGGACGAAGCGCGCGCGCGCGGAGAACCGGTGGTACCCGAGTTGGCGGACGACCTCGCGCACCCGCTCCACGGGGATCGAGCGCGCTGCGCGGTCCTCGTCGGGCCGCACCCAGGTGACGTCGGGATGGATGCCGCGCCGGATGGCGGAGCACGTCGGGCACTCGCCACAGGGTTCGCCGGTCCCCGGGTCGACGCGCTCGCAGTTCGCGGCCATCGCTAGCGTCTCGGCCACGAGGCTCTTGCCCACGCCGCGGGTGCCTTCGAACAGCCACGCGTGGTGGAGCCGACCGGTCCGCAGCGCCCGCCAGAGCACCTCGCGCTGGCGGTCGTGCCCGAGGATCAAGCATTCTCCGGGGGCGCCGCGCCCATGCCCGCCGTCAAGCCGTCGAGCAGGCCCGCCCTCACGAGGCTCCGAGCCGCCCCCGCCACGAACAAGGACCCCGTCACCACGGTCTCGTCGCCGTCCGCGAAGACCTCGGCCAGCACGTCGTCGATGAGCCCGCCTTCGGACACGCACGCGTGGAGGTCCTGGAGCTGGTCGGCGAGGTCCGCTGGTTCCCGCGCTTTCGGGTGGGTGGACCGGCAGGTCACCACCTCGTCGAAGTGGGGCAACAGCGGAGCGACGACCTCTGCCGGGTCGCGGTCGGTGCCCATCCCGAACAGCAGGATCCGGTTCCTGGGTCGCGAACGCTTCTCGAGCCAGGCCGCCAGCGCCCTGGCGCCGTCCGCGTTGTGTGCGCCGTCGGCGTAGAGGCCAGGGAGCAGCTGCTCCAGCCGGACGGGGACGTGGGTGGTTTCGAGGCCGCGGGCCATCGCTGCGTCGGGGATCACGAAGCCCTGCGCTCGGAGCTGCACCAGCGCGCCGATCGCGACCATGGCGTTGGCGCCCTGGTGGACACCCTCCATCCCGAGCTTCACCGGGCCGATCGTGGTGCCCGGGACGTGCAACGACCAGCGCCCGTCGCGGTGTTGCTCGCGGCGCACGGTCGGCGGCGCCCACAGCGGAGCGTGCATCCGCCGGGCCCGGTCTTCGAACACGAGCTTCGCTTCGGGTGCGAGCGGCCCCAGGACCACGGGGACGTCGCGCTTGAGGATCCCGGCCTTCTCGCCAGCGATCGAGGCCAGATCGGGTCCCAGGTCGGCCACGTGGTCGAGCCCGATCGTGGGGATGGCGCAGACCACCGAGCGCACGACGTTCGTGGCGTCGAGGCGCCCACCCATCCCGACCTCGACCACCATCACGTCGACGTTCTCGCGCGCGAAGCAGAGGAAGGCTGCGGCGGTGACGAGCTCGAAGTAGGTGAGCGGCTCCCCTTCGATGCCGGCGGCCAGCGCCCAGTCCCGGCGTGCCCGGTCCACGGCCTCGAGCACGGCCGAGAGCCTGGCGTCGTCGATGGGCACCCCGTCGAGCTGGATCCGCTCGTTGACCTCCTCGACGTGCGGCGAGATCGTGGTGCCGACGCGGTAGCCCGCCTCGACGAGGGCGCGGGTGACGTACCCGCAGACGCTCCCTTTCCCGTTGGTGCCCGCGACGTGGACGGCCGGCGCACACAGGTGCGGTTCGTCGAGCAGGTCGAGGAACGTCTTGATCCGGTCGAGACCCAACCGGATCCCCGCCGAAGCGACCGCGTCGAGGATCGGGTGGGAGCGCATGTCGACGGGGTCCGCTCAGCGACGCTCGACGGGGGCCGCCGTCGCGGTGACGGACGTGGCCTCGGTCGACGGGAGGTGGAGGAACTGGCGCAGCAGTCGGCACACCACGGCCTTGGTCTCGGTCCGGCTCACGATCCGGTCGATGAGGCCGTGCTCGAGCAGGTACTCCGAGGTCTGGAAGCCCGCGGGGAGCTCCTGCCCGATGGTCTCCCGGATGACGCGGGGCCCGGCGAAGCCGATGAGCGCGCCCGGCTCGGCCAGGATCACGTCGCCCAGCATCGCGAACGAAGCTGCCACGCCGCCCGTGGTGGGGTGCGTGAGGATGGAGACGTAGGGCATGCCAGCGTCCTGCAACCGCGCCAGCGCGGCGCAGGTCTTGGCCATCTGCATCAGGGACAACACCCCTTCCTGCATCCGCGCGCCGCCGCTCGCGGAGATCACCACGGCGGGCACCTTCCGCTCGGCCGCCCGCTCGTAGAGCCGGGTGATCATCTCGCCCACGACGGAGCCCATGGAGCCACCGAGGAAGTCGAAGTCGAACGAGCCGAGCTCGACGTCGATGCCGCCCACGTGCCCGGCGACGGAGATGAACGCGTCGTTGCGGCCCGTCTTCTTGCGGGAGTCCGTGATGCGCTTCGAATACGGCTTGCCGTCCACGAACCCGAGCGCGTCGAGCGCGACGAGGTCCGCGTCGTGGAGGTCGACGGCCGCGGGGTCGTCGCACAACGCGCGCAGCCGATCGACCACGCCGATCCGGAAGTGGTGGCCACACTTCGCGCACACCATGAGGTTCTTGCGGAGGACGTCGTTGAACAGGACCTCACCGCAGCCCGCGCACTTGGTGAACAGGTCGGGGGTGGCCCCCAGGCCCTCGGCGGGAACGGACGCCGGGGGCACCGAGACGAAGTCGTTGCGCTGCTCGAACCAGCGGGGTGCACGGGACATGTCGGACCGAACCTCCGGGACCGGCCCGGGTATCCCGGACGGCGCCACCCTGCCGCCCGGGCGTAGACTCCCCGGGGAGGCAGCGATGCAGCGGGTGGTCGACGTGCTGGAGGCGATCCGCGAGGAGGGCGCGATCCCGTCCCTGTCGCTCCACGTCCGCGTGGCAGGACGGGAGGTGCTGCACCACACGACCGGGGATGCGCGCCGGGTCCCCTCGCTGCGCCCGGCCACCACCGACCAGGTGTACGACCTGGCCTCGGTCACCAAGGCGCTGGCGGGGGCGACGGTGACGGCCCACCACCTCGGCCTGGGCGCGCTGGGCCTCGACGATCCCGCGAACCGCTGGCTCCCAGGCGTCGATCCGCGCGTCACGGTGCGCATGCTCCTCACCCACTCGTCGGGGCTCCCGGCCTGGGCGCCGCTGTACGCGGGCGTGCCGCTCGACTCGTGGGGAACACGCTCGGCGCGCGCGCACATCCTCGCTGCGACCCGGATCGCACCGGTGCAGCTGCCTGGAACCACCCACACCTACAGCGATCTGGGGTTCCTCTGGCTCCTGCAGATCCTCGAGGCCCTGGGGGGACCGCTGGAGCTCCAGCTCGCCGCGATCGTGGCGCCGACGGGCCTTCCGCTCCGCTACGCGGGGGGCGACGCGGCCGCGACCGAGGACTGCCCGCTCCGCGGCCGCGTGCTCGAGGGCGAGGTCCACGACGCGAACTGCGCCGCGATGGGAGGGGTGTCGACGCACGCCGGGCTGTTCGGCGACGCCCGCTCCGTCGCATCGTTCGCCGAGGCCCTCCTCGACGTGTCCCGGGGGGTCCGCGACGACCTCCCCTCCCCTGCGCCGCTCTGGCGCTGCGCCGGTCCCGGAACGCACCGCGGTGGCTGGGACACGGTCACGCCGGGCGCCTCGTCCACCGGCGGTCGCTGGCCCTCCGACACGGTCGGCCACCTCGGGTACACGGGGACGAGCGTGTGGATGTCGCCGTCGAAGCGGGTGGTGGTGGCGCTCCTGACGAACCGCGTCCACCCGCGGGACGACAAGGGACCCATCCGCGCCGCGCGTCCGAGGGTGCACGACGCAGTGGCGACGAGCCTCGGTTGGACGGTATGATGCAGCTCCGTGAGGTGTACGTGCGCGCTCCCCTGCCTCCTCCCTCCCTGCTGGTCGCCGTCGCGTTGCTTGCCCCTGCCACGGCCTCGGCCGCGGACTGGGTCGCAGGCGACTACGGCAACACGGACATCACCGTCTCCAACGGGGACACGGTGTCGGGGGTCCTCCTCAACGTCCGCACCTTCCGGGTGCCCGCCGGCGCCACGCTCGTGGCGACGGGTCCCGTCGAGGTGGCGGCGTCCACCATCGACATCCAGGGCACCTTCACCGGCGTCGGTGAGAGCGGAGGCGCTGGGGGTCCCCTGTCGTACTACGGCGGCTCGAGCGGCAGCCCCGGGAGCGGCCCCGGTGCAGGCTCCGGTGGCCTGCCCGGGCCCTGCATCCACGGCGGCGGCGGCGGCGGCGGCGGTCACGCCGGCCCCGGAGGCAACGGCGACTACTACTTCTTCGGCTACAACGTGGCCGGCGGCGGCACCTACGGCTCCCAGACCGACCGCTACTCGGCCGACGAGGGCTCCGGCGGCGGCGGCGGCGGCACCGGATGCAGCAACGCCGGCGCAGCCGGAGGCGACGGCGGGCCGTCCATCGTCCTGCGAGCGGTCGACGTGATCGTCGACGGCACGGTGGACGCCTCGGGCGAGGACGGCGAGCGGGGCCCCTCCGGCACGTACTCGGGCGGCGGCGGCGGCGGCTCCGGGGGCACCATCCTCATCGACGCCTTCTCCCAGCTGTCCGGCAGCGGCACGCTCGATGCGAGCGGGGGCGAAGGCGGCGCGACCGAGCGAAACTACGGCCTGCAGGGTGGCGGCGGCGGCGGCGGTGGCGGGCGCATCAAGCTGTTCTACGGCTTCTCGACCGACGCGTTGGTCCTCGACGTGTCGGGCGGCCCGAAAGGCGCTGCGGCCTCCTACGTGTCCACCCTCGGCTCCGACGGCGGCGACGGCTCGACGTACGAGGAGCTCACCGACCCCGACATCGACGACGACGGCCTGCCCAACGGCGAAGACAACTGCCCGGCCGACTTCAACCCGGCCCAACGCGACTCGGATGGCGACGGCCTGGGCGACGCCTGCGACCCCTGTCCGGACCCCGCCGACCCGGTGGATCTGGACGGTGACCTCATCTGCGACGGCGTGGACTCCTGCCCCGGCTTCGACAACCGCATCGACCCGGACGCCGACGGGCACCCCACCGGCTGCGACATCTGTCCGGTCGACTTCGACCCCGCCCAGCTCGACTCCGACGCCGACGGCACGGGAGACGGGTGCGACATCTGTCCCCTCCCTGGCGACCCGATCGACTCCGACGGCGACTCCGTCTGCGACAACGTCGACCGGTGCGAGGGCTTCCCGGATCGCGCCGACGCCGACGGCGACGGCATCCCTTCGGCTTGTGACATCTGCCGCTACGTCGTGGATCCGCTGCAGCTGGACAGCGACGGTGACGGGTTCGGTGACGAGTGCGACCCCTGCCCGGACCCCGCCGATCCGGACGACGCCGACCAGGACGGCGTGTGCGACTCGGTCGACAAATGCGTGGGGGGTGACGACACCCAGGATGCCGACGCCGACGGCGTGGCCGATGCGTGTGACGACTGCCCGGACGACGCCGGCGACGACTCCGACGGTGACGGGTCCTGCGACAGCGACGACCGCTGTCCCTTCGACGACGACCGAGGGCCCGACGCCGACTTCGACGGGTTCGTCGACGCCTGCGACCTCTGCCCGGACGACCCCTCCACCGATCAGGACGACCTCGACGGCGACGGGTTCGGCGACGCGTGTGACTGCGCCCCCGGTCGTGCCGAGGCCTTCCCCGGCGCCGACGAGACCTGCAACTTCGAGGACGACGACTGCGACGGGAACATCGACGAGGAGCCGGTCGACGGGATCGAGGTCCACCCCGACGCCGACGGCGACCGCCAGGGCGACGCGACCCGCACCACCACTGCGTGCCAGCCCGAGCCGGGCCTGATCGCCGACAACCGCGACTGCAACGACGGCAGCCCCGCCGCCAAGGTGGGCGGAACCGAGGTGTGTGACGGCCTCGACAACGACTGCGACGGCGTGACGGACCCGGAGGCGCTGGCCTGCCCGGCGGCGGTGCTGGACACCGACACCGAAGGCGGAATCTCTGGCGAGGTCGACTGCGGCTGCCACGCTGGGGTGGGCGCTGCCCCGCTCCCCGCTGGTGCGGTCCTCCTCCTGCTCGCGCTGCGGCGGCGGAAGTCCCGGTGAGCGAACCGTGGGTGCTGACGAGCGTGCTCGGGAACAGCCAGCGCCTCGACGGCGGGGCGATGTTCGGGAACGCGCCCCGCGCCTTGTGGTCGCGCTGGATCACGCCCGACGACCAGAACCGCATCCCGCTCGCGTGCCGCTGCCTGCTCGCGCGCAGCCAGGGACGCACCGTCCTGTTCGAGACCGGGATCGGCGCGTTCTTCGAGCCCTCGATGCGGGTCCGCTTCGGCGTGGAGGAGCCTGGGCACGTGCTCCTCGACCACCTCGCCGCTGCGGGTGCCCCCCACGACACGATCGACGCCGTCGTGCTGTCGCACCTGCACTTCGACCACGCCGGCGGGCTGCTCACGCAGTGGGTCGACGGCCATCCCCTGGCGCTGTTGTTCCCGAAGGCGACGTTCCTCGTGGGCGCCCGCGCCTGGGAACGGGCGAAGCACCCGCACCCCCGAGACCGCGCCAGCTTCGTGCCGGGGCTGTGCGAGCTGCTCGAGGCCACGGGCCGGCTGCGGATCGTGGACGGCCCCACGCACCCCGACGTACCCGGGGCCCGCTTCCACCAGAGCGACGGGCACACGCCGGGGCTCCTCCTGGCCGAGCTCCCCACGGCAAAGGGGCCCGTCGTCTTCGGCGCCGACCTCGTCCCCGGGCGCGCCTGGGTCCACCTGCCCATCACCATGGGCTACGACCGTTCCCCCGAGCTCCTCATCGACGAGAAGGGCGCGCTGTTCGAAGACCTCGCGGCCCGGGGCGGGTTCCTCTTCTTCACCCACGATGCGGAGGTCGCCTGCTCCCGGCTCACGAAGGTGAACGGCCGGTTCCAGGCGGTCGACGACCTGCCGACGTTGCAGGGGTGGGGGGCGTGAAGGCCGCGCCACGCCTCGGGCCCGGGGCGCGGGTGGCGGTGGTCGCGCCGTGCCACGCCTTCGACGAACACAAGCTGGCGCTCGGGATGGAGGTTGCCCGCTCGCGCGGCCTCGTGCTCGAGCCGTGGCCCGACCTGCTGCGTCCCCACCGGTACTTCGCCGCCGACGACGCCCACCGGCTCCGGCAGCTCCGCGAGGCCCTGGAGAGCCCGGATCACGACGCCGTGTGGATGGTCCGGGGCGGTTCGGGGCTCGGGCGCCTCCTCCGGGGCCTCCCCGTGTCCGAGCTGCGCCCCAAGTGGGTCGTGGGGTTCTCGGACGTGACGTCGCTGTTCTGCGCACTCCACGCGCATCCGGGCTGGTCCCTCGTCCACGGACCCGTGCTCCACTCGCTCTCCGAGACCGACGCTCCGTCGACCGAGGCGTTGTTCGCGCTCCTCGCGGGGGAGCCGGCGGCGCCCTGGCCAGGGGTGCCCTGGATCGAAGGAACAGCGGAGGGGCCCGTGGCCGGCGGCAACCTCACCGTCCTCGCCTCGATGTGCGGAACGCCCTGGCAACCCGATCTGCGCGGACACGTCGTGCTGCTCGAGGAGATCGGCGAGGCGCCGTACCGCATCGATCGGTGCCTCCGCCAGCTGCTCGACGCGGGCGTGTTCGAGGGCGTCGCCGGGTTCGGCGTCGGCCAGCACACCAACTGCGCGCCCCCGCCCGGTGCGGCGTGGACCCTGCGCGACGTGTACGTCGAGAGCCTCGGGGCCCTGGGGGTTCCGGTGATCGGCGATCTCCCGTTCGGACACGGCGCGCAGAACCGCGCCTTCGGCTGGGGCGCGCGGGCGCAGGTGGAAGGGAGCGCGCTCACGTTCCTGCCGGGGTAGAGGGCGGGCTCGGAGCGCCACATGACCGAAGACCGCATCATCGAGACCCGCACCAAGATCGTCGCCACGCTGGGCCCTGCCGTGTGGGACGAGCCGATGATGACCCGCCTCCTCGAGGCCGGCGTCGACGTGGCGCGGATCAACTGCTCCCATGCGGATCACGACAGCATCCGCCGCCAGGTCGCGCGCGTCCGCCGCGCTGCCATGCGGCTCCAGAAGCCGACCGGCATCCTGCTCGACCTCCAGGGCCCGAAGATCCGCACCGGGAAGGTCCCCACGCCGCTCCCGTTGGCCTACGGCGACATCCTGACCGTGGTCATGGACGAACACTTCGTGGGGCTGGGCAAGCGCGTCGGCACGACCTACCCCCAGATGGTCGACGACGTGAAGGCCGGCGACGCCGTGTTGTTCGCCGACGGCGCCCTCGGGGGCCAGGTCGTGGACGTCCGGAAGGGCTCCCCCGGCGAGGTCGACATCCGCATCGACGAGGGCGGAGAGCTTGGCTCCTACAAGGGGATCAACCTCCCCGGCGTGGACATGTCGGTGCCGTGCCTCACCGAGAAGGACCTCGGGGATCTGGCGGTCGGGCTCGAGATCGGCGTGGACTACGTCGCGCTGTCGTTCGTGCAGCGCCCCGAGGACGTGACCGAGCTGCGTGCAGAGATGACTCGCCTCGGGACGGTGCTCCCGATCATCGCCAAGATCGAGAAGCCGCAAGCCGTCGAACGCATCGAGGCCATCCTCGAGGTGAGCGAGGGCGTGATGGTGGCCCGCGGCGACCTCGGCGTGGAGGTGAGCATCGAGAAGGTGCCCGTCTACCAGAAGCGCATCCTCGAGGCCGCGAAGCGCGCTGGGAAGCTCGCGATCACCGCGACCCAGATGCTGGACTCCATGGAGCGCAACCCGCGACCCACGCGCGCCGAGACGACGGACGTCGCGAACGCCATCCTCGACGGAACGGACGCGGTGATGTTGTCCGGCGAGACGAGCGTCGGGAAGTACCCGATCGAAGCCGTGCGGATGATGGACAAGATCAGCCGCGAGGTCGAGAGCAGCGTGTTCTTCCGGCCCACCCCCCTCGAGCAGATGCCCGTGTCGCACGGCGCGTCGGGGATCATCGTCCGCGCAGCCTGCTACGCCGCCTCCGAGAAGGCACGGCCGCTGGTGGTGTTCTCGTGGACCGGCAGCACGGCCCGTCAGGCGTCCAAGGCCCGCCCGCGCGGCGCCCTGTTCGCGCTCACCAACAACCCGCGCACCGCCGACCAGCTGTGCCTGGCTTGGGGCGTCACGCCCATCCTCGTGCCTCCCGTGGACTCGACCGACGAGCTCATCAAGGTAGGCGAGCGCGTGCTCCTCGAGAAGGGCCTGATCCGGAAGGGCGACGAGATCGTGATCCTGGCGGGCAACGCCCCGTCGCGCGAGACCGCGAACCTCGTCAAGATCCATCGCGTGGGTGGAGGCGACTGACGTGATCTGGCTCCTGGCCGCCTGCACTCCGGACGTCTCG
>JBIKWC010000048.1:0-35293 GCA_044356535.1 Myxococcota bacterium
CGAGCGGGCATGGGCGAAGGTGACCGGCGACCTCTGCCGCGGCTGGATCAGCCATTCCGGCTACCCCGTTGCCTCAAGCTGAGACGCCCATGGTGTACCAAGGCCGATGCCAGGGCAGTCAGGCCGGCTCCAGTCGACGGCGGAGTCGGGCCGAGTGCTCCGCGTCCTCGCGGAGGTGCTCGAGGGCTTCGGAGTACGCGGTCCTGGCGAGGTCGTCCCGCGCGTGGGCCACCCACTGGTCCCCGGCCTGCTCGAGCGCCCATCCCATGTCGGCGTCCACGAACCCCTTCGCCCGCACCCGCGTCACCTCGGCGCACCGCGCCACGAACTCCGCGGCATCCGCGGCCGCTGCTGCAGAGGCCGCGAGGATGGCCGAGCAGGCTGCCGCGAAGGCCCGCCGCCCCGACACCAGCAGCGCGGTCTGGACCGGGCCGATCAGGGTGCGTGCCTCCGGGAAGTGGCCCTGGGCCAGATACACCAGCGCGAGGTTCATCGACGGGATGGCGGATCGATCGGCGCCGAACAGCTGCAGGCGTTCGATCGCGGCGTGGTAGTGGGCGGTCGCCTCCGCGAAGTGCCCACGCTTGCGGGCCAGGTTCCCGAGCTCGTTGTGCGTGTTCGCCACGTCCGCCACCGTGGTGAACGAGGGCAAGAGGTCGGTGTAGCATCGCTCGGCGGCGTCCAGCTCTCCGCGCTGGAGGTAGCACGCAGCCCGCCCGAGGAGGACCTTGGCCCTCGTCCTCTGGGCCGCGTCCGGGTGGTCGGCAGCCTGCTGGTAGAGCTCGAGTGCCTGCGCAAGGCGACCCTGATTCCGAGCGCAGTCCCCGAGGAGGTAGAGCGCGTTGGCCGCCGCCGGGCCCAGCTCGTGGTTGCGAGCGAGCGAGAGAAGCTCCTCCGCGAGGATGGCCCCCGCTTCGGCCCGTCCGAGCGCCGTCAAGGCCACCGTCTGGACGTTGAGCGACTGCGCCAGCAGCTCCGGGTCGCCGGCCCTGCGCGCCGCGAACTCGGCCTCCACCGCCCGGGCGTAGGCGTCGGTAGGGCGCCCGCGGGTCAACTCGAGCATCGCCCGCTTGTTCCTCACCGATGCCCACCGTCCGTCGGTGTCGTCCGGCGCGAGCATGACGAGCAGCTCTTCGGCCCGCGCGAGGCTCGCGACAGCCTGGGAGGTATCCCCTTGGAGCTCGGCCAACATCGAGGCTTGCAGATGGACCGTCCAGGCCTCGGGCAGGTCGCGTGCCTCCTCGAGGTGCTGGGCGATGGCGACCGAGCGCGACATCGTGACCGGGAGTCGCGTCCGGGCGGCAGCGCAGGCGCGGTGGCGCGATGGCAGCTCCTCGGCCGGCAGCCCACGGAGCAGGCTCTCGCGGAGCAGCTCGTGCGTGAACAACAGGTTGCCGTCCTCGGTCCGTTGGATCAGCCGCTGCGCCAGCAGCAGCTCGACCAGCTCGGGGGTCGCCGCTCCGCCTGCCACGTGCTCCCAGGCCTCGGGCTCGAACTCGCGCCCAAGAACGGCCGCCATCCGAAGGGCTGGTTCGGCGCCGGGGCCCAACGCTCGGACCCGGGAGGTCCACAGCGCATGCAGGTCGTCGGGGATGGTCGCGACCTCGCCGGGCGCGAGCACGTACCCCGCGGGGCCGGGGATCAGTGCCCCGCGCTGCACCCAGTCCCGAACGAGCTGGATGGCGAACATCGGCACCCCGGACGCTCGCGCGGCGACGGCCACGCTGAGGGGCTCGTCGAGACCCTGGGCCATCGTGAGCCGAACGATGGCCGCGGGCGACATCGGCTGGAGGTCCACGACCAGCGCCCCAGGGTGTGACCCGAGCCGGTCGACGCCTCCGGGGTCCGCGGGAGACTCGTCGTCGTCGAGGTCGACGACCACCAGGAGGGGCCAGGGCAGCGCCAGCAGCGTCTCTACGAAGGCCAACGAGCGCGAAGCCAGCGCCGCATCTCGAACCCAGAGGATCATGGCCCGAGCTCGGATTCGGAGGGCCAGGACCGCGCGGAGGGCGCCCCACGCGTCGAGCTCCCCGACCCGCTCGCTTCGGCCCGCGACGGCGCCCACGAGTTGGATCGCCGCATCACTCGCGCCCCGCTCGCTCAAGACGCGTACCGCCCACGCCCTCCGCTCCGGGCCCTCGAGGCCCCCGAGGCGCAACACGCTCGACAGCGCTCCGTCGACCCCAGCCGTCTCGGCCTGCCCCGGGTGGTGGCGGAGCTGGACCACTTCGGCGAGCGCGAGCTCGTGGGCCCGGCGAACCAGCCACTCCCCGAGCCGCGACTTGCCGACCCCGCGGGAGCCTCGCAGCAGCGCCACCTGGGTGCGCCGGCTCCTGAACGCGACTCCGAGCTGCGCCCACAACGCGTCTCGTTCGGATTGGCGTCCCTCGACCTGCGGCTCGCGCAACCCGTGTAGACCCAGTCCCGACCCCGGCAGGTGGGGAGCGGCGGGTGGGTGGGTCTGCCAGTGAACGGGAAACTGCGGCGCCGGGATCGGCAGTGCGGTCTCCTCGGTGACCAGGTCGTCTTCTTCGAGGTCCGACATCGCCGAGGACAGGTCGTCGTCGAGGCACGCCGCCAAGGTCCCCAGGTCTCGGAAAGGCGTCCGGATGGGCGAAGCGCCGCTCACCTCGGCCAGGAGCGCAAGCTGACGGGCTGCGTCGGCCGCCATCGCCACCCGATCGTGGGGTCGCTTCGCGAGCAGCCCTGCGAGCCAGCGGTCCAGGCCCGGAGGCACGTCGAACAACGGTTCGAGCGCGGGGAGGGGCGCGCTCGCATGGGCCGAGGCGAGGGCCGCCACGGGTTGGTGACCGAACGGGGGTGTCCCCGTCACTTGCTCCCAGACCCCACACCCCAGCGCGTACAGATCGGTCCACGGCCCCACCTCGCGCCAGGCCCCGCGAAATTGCTCGGGTGCCATGTACTCGGGGGTGCCGGCCACTCCCACCCGGTCCTCTTCGCGATCCATCGAGAACGCGAGACCGAAATCACTGAGCTTGAGGCCTGGACGACGAGCTTCGGGACCACACCACAGCACGTTCGCCGGCTTGAGGTCGCGGTGGACCACCCCGCGGGCGTGGGCGTGGGCGAGGGCGTCCAGAATGGCCATGGTCCGATCGCGAACCTCGCTCCAATCGTTCGGCGGCGGCAGGTCGGCCAGCGCTCCCCGGCTGGCGTACTCCATGGCGAGCCAGGGGGAGCCCGCGCGCAGCGCCCCCTCCGCCGCGTCCGCCGCGGCCTCGGTCACCACGCCGGTGTCGTACACCTGCACGATGGCGGGGTGCTCGAGGGCCGCCACGGCCCGGATCTCCTCGCGAAACATGTCGTGCAGCGAAGTTCGAGCAGCATGGATGCGGCTCAGGACCTTGACCGCAACGACCACGCCCGTCGGTGCGTGGACCGCTCGCCACACCTCCCCCGCCCCCTCGACCAAGGGGTTCCGATAGCTCGAATGCACCCAATGAGACGGCCAGCGGCATGGAGCGACATAGCCTCCCCAGGGAGATGCCGGCACTACCAGCTCGAGCGTTCGACCTTCGGTAGACTGCAGCCATGCCCACTCCGTCGCAGCCCGATCTGCTCCGCGTCGATTGGTCCCGGATCCCCGCGCCCGTCGACGACGGCGCCGCGCGCCACCTCCTCGGCTCCTGCGCGCCGGACGTGACGCTGGCTGCCACCGAGGGGCCGCCGGTGTCGCTGGCCCGCCTGGCGGGACGGGTCGTGGTGTTTGCGTACCCCCGGACGGGCCGCCCGGGGGAGCCGGCGCTGGTGGACGATTGGGACGACCTCCCGGGCGCCCGGGGTTGCACGCCGCAGAGCTGCGCCTTTCGCGACCTGCACGCCGAGCTCGTCCAGGCGGGCGCCTCGCGGGTGTTCGGCCTGTCGACCCAGGACACGCCCGCTCAGCAGGAGGCCGCCTCGCGCCTGCACCTGCCCTTCCCGTTGCTGTCGGACGCAGACCTCGCGCTCGCCGACGCCTGGCCGCTCCCGACGATGACCGTCGCCGGCCTCCGACTGATCCGCCGGCTGGCCCTGGTGCTCGACGACGGCCGGGTGTCTGCGGTGTTCTACCCGGTCTTCCCGCCGGATCGGAACGCTGGCGACGTGGTGGCCTGGCTGGTCGCCCACCCGGGATCCGGGCGCGGCCCGAAGCTCGCGACGTGACGGTGCTGGCCTGGGCGGTCGGGTTCATGCCCGCGTTCGCGGACACGCTCGACGACCAGGAGACCGCCGAACTCCTCGCCCACCTGCGGGCGACCTGGCCCGAGTGAGCCCCGACGGCCGGAGGGTTCGCTCCCCACCCACCCGCGCCTCCGGCGCCTACCCCCGGACGGGGCGCCGTCCGACCCTCGTCCCCGCCCCCTCCTACCGGCATCGCACTGCGGGCCGCTCGTCGCGCGCTGGCCGCCATGGCCGTCGCCGAGGAGATCGAGCTCCTCCGGGGCGAGCACTCTGCGCAGTCTCTCGCTCTCGTGATCGACGGCGGGGTGAGCGCCGAATCCATCGGGCGATGGGTGGCGGACGACACCCTGCTCGGGGAAGTCTTTGCCTCGGACGTGGCGATCCTCGCGCGCGTCCAGGAGGCGGTGGCGCAAGTTCGGAGCGAATGAGTCCACTTCGCCGCTCGGCGCTTCAGACCATGCCTCCTTCCACCACACGCCAGAAACAGCGTGCGGATCCGCGCGATGACTTCGGCCGCATCGACCGGCGCGCCGTCGACACCGGTCCAACTCCCCACCTCACGCCGCCCGACGCCGTCGCACCCCGAGCGCCACGCCGACCACGAGCAGCGCACCCCCAGGGCCCGCCCCCGGACTCGCGCAACCGCACCCGCTGCCCGGAGAACCGTCCGGGGCCTCCGCGGGGTCGTCGGTCTCGTCGGCTCCGCTGTCGCCGATCGGAGCGCCGGTCTCCGGTGCGGTTCCTTCGCTGTCGCCGGTCGCCCCGGTCTCCCCCGTCGCGGCCGGGAGGCCGGTGTCGCCCGTGGCGACCGGGCACAGGTCGTAGAACACGTGTGCTGCACCTTCGGAAGGCTGGGAGAAGTCATCGGAGAAGAAGACCTCGGCAACCATCACCTCCGAGCACCCGTCATCGTCCACGTCCCCGGCAGACGCCACATAGATGCCGAAGTAGTGGTCTGCGACGCTGCCCAACGCCGTCCAGGACGGGACCGTCGACAGCCCGGCCGCCGAGCCGAGGTACGCGAACGCCGCGCCGGCGTCGTCGTTGAAGCCGGCAGCGCCCACCACCACATCTCCGTACCCGTCTCCGTTCACGTCCCCGGCCGACGACACCGAATTCCCGAACGCCGCTTCGGCCTGGTTCCCCTCCGCCGTCCACGACGCGGTCGTCGACAGGCCCGCCGCCGAGCCGAGGTACACGAACGCCGCGCCTTCGCCGGTCTCGCCGTTGCCGAAGGTGTGCGCCCCCGCCACCACATCGCCGTACCCGTCCCCGTTCACGTCCCCGGCAGACGCCACCGAACTCCCGAACCCTCCATCGACCTGGTTCGACTCCCCCATCCACGACGCGGTCGTCGACAGCCCGGCTGCCGAGCCGAGATACACGAACGCCGCGCCCTCGTTGGTCTCGCCGTTGTCGTAGCGGCGCGCCCCTACCACCACGTCCCCGTACCCGTCCCCGTTCACGTCTCCCGCAGACGACACCGGTTCCCCGAAGTACGCGTTGGCCTGGTTCGACTCCGCCGTCCACGACGCGGTCGTCGACAGGCCCGCCGCCGAACCCAGGTACAGGAACGCCGCGCCCTCGTCCGTCTCGCCGTTGTCGTAGCGGAGCGCCCCCACCACCACGTCCCCGTACCCGTCCCCGTTCACGTCCCCCGCAGACGACACCCGCTGCCCGAAGCCGGATTCGGCCTGGTTCGAACCCACCGTCCACGACGCGGTCGTCGACAGGCCCGTCGCCGAACCCAGGTACAGGAAGGCTGCGCCCTCCTGAAACTGGCTGTTGGTGTAGCCGGGGGCGCCCACCACCACGTCCCCGTACCCGTCCCCGTTCACGTCCCCCGCAGACGCCACGGCCTGCATCAACGCTCCGGCCTGGTTCCCCTCCGCCCTCCACGACGGGTTCGCCGCCAGCACAGGGTCCACCGTCACCGTCCCCTGTGCCCCGGCGTCCTCCACCACCAGCCGCAGACCACCCGACCGCCACTCCATCCTCGACGGCAGCTCCAGACCCGTCTCGTCCCACGCCCGCAGGCCGCCGTACGACAGCGGCGCACCCCCTCCCCGCACCAGCGTGGCAGTGCCCCCCTCCACCTCCACCCGAGCCCCGGACACCGACACGTCGAACACGAGCGGACCCGCTCCCGCCGGCCGCTTCGTCACCGTGAACCCCTGCTCCAGCCCCTCCGGCCGGTTCTCCCACCACTCCACCACGCCACCGCGCGCGTACTCCAACCGACGGAGGCACGAGCCCATCGCGTCCACAGCCCCGTCCGATGCGCACTCCCCCAGGCGCGCCTCCTCACCCCTCGTCGCCTCCACCAGACCGGCTCGACCCCACCCGGACAGCTCCACCCTCACTTCCCCGGCTCCCTCCTGGTCCTCCACCCTCAGACCACGTTCGTCGAACCATCCCCGAAGACCCTGCGCGCGGTTCGTCAGCGAGTACCCGCTGCCCGACCGCCGCAGGCCGTACTCCCCGGACGCGATCCCCGACCACACCTCCGACGACCAGCTCGCCGTCCACGTCGAGGCCACCTCTCCGGGCTCCTCCTCCACACCGCAACCCGTCACCCCGGACACCACCAGCGAACCCGCGACCACCAGGAAAATCTTTTTCGTCCACATGCCGATCCCCGTTCGGCGTCCTCATAACCATCAGCTTTGACCTGCACCCAGGGCTGCTGAAATTTTTTCTACTTCCCCACGAAGCGCCGCGCCTCCCGCAGGAGCCTTCGTCACCCCGCTCAGTCCACCCGCGTGCCGTCCAGGTCCCACAGGTAGACCAGACAAGTCCCACAACCATACCCGGTGTACTCGATTCGGAAGATCCCCTCCATGTCGTCCTCTCCGAGGAACTCGCCGAAGAACTGGACGCGTCGCTGGCACTGGATCTCGTCGAACCACAACACCTGCTCGAATTCGAAGGTGCCGTCGTTGCGGGCCACCATGTCGGCGTTGAACGGGTCACCGGGCTCCAAGGTCACGAACGAATGGAGGTGTCCCTGGGTGTGGAGGAACACGACCTCGTCGAAGTCGGCGGAGAACGCATCGACGTCGCCATCCGTGTACTCGTTGCCACAACCATAGTGCACCCGCTGATCCAGGGTGTACGTCCCCCCTCGGAAGGGCGGACAACCTTCGTCGACGACGCCGTCGCAATCGGAGTCCACACCATCCCAACACAGATCCCAGAACAACGGAGACCGGTTGGGGTCACGGTCGTCGCAATCCTCGCAGTCCGGCGACCCGTCCCCATCTCCATCCACCTTGTTGGGCGTGTCGGAGATGCAGTCGTCGTCGACGCCGTTGCAGGCAAGTTCGGTCGCGTCGGGCGACACCGCAGCGTCCAGGTCGTCACAGTCCAGCCGGTTCCAGCCGTACGCGGCCACGCACCCCGGGTCCCTGGCGTCGAAGTGGCCATCGCCGTCGGCATCGAACCGCGCGTCGAGCCAGTCGCCGTCCAGTTGTTGGAACCGCCCGTCACACAGGGAGGGCCCGGGCTCGAAGGCAGGGTCTGCGCCGCAAGAGGCGAGGATGCGCAACGCCAGCATCCGCGGAGGATACCATCCCTCGCCTCGACCAGCGCCAGCTCCCGTGAGGACCTCGTGGCTCTGGAGACCGGCGGCGCACCCCACCCCCAACCCCAACCCCAGCCAGCCTGCGCGGGCGCGTGATCGCGGCTTGACGCCACCGCCGGCGCGGGTTCCGGAGAACGCGGAGGCTCCATGGCGATCTGGATGGCCGTCGCCGCGGAGGCCCAGACGACGTTCCACGCGTCGTTCGCGTTCGCGCCGCTCGTGACGAACCTTGCCGCGCTCGACCACGAGCTCGAGGGCTACGGCTTCGCGCCCGTCGGCTCGCCATTCCTGCCGTCGTGGGGGATCCACGCCCGCGCGACCTTCCCGTCCGGTGTCCTGGTCGGGGCGTCGATGGCGTCGTCGTTCGCGTCCAACCGGGTCGAGGGCGTGGCCGCGCCGACGACCACCACGTGGACGCGCCTGGGGTGGTTCGCCGGCGCCCTGGTCGCCGACCGCGTCACGACCGAGCTCGAGCTCGGGTTCGGGTCGCTCACCCAGACCGTCGGCAGCGACGTGGGCGGGGGCGCGCTCGTCTACCTCGGCCCGACCGTGCACCCGCGCGTCGGGCTGCTGATCCTGGAGGCGCCACAGCACCTCGAGGTCCAGGTGGGCTGGCTCGCCGAGGTCCCGATCGGCCCGGCGCACCGGCAGCCGCTGTGGGACGAGCCCTTCCGGCGCCCTGTGATCCATGGGGCGTCGCTCGCCCTCGTCACCGGGCTCGGGGTGAAGCGTTGATCGCGTTGTCCTGGCTCGTCGCCTGCGAGGACCCGACGTGTGTCGTCCCCGACGGCGGGCTCGGCGCACTCACCGCGATCGACGAAGCGAACCGCGACGCCCGACCGGTGGCCCCGACGCCGGAATACCTCGCAGCGGAGGACGGCCTGCCGCTGGCCTACCGCGAGTGGGTCCCCGCGGGCTGGGACGGCACCGGAGCGGTGGCGCTGTTCGTACCCGGGTCCTCGGCTCACTCTGGCCAATACACAGCGATCGGGGCGGGGCTCGCCGCTCGCGGAGTCTACACCCGGATCGTGGACGTACGGGGCCACGGGTTGTCCGTATGTGACGAGGCGGGCTGCGGCTCGCCCGAAGACGTCGGTCGCGCGCCTGCAGACGACGGACGGACGTGGGTGGGCCGGGTGGGCGACAGCGCCGACGCCGACCAGATCGTACGTGACCTCGCGCAGCACCTCGCCGACCTCGCCTCGGCCTGGCCCGAGGCCTCGCTCCACGCGGGAGGCCACAGCAGCGGCGGGGGCATGGTGAGCCGGTGGGTGGAGCGCGGAGGCTCGGCCTGGCTCCACAGCGTCGGACTCGTCGCCCCCTACAACCACCCCGAGCAACCCCAGGTCCGGAGCGAGGTGCTGTTGGACTGCCCGGACCTCGCAGGGACGTCCTACGCGCAGCTCGATCTCGGGGATCTCGGCGCGGCGCTGCGCGGCGAGCCCCACCGCTTCGTGCTCCGACTCGTCAAGGAGCCCGAGCTCGCCGATCCCCTCGACACCCTGGCCTACACCTGGACGACGACGCAGGGGATCGCGACGACCGACGCGAGCGCGTTCTGGGGCGCCTACTCCGTCCCGGTGCTGCTCGTGGCGGGCTCGGAGGACGCGCTGCTCGACCCAGGCCGCTCGGCCGACGAGGTGAGCCGCGCGGCGGTCGGGTCGTTCGTCGAGCTCGCGGACACGAGCCACGTGGGCCTGGCCTGGAGCGACGAGGTCGCGGAGGCGCTGGCTGCGCACTTCCTCGCTTCGCTCTAGCTAGAGGGGGCACACGGCAACGAGGCTGTCGAGCTACGGCATCGCCGCCAGGGCCTTTCTGACGCGCTCCAGGATCTCGCTGTCCAGAGCGCCCTGTCGAGGGTGTGGAGGATCGAGATGAGCACAGCCATGTGGGGGTAGCGTCTCGGCAGGGCCATCATCGCTTGCTCGACGTTGCGGTAGGCTTTGGTCCAGGCGGCTTCCAGGGACAGCCGTAGTCCGAGATCGGCTTCGAGCAGCTCGCGCTGCGCCGACGCCCTCACCCCCCGCAGGACGACTCGCCGATCCGCCGCTCGTCCGCCAGCGCCTCCCGCACGTCCAGGATGGGCTCGCGCTCCAGGCGCTGCATCTCGAACGCCAGCGTGTCGCCGAAGCCCGACCCGCACCCCGGCAGCGTCGCCGGCATGTCCACCACCTCGAACGCGCCCAGCACCACGATCCGCCAGCGCTCGCCGCCGAGCTCCGCCTCGAACGGCTCCCCCGGGCGGGTGTCCACCGGACCGCCGTCGGTCTCGAAGTGCACCTCGTGGTAGCGCAGGGTCCAGTCCCCCTCCGCGCTGTCCACGACGCCCTCCCCCAGCGCAGCGCCGAACGAAACGAAGTCCGCGCCGAACGCCTCCGCCGCAGTCCCACCCGACCAGGTCTGGACGATCAGCGCCAGGCCGGCCTCGTCGCGGATCGAGAACGCAGTCGCCGGCCCCATCCACGACTCGGTGACGTCCACGGTCAGCGCCCGCCCGTCGAGGACCGACAGGTCCGAGCCCCCCGGCAGATGCAGGTCGACCGTCACGTCTGCCCGCGGATCCGCGACCACCACCGTCCAGTCGCGGTCGGCGCCCGAAACCGCGGAAGTGCCCGAAACCGTCAAGGCCTCGCGCGGCTCCTCGAAGTCGTGCGTGGCGCTCGGCGCCTCGAGCTGCGCGACGGTGACCTCGGGCTCGGCGTCGGACACGCAGGCGGCGAGCAGGAGCGGAACCAGGACAACAGCGAGACGCATCGGATCCCCCACGGTGGACACCGCCCTGGACTGCAAGCCCCGTTCCAGCACAGAGCCGGCGTTCCTCCGACGCCGCGCCGCTCGCCGCGCCGAAACCGCGACACCGCCGCCACGCCCCGTCCGGACAGCCGTCATGGCGGTGGCCACGGCCTCGGCACTCAGCCGGTCGAGACCGTCGCGCGCGGCCGTGAAGTTCGCGGCAGGCCTACGCGGGGCCCGCGTCGCGCATCGCGAGGCGCAAGAGCTCGTCGGCGGCCCGTCGGTGGCCGCGCGCCAGCGCCCCGAGCCGGCTCGCGACGGTCGTGCGGTCCGTCGTGAACAGCCGCGAGGATCCCCAGGTGGCCGGGTCAATCCCGAGGGTTCTCCTGCACGAACCCGAGGCCGACGAGCGGCGTGGCGGTGAGCGCGCCACCGCCCGCCAGGTCGAGGCCGAGGAACAACGTGGGGGCGAAGAGCTGGCCGAGGCCCAGCCAGTCGCCGTGCATGCGGATGCGCAGAGACCAGTCGTCTACGGGGGTGGTGGTCCAGGTCACGCCGTCCGACACCAGGCGCTCGCCCCGCAGGCTGTCGGCGGTGACGAGCCCGCGGAGCGCAGCCCGATCGTCGAGCACGAGGCGGCGGATGCGGCTGCGGAACCCGACCCGCAGGCCCTTGTCGGTGCGGACGTCGTCGAACACGGTGGCGCCGGCCTCGTCGACCGCGAACGCGTCGTCGCCCACCCGCGCCCAGCCGACCGACACGGATGCGCGGAGTGCCCAGCGCTCTGCGGGGGTGCCACGCACACCGAGCCGTCCGGAGGCGGAGAGGGTGTCGGTGTTGGAGTAGGCCCGGCGGGGGGAGTCGAGGTCTTCGTAGCCGTCCTTTCCGTCGTCGTAGCCGAGCGCGACGCCGGCCTCGAGGCGCCAGGGATCGGTGGCGGCGCCGGTGACGAGCCGGGCGGCGGCGCCCCACGCGTACGCGACGGTCCGCTCGCGCAGGTCGGCCCGGAGGACCTCGCGGTAGCTGCGCGCGCCGGACACCTCGATCCCACCGCGCTCGGAGGCCCACCCGAACGTGGTGTCGAACGCGATCGGCAGGTCCTTCAGGGGCGCGG
Source organism: Myxococcota bacterium (assembly GCA_044356535.1). GTDB lineage: Bacteria > Myxococcota_A > UBA796 > UBA796 > JACKER01. The sequence continues at coordinate 11,613 of JBIKWC010000048.1, forward strand.
TGGTGAGGCCGAGCGCTACGTCGGCGACAGGACCGGACGGGGGGGCGGGTTCGGCGGGCGCCTCGACGGGTTCCATGGCGAGCCGCCTATCCCGTCAGCGGGCGCACTCTCGACCTCGGCGCGAACAACCGTGACTACTTCTCTCGGGCTTCCGGAGATGCCGGTCCTGGACGCGGGACGCGGTGGCGGTGGCCGACCTCGACGGTGACGGGTTCGGCGACCAGTTGGCGTCGGCCGAGGGCCCACGTCCGCGTCGAGTCGCGTGAGTCGCGTTCGGGTGTCGGTCCGGCAGTGGCGGGGCGTCGCGGGGGTCGAGTGGCCAGGTGGTGCGGCAAACCACCATCCTGAACGGTCAGTAATGGCAAGCCATGGAGAGCGGCACCCTGGTGACACGCCGCCGAGCGCGAAGTTGGGGATAAGGGGTCACTGGGGGTCTCCATGTGGCTCTGGCTGGCGTGTGCGAAGGATCCGGGCGACGGTCGCGAGCCGGAGCCGGAGCCGCCAGGGCCGGCCCCCACCACCCCGACGGAGGACGACCCCACCGCGGGCGACACCACCGACACCGGGATCTCGTCGACCGGACCGCAGTCCGTGCTCCAGTTCGACGGGCCGCGACCCACGAACCTGTTGATCGTGTCGCTCGACACCACCCGGCGCGACTTCATCGGGCGCTACGCGCAGAACGGCAACACACCGTTCCTGGACTCCCTCCTCGCGGAGGGCGTGGTCCTCGAGAACCACCGCTCGTGCTCGAGCTGGACCGGACCCTCGATGACGTGCGTGACCACCGGTCGGACCCCGTTCGATCTGGGGTGGTTCCCCTGGAACAGCGATCCCGAGGTCCCGGACTGGGCACCCAAGCTGCCCACGATCGCCGGCCAGCTCGGGTACCAGCTCGGCTTCAACACCACACTCGTGACCGCGAACGGCGTCATGGGGCCGTACCTGCCCCTCGATCGCGGGTTCGAGGTCGTTCTGAACATCGACTACAGCGACGCCACCACGGTGACCGACACTGGCCTCGAGGAGCTCCGCAAGCTCGTGTCGGAGCGCGACCCGTTCTACCTGCACGTCCACTACATGGACCCGCACGCGCCGTACTGCCCACCCGACGAGTACATCGACGACCCCGGATACGAGCCGGACACGTTCGGCGACCTGTGTGACTCGTTCGGTGACTTCGCGTACCAGTTCCCGTACCAGAGCGAGCAGCAGCAAGACCAGTTCCTGCTCAACTCGTTCGAGGTGTACGACGCGGAGCTCGACTATTGGGACGTGGAGTTCCGCCGGTTCTGGACCGAGGCGGACGCCCGAGGCGCGCTCGACGACACCCTGGTCGTGTTCGTGACCGACCACGGGGAGCAGTTCGCCGAGCGGGGCGGCTTCGGCCACGGGCTCACGCTGGCGTCGGAGGAGAACCGCTCGACCGCGATGTTCTGGGCCAAGAACCTTCGGACGCAGGTGTGGACCGACCCCACCGTCCACGAGGACATCGGCGCCACGTTGATCAGCTACTTCGGTACCGTCCCGCCGGAGCCCGCCACTGGAATCGAGGTCGGGCTCGCCCCGAGCGACCGGGTCGTCCGCAGCATGTTGTACTGGGGCTGCTGTGGCGCCGCGCAGTTGTCCGTGCTCCGTGGCGGCCTGCAGCTCACGTACGACTTCTGGGGCGAGAAGCACCTCTGGGACTTCTCGCGCGATCCCAGCGGCACGGTCGACTACTACGACCCCGAAGATCCGGACGTGGTGGCCCTGTGGGTCGACATGCAGGCCTACATCGACGAGCTCCTCGCCAGGTGGCCGTCGGCCGGCCCGCCGTACGACCCCGGGCCGTGATCTCCGAGGTCGGGAGCACACCCCTGGCCCACACCGCGGCCGCCCGCGTCGCCGACACGAAGCGCCTTCACCCGAAGCGCGACCCCACCGCGACCTCAGCGCCGCGGTCTGCGGCCTCCGGCTTCGCGGGCCGATCCACGATCCGCTCCTGCACTATGTCGTAAGGTTGGCACGGACCTCGCTAGGTGCCCAGTATCGGTGAGGCGCTCCGCCCGCCGTTCGGGAGTCTTCGACCATGCGCACCTCGATCCTGCTCGTGTCCGCCGCCGCCCTCGTCACCGTGCTCACCGCGTGCTCCAGCAAGTGGGAGCAGCGCGAAGCGCTCGCGCCGATCACCGTCGACTTCTCGGAGGGCGAGACGGTGGTCGAGGCCACGATCCGCCTCGAGCGCGTGGATGCCAAGGACGACGCGCTGAAGTGCGGGCTCCTCGAGGGTTCGCTGGCCCTGGGCTGGGTCGGCGCGGACGGCGTGCCGGTCGACCTCACGTTCGCCGACGGCGAGGGCGACCCGATCGGCGGCGGTACCGAAAGGCCCCGCGACGCGCAGGACGGCGAGGCGCTCGGCCATGCCGGGACCGCGTTCGTGCAGGAAGGCCCCGGCGCGTGCGTGGTGACGGTCACCGCGTTCGTGAGCTCCGAGGTCGACGAGGTCGGGGAGCTGACGGTAGAGGTGATCGCCTCCGACACCTCGCTCGGCACCGAGGACGAGCCGAAGGGCAACGTGACGCTCAGCGCCGACCTCCGGATCGAGGTCCGCTGAGCAGTCGTTCGGTGCAACACCAACGGGGCATCGCTCCGCGGGGCACGGTGTGGTGGGCGGAGCCGATGACGGGCGCAGCGCGCGCGGTTCAGGTGTGCCGAACGTCCACGGGGGTGGACGTACGGCCATACGTTCGACGACACTGCGTTCATGTCGCGTGGTCCACCTGCACCGCCGTTTCCGGCTTCCGCCGACCCTCTCGGGGAGACCCTCCACCTCCTCCGGCTGACGGGCACGTTGTATTGCCGCGCCGAGCTCAGCGCGCCATGGGCCGTCGCGGTGCCCTCGATGGAAGGCTTCATGTCCTTCCAAATCGTCACGGTCGGGCATGCCTGGCTCGAGGTGGAGGGCGAAGGACCGCGCCTGCTCGAACAGGGCAGCCTGACCCTCATCCCTCACGGCACCCCGCACACCCTCCGGAGTGATGCTGGGGTCCGGCCGTTGCCCCTCTTCGATCTTCCCGTCTGCAAGACCGCTACGAGACGCTCTGCTCCGGCGGGGGCGGCCGGATCACCCAGGCGATGTACGGCGTGATGCGCTTCGACCACGTGGCCGCCCAGCGGCTGGTCGAGCTGCTGCCACCGGTGGTCCACCTCGAGAGCGGCGGCGTCGACGAGACCGGATGGCTGGAGAGCACGCTGCGCTTCATCACGCGCGAGGCGGCGTCGCTCCGGCCCGGGGGAGAGACCGTCATCACCCGCTTGTCCGACATCGTCGTCATCCAGGCCATCCGCGCCTGGCTCGACAAGGCCCCGGAAGCTCGCCGCGGGTGGTTGGGCGCGCTCCAGGACCCGCAGGTCGGCAGGGCGATCGCCTCGATCCACCGCGAGCCGCAGCGCGCGTGGACGGTCGACCTGCTCGCCCATGAGGCGGCGATGTCGCGGTCGGCGTTCTCCGAGCGTTTCACGCGACTCCTGGGTGAACCGGCCATGCGCTATGTCACCCGGTGGCGCCTGCAGCTCGCCCGGGCGCGGCTGCAAGAGACCTCGGAGCCCCTGTCCACCCTCGCGAGCACGTTCGGCTACGAGTCCGAGTCGTCCTTCTGCCGCGCATTCAAGCGATTCTATGGGGTTTCACCCGGTAGTCTCCGCTCTCCACGCACCACCCGGTCGGGGGCCTGAGCACCGCGTGGACGCTCGGCACATCGACACGGACGGTCCGCCAGGGCCGAGCCGAACGGGCCGGTCTACAAGTGGACCATGAAAACGCCTGCCCCCGGGACATTGATCGTTCTCCTATCCGGCATCGTGGGGCTTGGCGTGGGCGCTGCGCTCCTCGCTGCGCCGGTTGCCTTCTACGCCGCTGACGGCGTCACGATCGGCGACCAGCGGGGCCTCTTGAGTGACCTGCGAGGCACCGGTGCCTCGCTGTTTGCGCTGGGGGGCTTCATCCTCGCGGGGGCTTTCCGTCCGTCCTTCACTCGGGTGGCGAGCGGGGTGTCTGCCCTGGTGTACCTCTCCTATGCGGGGGGGCGGGGGGTGGCGATCCTCCTCGATGGCACGCCGTCGCCCGCCGTGTTGACGGTGCTGGCAGTCGAGTTCGGGTTGGGCGCGTCGTGCCTGTTCGTGATGGTGCACCCGCCCGTGCGCCCGGGAGAGGGGTCGTGAGCCCCTGGTTCTCCGTGCTCGTCGGCGTCGCCGTCATCGCCCTGTCGATGGTCGGCGGCTTCTTTCTCACGTTCTCGGACTTCCTGATGCGCGCCTTGCGCATGGCTCGGGTGGAGGCGGGAGTCGAGGTCATGCAACTCATCAACCGCGAGGTGTGGAGGTCGATCACCATTGTGCTCCTGTGGGGGTCCGTGGGGCTCACCGTGCTCGTCGGGGCGGGCGCGGTGGCGACGAACGTCCAGCGGGTGCCGTTGGCGCTCCTCACGACCGGCGCGACGGTCCATGTCCTCGGCGGGCTCGTGGTGTCCTACGCGCACAATCTGCCGATGAACGAGCGACTGGCGTCGATGGAGCCGTCCGACGCAGCCACCTATTGGACGAGCGAGTACGTCGAGGTGTGGGTCCGGTGGAACTCGGTCCGTGCCCTGGCTTCGGTGGTCGCAGCGACGTGTTTCCTGTTGGCGTTGCTGCAAGGCGGCTGAGCCGGGTGGGGTGCCACGGAGGCACCGCCCCCGATCTCCCCGGCAATGGCCAGGCCCAGACCCACTCCTCCCTGGCGGCGCGTGGAGGCGCACGAAGCGCTCGAAGATGCGCCCCTGTTCGGCCTCTGCGACGCGGACGCCCGCGACCCCTGCGCTCCGAGTGAGCGAAGGTTACTCACGCCACCATGATCACGGTCTACGGCATCCCTTCGTGTGGAACGGTGAAGAAGGCCCTCTCCGCCCTGACGGCGGCTGGCCTGGCGCACACGTTCGTCGACTTCCGCGCCACCCCGCCCGACGCCGCCCAGGTGGCGCGGTGGGTGCAGGTGTTCGGCGCGCCGGCGCTGCGCAACACCTCGGGGGGCAGCTACCGGGCCCTCGGCCCCGAGAAGGACACCTGGTCGGACGCTCAGTGGACCGCGGCCTTCCAGGCGGACCCGATGTTGATCAAGCGCCCCGTGATCGAGCGGGAGGGGGCGCCGGTGGTGGTGGGGTTCCGCGACCCGGCGAGCGCCGTCGCCCTGCTGCGGTGACGGCGAAGGCGAGCAGGGCGCCGAGCCCGGCCGGACCCGGCGTGGACCCGCAACTGCACCCGGGGTCCGTGAACGGCCGGGGCGCCGGGACGGGGCTGTCGCACGGTGACTCCCCCGTAGGCGATTCACCCGTGGGCGTGGGGTCGTCGCAGCCCTCCGCGTCGGGCGTGTGGGTGTTGCAGTCGTTGTCGAGCCCGTCACACGGCACCTCGGCGCTGCCCGGAACGCGCGCAGGGTCCCCGTCGTCGCAGTCGGCGCAGGTGTCCACGCCGTCGCCGTCCCCGTCGGGGGCATCGGGTGTGGCGCGGTCGCAGTCGTCGTCCAGCCCGTTGCACGCCACCTCGAGCCCGGGGATGGCGGGGTCGCGGTCGTCGCAGTCGGTGTCCACCGCGAACCCGTCCTCGTCGTGGTCGGGCAGCAGCTCCACCTGCACGACACCAGCCGACGCAGGCCAGGGGGGCGCGATCGTCGGGGTGAGGGCCCCCGGCGGTCCAGGCGCCACGTCCGCGACGGTGGTGACGAAGGCGAAGCCCCGCAGCAGGACGCGGCCACCGCCCCCGCCCGCGCCGTCGTAGTAGCCCGCGCCGCCGGCCCCGCCCCGGGCCTGGATCAGGCCCTCCGCCGCACCCCCATAGCCGTGGACGAACAGGGCGCCGCCCGAGCCACCGCCGCTCGCGCCGTAGATGTTCAGGCGCTGGCCGGGCGCCCCGTTCGCGAGCAGGCTCGAGGTGCTGGTGAGCGTCACCGGGCCGAGCGCCCCCAGCTCGAACGCGCCGCCGCCCCCTCCACCCAGCTCGTAGTAGGAGCTTGCGCCGCCGGACCCGCCCTGCAGCGCGCTCGCGAGGTCGCCGTACGTCGCGCCCCCGAGCCCACCTTGCACGTAGAAGTGCGCTCCCGCAGGGCCCCCTGCGCCGCCGAAGCCGCCGCCGGAACCCCCATAGAGGCCGCTGTAGGTGACGTGCGCACGCCCACCACCCGGCCCCAGGCCGTTCTGCTCTGGCGTGGGGCCCCCCGCGAAGCCCCCGGGGCCGCCCGCGACGCCGGTGGCGCTCACGTCCACCCGCGCCGACACGACCGCGTCGGACTGCGACAACAACACGAACGGGCGCGCGCCGTGCGCGATCACGTCGTGAGACACCACCACCCGTCCGAACGTGAACACGGCAGCGCCGTCGGACGAGACCACGCCGGGCCACACCACCGCGGCGTACCGCAGCGTGGTCGGATCCGTGCCCGTGTCGACGTCAACGACGTCGGTGGGGTCGAGGACGGCGTCGATGGGTGCGAAGTCGCGGGGGTCCGCTGCGAGCGCCGCGGAGAGGCCGAGGAGGAGCATCGCGCCTACCCTACCACCCCGGGGATCCTCAGCGGAGGCAGGTCACCGGGCCCAGCGGGAGCGACTGGTCGGCGGCGAACCCGATCTCCAGGTCGTCGAGGTGCCCGGTGCCGAGCGCGTCGTGCACCTCCTCGGCGACGCCGCCGATCCGGGTGTTGTCGCCGGGGCCCGTCTCGTAGCCACCCGCTGCGACCACCGCGCGCCCGTTCGCGGGGTTGCGCACGATCATCCGCGTCCCCGGGGTCGGCCGCGAACGCCAGTACATGTTGAGGTACCAGGCCTCGTCCTCCGGCGGGAGCTTGGACCCGTACGCGGCCTGGCCGTACTCGGAGCCCCCCTCCCCCGCCGGTGCCCAGGGCTCCGTCCGGCGCATCACGTACCCGCTGACTGCCTCGGAGTTGGCGTAGTGCGCGCTGATCCCGTCGGTGAAGGAGGACGGCCAGCCCGCGCCGAACCCGTCGTCCGTCGTGACCAGGTGCGCCTCCTTCACCACGGGGCCGGTGGTGGGCGTGGAGAGGAACACGTCTCCGCCGGCCTCGAAGCAGTCCGGCACCGAGCCCGCGCAGCCCGACCAGAACATCTCCACGTCGGTGGGGACGACCTCGCACGGGTCGACGTCTCCGGGCCGGAAGTCCACTTGCAGCTCGTAGCGCCCCTCCTGGGCCACGCCGTCGCCGTCCACCCAGGTGTCGAGGACCAGGAAGTACGTGCCGGGGTCCAGGAGCGCGTCGAGCGCGGCGTGATCGCGGGTGACGCAGTCGCCGGCGGGATCGGGGCCCGACAGGAGGTGCAGGTCGACGTCCACGCCGTCACCGGCCACCTCGTCGATCGACGCCGTGAGGAGGCCGCGCTCGGGGATCTCCACGACGTACCACCACTCGGGTCCGGACTCGTCCACGTCCGGGTCGCAGCCGTACGCGTCGACCGCCCGGTTCGGCGAGTCCGACGTGTCGGCGCGGTCGTCGTAGGGGAAGGCCAGGATGGGGAACGGGTCACACGCGCTGCCCGGGCCCTCGGCGCACGGAACCGTCGGGGTCGACTCCGTGGGGGAGTCCGTCGTGACCACCACCGCCGTGTCGCCGGTGGGTACGGTGACGGAATCCGTGGTCTTGGGGGGCGTCCGGACGGGGACCGGGGTGCAGGCAGCCAGCAGGATCAGCATGCCTCCCGGCTAACCCGAGAGCGGCATCCCCACCCGGCGGGCCAGCGCCTGCTCGCGGACCCCGAAGAACGCAGCGAGGTCCCGCGCCTCTCCCAGGGCCTCCGGGCGAGGCTCCGGCCGGCGGACGGCCGCGATCATCAGGTTCTTGTCGGTGTGATCGGTGGACACGAACTCGAACACCCGGGCGTCCCAGCCGAGCGCCTCGAGCACGGCGGCCCGCAGGGCGTCGGTGGCGAGGTCGGCCTCGCGGGTCTTGAGGATGCCGTGGCGGAGGACCGGCGCGAGCGCAGCCGGCGCGGAGAGCTGCGGGCGGAGCTCCTTGTGGCAACACGGCGCGACGAACACGTGCTGGGCGCCCCGCTCGTGGGCGAGAGCGAGAGCGTCGTCGGTGGCGGTGTCGCACGCGTGCAGCGCCACGACCACGTCGAACGGGAGGTCGGGCAACGTGTCGATGGTCCCGGCCCGGAACAAGAGCCCCTCACATCCCGTGGCCCGCGAGATCCGCTCGGTCTTCTCGGCGAGCGCGGGCCGGAGCTCCACGCCCACGACCTCGAGCGGGGTGCCCTCCGGGAGGGTGGCGCGCAGGTACTGCCAGGCGGCGAAGGTGAGCGCGCCGCGACCGCAGCCCACGTCGACCAGGCGGTAGGGGCGGCCCTCGGGCGCGACCGGCGCGGGGATCGCGTGGGACAACACCTCGACGAACCGGTGCACCTGGCGGAGCTTGGCTTCTTCGCCGCGGCAGGGACGGCCGTCTGCCTCGGTGAGGCCGAGCGCCGTGGTCCAGGCGGGCGACAGCTGGAGCCCCCGATGGCGTTCGCGATCGTGCGCGGCCGGCTTCGCGGCGGCAGCTTCCTTGCCCTTCGACAACACGGGGGTCTCCTTGCGCCACTCGAGCTGCAGCGAGCCGTGTTCGGTCGACAGGTGTCCCGACCGGAACTGCGTGCCGAGCGCGGACTCGATCCGGCCGCGCAGCTCCCCGGTGAGGAGGTTGGTGGTGCGATCCGCGCCGGGGCGGGTCTCTACGAGCTGGTACCGCAGCCCGCCCTTGAGCGTGACGGGGCGCACCGTCCACTTCTGGACCTCGCCGGTGGGCTTGCCCAGGACGAGGCGGCCGAGCCGGCCCTCCGCCACCGCGAGGTCGACGGCGGTGAGGAAGGCCAGAACGGGATCTTCGGCGGGTCGGGTCACGAGCGGCCCCCACGGAGCGCGTTCAGCACGGCGCGGAGCGCGTCGTCCACCACCTCGGGCTCGAGCTCGGGCCCGAGCTGTCCATCCACCACCATGCGGGAGAGTCCGTAGATCGCACACTGGGCAGCGAACACCGCCGCCGCCTCGCGCGACCGGTGCGCAGCGAGGAGGCGGGTGCGGTTGGTGTCCACCTCTGCCTGATAGCCCGCGTCTTCGGGGGTGCGGTACTCCGGCGAGTACAGGACGCGGAAGTGTGCCGCGTGCTCCTGCGCGAACGCGACCTGCGCGCGACCGACCGCGAGGAGCCGGCTCCACCCGTCGGCGCCGGCGCCGTCGATCGCCTGGTCCATCGCCTCGGCCAGGAGCTCCTCGCCCTCCGCCGCCACGGCCCGCATCAGCGCCTTGCGGTCCGGAAAGTGACGGTACGGGGCGCCGGACGACACCCCCGCCTCCCGCGCGGCCTCAGCCATGGTGAAGGCGTCCGGGCCGCCGTCCCGCACGAACTTGAGCGCGGCCTCGATGAGGGCGCGCCGCAGGTTCCCGTGGTGGTACGTCTCGCGGGCGGGGCGCTTCCTGCGGCTGGCGGGGCGGTCGGACGCTCGGGCCATCGAATCCTCCGTGCAATAAGTCACCGGTACTTATAACAGGATACGACCACCCCGACCAGGAGGTTCCGTGCAGAACCGAACGCTCACCCAGGTACCCGGGCTCCTCGCCGCGCACACCACCGACGACGCCGCACACACCGGGGTCACCGTGGTCTGTTTCCCCGGGGGAGCCCGCGCCGGGGTGTGGGTCCCAGGCTCGGCCACGGGGAGCCGCGAGCTCGGCGTACTGGAGCCCGGCGCGCTCGCCGACCGGGTCCACGCGTTCTGCCTCGCCGGCGGCTCGGCGTTCGGACTCGCCGCGGCAGACGGTGTGATGCAGGTCCTGGCCGAGCGCGGCGAAGGGTTCGCCACGCCGTACGGGGTGGTCCCCATCGTCCCGGCCGCCATCCTGTTCGACCTGCACACCGCGACGCGCCGGCCGGACGCAGCCGACGGCGCCGCCGCAGCGCGGAGCGCGTCCTCCGAGGTGTTGCCCGAGGGCCGCGTGGGCGCCGCCACGGGAGCGCGGGTGGGCACCGCCGCTGGAGGGCCAGCGCCGGGTGGGTTCGGGGGCTGGGCCGAGGAGGTCGCCGGTGGGGTGGTTGCCGCCGGCGTTGCGGTGAACGCGTTCGGCGCGGTGGTGGACCCCGCGACGGGTCACGTCGGGGCGGGCGGGCGCGTCGTGGGGACGATGGAGTCGGGGCTCGCGCGTGGACAGACCACCCTCGCCATCGTCGCCACGGACGTGGGGCTCGACCGCGAACAGTGCACCGTCGTCGCGAAGATGGCGGCGGCGGGCTTCGCGCGGACCCTGTTCCCCGCGTTCACCCCGTTCGACGGCGACCTGATCTTCGTGGCGTCGACCGGGGTGGGCCGCGCCGACCCGGTCGCGTTGCTGCAGGTCGGCGACGCTGCTGCGCGCTGCGTCGCCAGGGCCGTGGTGCGCGGCGTCAGCTGAAGTCGTTCGTGCGCCGCTTCGAGATGACGTCGCGGGCGTCCGCCACGTCGCCGGCGAGCTTGCGGACAGCCACGCGAGCGCCCTTGTACCAGGGGATGGTGGTCTTCGGGTCGGTGTAGGGCGAGGTGAGGTCGTTCGACGTGCCGAACGGGTGGAACTGCAGCGCGAAGACCATGCCCCGAGGCGGCCCATCGAGGACGCGGGCCTGCGCGACCAGGTTCCCCTCGTCGTTCCACACCTCCACGAGGTCGCCGGTGTCCACGCCGAGCGCCGCTGCGTCGTCCGGATGGAGCTCCACGTAGGGCAGCGGCACCTCCTCGAGCTTCTCGGGGATGCGGGCGTCGTGGTACCCGGTCTGCCACAGCCGCTGGCTGCGCCCGGTCGTGAGCCAGAACGGCCAGGTCTTCCGGTCGTCGAGGTACCGCGTCAGCTCCGGGGGGTACCCGGTCCAGCCGCCGGTCGCGACCCAGTGGAACTTCCCGTCCGCGCTGCCGAACCGGTGGGTGTAGCGGCGGGTGGTGCCCACCACCGCACCCGTGACGGGGTCGCGCCGGACCGGCGTCTGGATGCCGCGCTGGCCGAGCTCCCGGAGCAGCGCGTAGTCCACGCCAGCGTACGTCTCGCAGGGCAGCGACTCGGCGCCGACCTCGTCCACGCGGTTGTCGGGGAACGTGGCGCCTCCGGCCAGGAACACGTCCTCGCCGGTCTTCCAGTCGAAGCCCGCGAACCGTCGGGCCTCCGCGTCGTTCCCGGCGGCCCTGTACAGGGACTCCATGCGGCGGGCGGTGCGCGCGCAGATCTCCCAGTCGGGGACCGCCACCCCGGGCGGCTCCATGAACTTCCCGTACAGGCGCAACAGCCGCGAGTTGCAGTTGATGGAGGTGAGCTCCATCTCGCCCCAGCCGGCGGCCGGCAACACGAGGTGCGCGTCGCGCGCGGTGTCGGTGAGGTACAGCTCGGAGACCACGAGGAACAGCCCCGTCCCCTCCCCCAGCGCCTTCACGACGGCGGCGGCGCGGGCCTCGGGGGCAGCGGGCTCTCCGCCGCGCGCGCTGGCGAGGGCCCGGGTGAGCGCCACGGTGCGGGCGTGCATCGCGCCCCGGTAGTGTTGGGCGCGCGGGGTGGTGAGGTACGGGTTGGTGCCCATCACCCACAACACCTTCCCGCCGCCGTCGATCAGGTGCTGGTCGACGTTGGGGGGTGGGCGGGACCCCGGGTAGTCGGGCCGGACGTAGCCCTCCTGGTGCCCTCCCTGGCGCCCGCAGCCGGTCCCCGGGCGCCCGATGTGTCCACCGAGCACCGCGAGCTGCACGAGCGACGCCACGGTGTCGTAGTTGCGGAGGTTCCAGATGATGCCCTTCTCGTAGACGGTCAACGTGCGCCGGCGCACCTTGCCCTTGGGCTTGCTCATCCACGCGGCGGCCTGCTCGAGCTGCGCGACGGGGACCCCGCTCGTGGCGCTGGCTTCGGCCAGGAAACGCGCGAGCGGCGTCTTCCCGCCGAGGTCCTGCTGCTGGTACTCCGCGAAGCCGGCGGGGTCGGTCCGGTCCGCCACGAACGCCGCGTCGTGCCAGCGCCGCTCCCACACCACGCGCGCGATGGCGTTGGCCACGACGAGGTCGGTGCCGGGCGCGGGCCGGAGGTGCAGCACCCGCGCGGGATCCAGCGACTCGAGGAGCGTGAGGGTGGCGGTGCGGCGGGGGTCGATCACCACCACGCGGAGGGGATCGACGGCCTCGCCGGGGGCAAACGCGGCCCGCTTCTCGGCAGCGGTCTCGCCCTGGAAGTTGGGCAGGACGTGTTCGGTGAAGAACACCGTGGCGGTCTCGAAGCTGTTGGCGCCCCACAGGAACAACGTGTCGCAGAGCCGGGCGTCCTCGGCGGTGTAGTGCAGCTCGTGGACCCCGCGGTCGCGGCTCCCCCACACCTCGGAGTTGTAGGCCGGGCGGTTGTGGATGCCCACCATCTTCGTGCCGAGCCCGGTGAACAGCAGCTTGCCGACACCGTAGTTGTTCTCGAACCCGCCGCCGCCGCCGCCGTGGTCGAACGCCTTCGCGCAGACGGCGTCGACGCCGTCGCGGTCGCGGACCCCCACGAGCACGCGCGCGAGCACCTCGATGGCCTCGGTCCACGTGACGCGGACGAGCTGGTCACCCACGCGGAGCAACGGGTGCGTGAGGCGGTCGGCGGTCTGGCGGCGGCGCGAGAACGTGGCCTGTGCGTTGGCCCCGCCGCGCGCGCTGTGATCGCGCCGCCGGTTGATGTCGCTTCCGGCCGCGGGCACGATGGCGACCGTGCGCCGGAGGCCGTCGGGCCCCTCGATGCTCGACACCATGGGCGCCGTGTACGGGACGCCGGTCAGGGCAGCCTGCGGGGACCGGAAGTCGGCGCCGAGCGCGTTCTCGGCGGGCGCTGGTCCGCCGTCGCGGCCCTCGGGCCAGGTGTACACCGTGTAGCCGCAGCCGACGGTGCAGTACTGGCACACGGTCTGCGTCACCGTGGCGTCGGGCGGGGGCAGCGGGATGACCTCGTTCACGGCTGCACCTCCGGGCCCAGGCGGCCCCACACGACCCCGTCGCTCCCCACGGCCGCGATGCTCCCGTCGTCGTCGACCTCGAGGACGATGCGCGGGAGCGCTGTCGGCGCGGGGCCCTGGTAGCAGCGGCCGCCCACCGCCGGGTCGAACATCGACCAGTGGCAGGGACACACCAGCCGGTCGTCCTTCACCTGGACGACGCAGCCGAGGTGGGTACACACCGCGGAATAGGCCACGACGTCGCGATCGGGACCGACGCCACCGGGCACGGGCCGCCCCAGCTTGAGGAGCACCGCGGGCGACCGACCGTCGGGCCACGTGAACCAGCGGGGAGCGCCCACCGCCAGCGCGGCGAGCGTGCCCACCTGGACCCGCGGGGTCGCTGCCTCGGCCGTAGCCACCCACCCGACCGCCGCGGCAGTCGCGCCACCGCCGAGCAGCTCGCGCCTGGAGATCGACACATGCACCTCGGCGCATGGATAAACCGCGCGCTCCCGCCAGTCGACGGACGGGAGGGTGATAGGCAACGAGGGTGGAACCCACCCGCGATCAGGACCAGTGCGCCAGCATCCTCCGGGCCCTCGGGGAGCCTCTCCGCTTGCGGATCCTCGGGCACCTCGCGGCGGGGCCGTGCTCGATCGGCGCCGTCGCCGACGCGCTGGACATCCCGCACTACCAGGCCTCCCGGCACCTGGCGGCCCTCGCGGAGATCGGGGTCGTCACGCAGGTGAAGCGCGGCCGCACGGTCACCTGCTCCCTCACCACGAAGGCGCCGGTGTTGGACCTCGGGTGCTGCACGCTGCGCCTCGATCCCACCTCGGGACACCCGGGGTAGACTCCCGTCGGGAGGTCTCCATGTTCGCGCTCTTCCTGGCTGCGGCCCGCGCGGAGGACCCAGCGACCATGGTGCAGGTGGTGCTGGAGCCGCCGACGCGACCGTTCCAGGCGGTGCAGCTGAGCTGCGGGGACTGGCGCGACCGGGCCGAGCTGGTCGACGGGGTCGCTGCGTTCTCCGGGGTTCCCGACGGGCCCTGCCGGGCCACGCTGAAGGGGGGAGGCCCGGTGGTCCTCCACGTGCGGGCGGGCGAGCGCCAGGTGTGCACCTACGGCGTCGGCGGCGCGAAGTGCGTCACCGGTCCCGTGGTGCTGGCGCCGCCCCCACCCCCACCGCCGCCGGCTGCGCCGCTCCCGCCCCCACCACCGCCGGGCCCCCCCGTCCCCAACCTCCGGCTCGGGGCCGGCTCGGCCGGCTTCACGCAGGTCGAGGTCACGTGTGGGCAGTTCCGGGCCCGCGCAGCGCTCGTGGACGGCGCCGCGTACGTCCCCGACCTCCCGGCCACCCCGTGTTCTGCGCGGTTCTCGGCGCCGCCGCCCGCGCAGGTCGCGCTCCCGGGTGGGCCCGTCACCTGCGTCGTGGGACCGGGAGGAGACGGCCGCTGCGAGCCCGGCGCCGAGCTCCCCAGCACCACCGCGCCGCTGACCGTCGTCCTGGCGGCGGGCGGAGCCCCCTACTACGCCATGGAGGTCGAGTGCCCGTCCGGCTTCCGGGACCGCGCCGACTTCGTCGAGGGCCGGGCCACCCTGCCCGACGTCCCCCGGGAGCTGTGCGAAGTCCGGTTCAAGGGCGCGGCGCCGGTGCTCCCCACCCACCTGTCCACGCTGGACGGTGAGGAGCGGCGCTGCCACATCGACGGCGTGGTGCCCCGCTGCACCTGAGCGCACGGGCGCCCTGACCCGCGAAGTCAGTGCTCTTCCGCCCGGAGCTCCAACATGCGCTCCCGCTGGCGCCGGCGCCGCGCAGCCTCCTCGGCGCCGAGGGTCTCCGCCTCGGCGGCCTCGATCTGGTCGAGCGCTTGCGCCCGGCTCCCCGCCGGCACCGGGGGCTGCCCAGCAGCGCCGTCGGGCGGGGGCGCGCCGCCCTCGTCTCCCACCGGCGGAGCGATCGGCCGGGCGATCTCCGTCGCGGGCCAGCTCAACCACGCGACCGCGCCCGCTCCCACCAGCGCGAACGCGGCGAGCCACACCAGCCCGGCGACCCGGCTGTTCACTCGGGGACCCAGGCTCCGTCGCGCTTCACCAGGCGCTGGCGGGCGCCGTCCTTCATCACCTCGCGGCCGAGCGTGGGGCGCAGCGTCCACCACTCGTCGATGGTCCCGTCCCGGCCCAGATCGACCGTGGCCCCGATCACCAGGCCGTCCTGCAACTGCGCGGCCAGGCGATACGGCAGGGCCGGGTCGAGGTCGTCCACGTTCAACGTCTCGGTTTCGACCTCCATCAGCCCCTCGACCACGTCCGCCATCGTGCGCTCGGTGACGAGCGGCAGAACGAGCTCCGGCACCGGGGGCAGCGACGCGACCTCCGTGATCTGCTCCGCTGCCGCTGCGACGTCCGGGCGCTGCACGACGTGCTCCTGGCGCGCCTCCACCACGAGCTGCCACGAGGTCCACATGGACCCGAGCAGGACGGGGACCCCGATCATCGCGCCCGCTCCGGCCAGCAGCATCGAGGTCCGGCCAGTGCTGTTGCTCATCCACTCCTCCCTGGGCGGGTTCGGTTCCCGCACGACGCGCGCGGAGAGTATCCTACGCGGCCCGAGGAGCCCCGATGTCCCTGCTCGCGTTCCTGTTCGCGTCGTGCCGCACCGAGACTCCGCCGCCGCCCCCGGAGGCGTGGGACCCCACGGCCTGTTTCCGCGAGCTCACTACCACCCTCTCCGCCGACGAGCTCGGCGGCCGGGGCATCGGCACGGACGGCCTCGATCGCGCCGCGAGCCTCCTCGAGGACCGGTACCGGGCGGCAGGGCTCGGGGACGCGGGCGTGGGGCACCGCCAGCCCTTCGACGCCGTCACCGGCGTGGAGCTCGGGGTGGACAACACCCTGAACGACGGCGCCGCGCTCACCCCTGCCGACTTCACGCCACTCGGGTTCACCACGAACGGCGCCTTCTCCGGCGAGGTCGTGTTCGCCGGGTACGGCATCACCGCCACCGAGCTCGGGTACGACGACTACGCGGGCCTCGACGTGAAGGGCAAGGTCGTGCTCGCGCTGCGCTACGAGCCCGGCGAGACCGACGAAGCCTCCCCGTTCGACGGCAAGCGGGCCTCGCGCTGGTCCGACCTCCGGTACAAGGCCATGCGCGCCCGCGAGCTCGGCGCCGCCGCGCTCGTCCTGGTGGCGCCGTCCCGCCAGCCCGACGAGCCCGACAAGCTGCCCCCGCTCGTGAAGGGCGGGCCCACCTCCCGCGCCGGCGTGCCCGTGGTCCAGGTCACCCGCGCCGTCGCCGACCGCTGGCTGAAGGCGAGCAGCACCTCCGTGGGCGAAGCACGCTCCGCCATCGACCTCGAGCTCGCGCCCGGCGCACCGAAGGGCGGGAAGGGCCCGCGCGGCGCGATCACCGGGCTGAAGGTGGCGGGCACCACCGAGGTGCGTCCCACCAGCGCCGGCGCGCGCAACGTCGTCGCCGTGCTCCCCGGGTCCGGTGCCCTCGCCGACGAGGTGATCGTCGTCGGCGCGCACTACGACCACCTGGGGATGGGCGAAGAGGGCTCGATGCGGCCCGACAGCCACGCCATCCACAACGGCGCCGACGACAACGCGTCGGGCACCGCCGCCCTCGTGTGTGCGTTCGAGCACCTCGCGAAGGCCCCGCCCACTGGGGACCGCCGCACGCTGGTCGCGTTGTCGTTCTCGGCCGAGGAGATCGGCCTGGGCGGCTCGGCCTGGTACACCGACCACCCGCTCTTCCCGCTCGAGAAGACGGTCGGGATGATCAACCTCGACATGGTCGGGCGTGTGCGCGACGGCAAGCTAGCGGCGCTCGGCACCGACTCCGCGCCCGAATGGGCGGCGCCGGTCACCGCTGCCGCCGAGAAGTTCGGGCTCACGGTCAACCTCGGCGGCGACGGCTACGGCCCCTCCGACCACTCCTCGTTCTACGAGAAGCAGATCCCGGTCGTGCACTTCTTCTCGGGCTCCCACGAGCAGTACCACACGCCCGACGACGACGCGCCCACGCTGAACATGGAGGGCGGCGCGCAGGTGGTCCGGATGCTCGACGACCTCGTGCGCGCCGTCTCCACCCGCCCCGAGAAGCTGACGTACGTCCGCAGCGTGAGCGGCCCACCGTCGGCTGGTGACTCCCGCGGCTACGGCGCCTGGCTCGGCACCGTGCCCGACATGACGGCCGACGAAGCCGCGCTGGGCGGGGTCCGCCTGTCCGACGTGCGCGCAGGCGGGCCCGCGGAGGCCGCCGGCGTCAAGGCGGGCGACGTCCTCGTCGGGCTGGCCGGCGCCAAGGTGCAGAACCTGTACGACATGAGCTTCCTGCTCCAGGACCACAAGCCCGGCGAGACCGTGGACGTCGTCGTCAAGCGGGACGGCGCCGAGCTCGTGTTGCGGGCCACGCTCGGGCAACGCAAGGGCGCGGGTGGACCGCCCCCCGGGGTGGGTGGCGCGTCGAACAACCGCCCCGACCACGGCGACTTCTCGGTGGGCGCCGAGCCCGCAGGCCCCGGACCCTGGCGTCCCACGGCGGGCAAGGCGGTGCCGGAGATGCTCGACCCGAAGGAGACGCACCTCGCGGACCTGCGCCAGCTCACGTTCGGCGGCGAGAACGCCGAAGCGTACTGGACCCCGGACGGCAAACACGTGACCCTGCAGCGCACCCCGGTCCCGGGCACCACCTGCGACCAGGAGTACGTGTTCGACCTGACCACCGGCGAGATGAAGCTCCTGTCCTCCGGGAAGGGCCGCACCACCTGCGGGTACGCGGACTACCCCGCGGGCGAGCGGTACATCTACGCGACCACCGAGGCCGCCGGGCCCGAGTGCCCACCCTCTCCCGACATGAGCCAGGGCTACGTGTGGTCCCTGTACCCGTCCTACGACATGTACTGGCACACCCCCGGCAAGCCGCCCGAGCCCTTCCTGGCCGCGCCCGGCTACGACGCCGAGGCCACCGCCTGCATGAAGGACGGGCGCATCGTCTTCACCTCG
The DNA here is from genome assembly GCA_044356535.1 of Myxococcota bacterium. Lineage (GTDB taxonomy): Bacteria > Myxococcota_A > UBA796 > UBA796 > JACKER01. The sequence continues at coordinate 29,593 of JBIKWC010000048.1, forward strand.
ACCCGCTCCGGAGACCTCGAGCTGTACACGGTCGACCGCGACGGCGCGAACCTCGCGCAGGTCACCGACACGCCCGGCTACGACGGCGGCGCCTTCTTCAACCCCGCGTGTACCGCGCTCGTGTGGCGCGCGAGCCGGCCCGAAGGCGAAGCGCTCGCGGACTACCAGCGCCTCTTGAAGCAGGACCTCGTCCGCCCGAGCGCGCTCGAGATCTTCTGGATGGACCTCGCGACGAAGAAGGTCGAGCAGCTCACGAAGAACGGCGCCGCCAACTTCGCGCCGTACCCGCTCCCCGACGACTCGGGCGTGTTGTACGCGAGCAACGCCGAAGGCAACGGCCGCGAGTTCGACGTGTGGATGGCGAAGCGGGCGGGCGGGGCGTCCGAGCGCGTCACGCACGTGGCCGGGTTCGACGGGTTCCCGATGTTCTCGCCCGACGGCAAGTGGTTGATGTTCGCCTCGAACCGCGCCACCGAGAAGGGGAAGAACGACACGAACCTGTTCGTGGCCCGCTGGGTGCCCTGACCATGCCCTGGTGGCTCGCCGCCGTCGCCTCTGCCCACGTCCCCGTGATCTACGTGGTCGGGCCGACGGAGGACTGGTGCGCCACGATCAACGGCACCATCGGCAACGACCTCGTGATGTTGTTGCCCGGCGAGTACCGCGGTCCGTGCGTGATCACGGCCGACCTCTCCGACGTCCCCGTCGAGGAGACGCTGCTGGTGTCCTTCGATCCGGCCGATCCCGCCGTCTTCACCGGCTCGGACGCAGACTTCGTGTTGTCGATCGACGGGCAGCGGCTGGTGGTCTGGCAGCTCGTGTTCCGCGGGCTCGGTCCCGGTGTGGACGCCGTCCGGGTGGGCCCGATGGTGCGCACCTGGATCCGGGCCAGCACCTTCGACAGCGTGGAGACCGCCGTGCGCCAGGTGGGCGACGTGGGCGAGCTCCTGGTGACCCAGAACCACTTCGTGGACGTGGGCACGGGCGTCGTCATCGGGTGCGCGGGGGGCGCGTGTTCGGCCCCGGCGTTCGAGGTCCACGACAACTGGTTCGAGCGGACGGCCCTCGCGTTCGACGTGGCAACGGGCTCCACGGGCACCTTCACCGACGACGTGGTCACGGGCGCCGGCACCGCCTTGCGCACCGCGGGCGACGTGGCAGTGACCGGCGCGTGGTTCCAAAGCGCGGGGCCCGCGGTGGACGCGACCGCCGGGACCCTCACGCTCGGCTCCTCGGTCGTGGCTGGCGACGTCACCGGCGCCCGCGACGCGGTGGTGGTGGTGACCGGGAGCACGGTGGCCGGAGCAGTGTCCCTGGCCGCTCCCGGCTCGGTCCTCCGCGGCTCCGCACTCGACCGGGCACCCACCCGGGGAGACCTCGAGGGCACCGTGGTCTGCGACGACGCCACCTCCTGCTTCACCGACGCAGCGGCCTTCGACTTCTACCCCCCCCCCGGCTCCGCGCTCCGCGCCGCTGGCCAGGCCGATCCCCTGGCCCCGCTCGACTGGTGCGGGGTGACCCGCCCCGCAGCGCCCACCGCGGGCGCCTGGCAGGCCGTGGGCCCCGCCTCCGCAGGTGGCCTCGGCAGCGCCTTCAAGGACGACCTGCCCTGCCCCGAGCCGGGCACCAGCGCGCACTCGGGGGAGCACACGGGCACGGCGCCGGAGGACCACACCGGCCTGCCGACCACCTCCACGACCGGAACCACCCCGACGACGGACGGCGCTCCCGTGGTGGCTGCGAGCCCCGCCACGGGCTGCGGGTGCGGTACTACGAGCCCAGGGAACGACGTGCTCGTCCACATCGCGCCCCGCTGACGACAGCCTCCCCGGAGGAGGGGGCCCGGCGGGGCGGGCTCAGGTCTCGGAGCCGCCGCCGAAGTACAGGCCTACGTCTTCGCAGGTCCACTGGTTGCGGATGGACTCGAGGTCGCCGAACTCCCGGCAGGCCTTCGCGTCGTCGCGTTCCGGGTTCGTCTGCCGGGAATAGCAGGCATCGAGGTCCGCGTCGGACACGGTGATGCCGCACTCGAGCGCGAACTCCGACATCGACTTGCACACGTCCTGGCACGCGTTCCGACACGCGCTCCCCGTGAGCAGCAGCACCGCGACGAGCACCAGGCGACCGAAGCGCTCAAGACCGGACAATCAGCACCACCATTCCGAAAGCTGCGACGACGAACACCGCGAGCACCGCCCCCGCGGCGAGCGAGAAGACCAACCACCGGAGATCGACCCCGGCCACCACCGGCCGGAACGGCGTGGGCGGAGGCGTGGACTTCTCCTTCGTGCCCGGGAGAGCCGCGGGGCTGGCGGCCGGGAGGGGGGAAGGATCATCGTCGATCGACTCCACGTCGCCGAGCGCGCCGATCGGGAACGCGGACGTGGGATCGTCGATGCGGAACCGGGGCACGTCGGAGCGCTCCGACAGATCCGGGACCTTCGACTTCTTCGGTGGGCGGGAGGACGCCATGGCGAGCAGTCTACCTCGGTGCGAGGCCAGCGACCTCGCCCATGGAATACCGGCCCGGCGCGCGACCCCGGATCCAGCGTGCAGCGCGCACCGCACCGAGCGCGAACGTGCGCCGCGAGCTGGCCCCGTGGGACAGGGAGACGCGCTCGCCGTCCGCGAGGAACCACACGGTGTGTTCGCCGACCACGTCACCGCCGCGCAGCGCGTGGAACCCGATCTCGTCGGCAGCGCGCGGACCGGTGAGGCCCTCGCGGCCCGACACCCGGCGCAGCGGTCCCCTCCCCGCTTCGACGGCTGCCCCGAGGGCGAGGGCGGTGCCGGAGGGTGCGTCGCGCTTGGCGCGGTGGTGGGTCTCGACGACCTCCACGTCGGCGTCGGGGAGCGCCGCGGCCGCGCGGCGGACGAGGTCGGCGAGCACGGTGACGCCGAGCGAGAAGTTCGCGGCTTGCACCACGGGGGCCACCACCGCGTGTGCGTCCACCAGGGCCTGCAGGACGGCGTCGCCCCCGGTGGTCCCCGTGACGAGGGCCGCAGCGCCGAGGTGGGGCAGGGCCTCGGCGAGCGCCTCGGGCAGGCTGAAGTCGATCACCACGTCGCACCCGGCCAGGGCGGCGAGCGAGGTGGTGACGGCGCCGACGGGGGCACGCCCGGCGAGCACCCCGAGGTCGAGCCCCTCCCGGCGGCACACGGCGGCGCACACGGAGAGGTCGGGGGCGTCGAGCAACACGTCGAGGACGAGGCGTCCCATCCGCCCCGACGCGCCGAGCACGCCGACCTTCAGGCCGCCGGGACCGATCACCGCAGCGCCCGCTGCACGAGCTCGAGCGGGAGCGGGCCCTGGTGGGGCGCGAGGGGCAGGCGTACGTCGGGCCGGCACAACCCGAGGGCGGCGAGCGCGGCCTTGCACGGGACAGGGTTGGTGTCGGCGAACAGGAAGGTGATGAGCTCCCACAGCCGCAACAACCCGCCGGCGGCCTCCTGGTGGCGTCCGGCGCGGTGGTGGTCGTAGATGGCGACGGTCTGCGCCGGGGCCACGTTCGAGACCACGCTGATGCAGCCCGCGCCGCCCTGCGCCAGGAGGCCCAGGAACGAGAAGTCGTCGCCGGACAACACGGGCGTGGTGGTGGCTGCGAGGACGTCGGTGCCGTACTTGAGGTCGCCGGTGGCCTCCTTGACGGCCGCCACCCCGGGCATCGAGGCGAGCTCGGCCAGGAGCTTCTCGCCGACCCGCTGGCCCGTCCGGCCGGGCACGTGGTACACGACGAGCGGCAGGCCGACGGCGCAGGCCTGGCGCACGTGTTCGCGCAGCCCCGCGGGGTTCGGCTTGTTGTAGTACGGCAACACGAGCAGGCCGTAGTCGGCGCCGAGCTCGCGGGCGCGCGCGACGTTGCGGACGGTGCCGGCGGTGTGGTTGGTGCCGACGCCCGCCGTCACCGGCACCCGACCGCGCGAGAGCGCGACGGTGCGCGACACCAGGAGGTCCCACTCGGCGGGCTCGAGGGTGGGGGTCTCGCCGGTGGTGCCGCAGGCGACGAGGCCGTGGACCCCATGGGCGAGCTGGCGCTCCACCAGGGCGTCGTATGCGGGGAGGTCGAGGGCGCCGTCGGCGGCGAAGGGGGTGACGAGGGCGGTGTGGATGCCGTGCACGGGGTCTCCTCCAGAGCTCCGCGACTATCCCACCGTCGGCTCCTGCGCGGCGCCTGCGCTGACGGGTCGAACGGCCCCGGCGGGGTGGTAGCCTCCACCTGGAGGGCCGAATGCGGATCGCCGCTCTCGTCGCGTTCCTGGTCGCCTGCGGCGCGCCCGAACCGGCGGCCCTCACGCACGAAGGCGTCGCTGCCGAGATCGAGGCCGCGCGCGCCTGCACCGACGCGAGCGAGTGCGTGTCCCTGGGAAACCGGTGCGGCTTCACGTGTCCGGTGATCAACGACGCGGAGCGCGACGCGATCGAGGCGCTGCTCCAGGACTGGTACGACGCCGGCAACGAAGACGATTGCGACGCGATCTGTCTCGGCGGCGAGGTCCGCTGCGAGGAAGGTCGCTGCGCGGACGACGGCCACCTCCAGCTAGAGCACGGCGAGGCTCGGCTGGTCAGTGACCTTGCAGTTGGGAGCCTGCCCGCGAGGCGCGGGCACCGGTTGTCCGCCGGCGCCTTCGAAGCTACATTTTCTGCGGGACGCAGAGGTTCTCAGAGGACGTCGCAGAGGTTCTCAGAGCGCGTGGGTCCGAGGGGTAGTGGGCCGCGGTGGTTGGGCGGAGGTCGTGTTCCGCTGGGTCTTTCTCCTCGAGAGGAGACCTCACTCGGCGTACCTCTGTGACGTCCTCTGCGTACCTCTGCGTCCCGCAGAAACCAGGCCGAGATCGCGGCTTCAGGGGTGACGACACCCTCGGGGAGGTCGGGGCCACGGTGTCGGTCGAGCTCCTCCAGCCGGACGGATCCAGGCGCACCGTCGAGGTCACCCGGACGCCGCTCCCCGAGTGAGGCTCAGGGTGAGGAACCACCACCCGGCGCCGGGGACCACCGCGCGCGCAGGGTGGTCCACCAGCGCTCCGCGACCTCCGGGTGCAGCAACACCGGGTACATCGAGATGCTGATGTAGCTGAACGCCCCCACGTCCATCAGCGCCACCACCGCCAGGTGGAAGACCGCGGCCACCAGCAGGAGCCACGGGTTCGTGCGGCGGAACCAGATCAGCAGGGGGAACGCGAGCTCGAAGAGCACCGTCCACCAGCCGCCCACGAACACGAACCACCACTGCCGGGCCACCCACAACGCGAGCGGCGACCCCGAGAAGTTCACCAGCGTGAGGTGGGCGGGGAGCACCGTCCCGTCGAACCAGCCCGGCTCGTGGATGGCCTTGAGCAGGCCCGTCGAGCCGTAGATCGCGCAGTACACCACCAGCAGGTACCACCGCCCCACCGGGCTGCGGTACGCGCGTGTCCCCCGCTCGGCGAGCGGCCCGAGCAGGAGCCCGAACGCGACCCACAAGGCGAGCCGATCGTGGGCCTTGATGTTCAGCGCCTCCTCGAGGAGGAGCGCCCAGGCGCCCAGCAGGTACATCACCACGCCCGGCTTCCCTGCGCGGCCCCCGGCGAAGGTGCAGCCGAGCCCCACCGCGCCGAGCAGCCACCACGCCGAGGCCGTGGTGTACGACCACTTCACGTACTCGTTGAGCGACGACAGCGGCGACGTGTAGATCATGTCCGTCGCGCCGTACACGTCTCCGAT
>JBIKWC010000049.1:0-35140 GCA_044356535.1 Myxococcota bacterium
AGCCTGTTGCCAGCGTCCTCAGGGCCGGCACACCCGGTGCATCGAGCGGAAGCAGCCCTGGAGCCACCGTGTCGACCCTCCCCCTCCGCGACCCCGTCATCGTCCTGTTGCTCGTGGCCTTGTTGGTGGGGAGCCTGTCGCTCTAGACCGGTAGCTCCTTCGCCAGCACCGAGAACACCAGGTCCTGGACCTTCGGGACGCCGAACCGTGCGTCGTCCACGGGGAAGGGCTCCTCGCGCCCCGTCTCGACGTACCCGCGCCGCTCGTACCAGCCGACGAGCTCCCGGCGGGACCGGATCACCGTCATCTCCACGGCCGGCAACCCCCAGCCCGCCACCTGCTGCTCGGCCTCCGCGACCAGCCGGCGACCCAGGCCGCCGCGCTGTCGCCGGGGCGCCACCGTGAGCATCCCCAGGTAGCCGCACGCCCGGCCTGCGCGGTGGGTCCGCGCCACGCGCACGCAGCCCACCAGCTGCCCACCCTCCTCCGCGACGAGGAGCGCCTGGTCGGGATCAGCGAGGATCTCCGCGAGCGCCGCCAGGTCGGTGCGCTGGCCGTCGAGCAGGTCCGCCTCGTGGGTCCAGCCCTCGCGCGCCGCGTCCCCGCGGTAGGCGCTCTCGATCAGGGCCCGGAGGGCGGGCAGCTCGGCGGCGGTGGCCGGACGCACGAGGAGCGGGGCGCTCACGTGGGCTCGGGGGTGGCGAGGAGGCGCTTGCGGACCTGTTCGTCGCGCTTCCTGCCGCGGACCTTCGCCTTCTCGGCCTCGGTCTCCCGGGACCGCGGCGGGCCCAGGACCACGAGCTCGGCCCGGACGAGGCGGCGGGTGATCTCGGTGATCTCCTCGACGGCGCGGGCGAACGCAGCCTCGTTGGCGCGCGAGGGCTTCGTCGTGCCCGCGACCTTGCGGACGTACTGCAGGGCGGCGGCCTGGATCTCGGCCTCGGTCGCCGGCGGCTCGAAGTGCGACAGCACCCGGATGTTGCGGCACACGGCCACCTCCGCCGCGAGGATACGACGCGTGGCCCGATTCCCCTCACCCCGACCCTCTCCCCAGCGGGGAGAGGGGGAGCAAGCGACCCACCGTACCTGGTGTTGCCCCCTCTGAGGGGCTGTTGCTCCCCTTCAGAAGGGGTCGTCGAGGAGCTTCTCGCGCACGGGCGCCGAGCAGAACGCGCCGCGCCCGCGCCCCCCGCAGAAGTCCTGGCGCGCCCACGCGTCCTCGTTCGGAAAGCCGATCGCGGACAGGTCCGTGAGCCGCGGCTGCGCCTCCTCCCCCGCGTCGAACGCCGGCGGGAACACCGTGAACGCCGCCGGGTCCACGCCGTCGGGCGCGCAGTCCTCCTCCACACAGGGCACGAACGAGGCGCTCTCGCAGGCCGCCACCGTGCCGTACGTGGCGTGTTTCCCGTCGGAGGCGAACACCTGGAGCCGCGGCTGGCCGTCCACCGGGTCCGCGGGGAACGACAGCTGGCCGAGGCGTCCGCCCGCCCACCGCTCGCCGTGGTCGTTGGGGGTGCCCTCGTGGGCGGCGGTGTAGACCCGGGACACCACCACGTCGCCGACGCCACCGTCGCGGACGACCTCGAGCACCACGCGCTCCGAGTCCCCGTCGTGCCCGGACAGGCCGCAGCGCCCGTAGTCCGTCGAGTACCCGAGCATCAGGAACACCCGCACCGTGGCGGCGTCCACGGGCGCCACGCGCGCCACGATCGCCAACACGGCGCCGGGGTCGCCCACGCTCTGCTCGGACTCGTCGAACACGACGCTGGGGCGCAGGCGCTCCAACATCCCCGCCTCCCACGCGTCGACGAGCCCGTCGCCGTCGTCGTCGCCGCACGGCGCGCCGGCGGTCTCGGCGCACGTGGCCTCCGCAGCGGGCACGTTGGTGCGCACGGCGATCGCGTCCCCCGCGGGCTCGGCGACGAAGGTGGGGACGAACGCGGGAGGCACGCCGGTGTGTCCGGTGGCGCCGCTGGAGGACGCGCTGTGGCCCGCAGTGTGGCCCAGGACGCCGGTGTGGTGCACCTCGACGGGGTCGTCGTCCTTGGTGGAGGTGGCGGCGGGGCCACAGGCGCCCAGAACGGCAAGAATCGCGAGGTGCGCGCGTGTACGCATCAGTCGACCACCGAGGGAACCTGGCACTCCACGGCGCTGCCGCCTTCGAGCCGACAGACGATCCGGAGCCGCTGCCCGGCCCAGGTCTCCGGGAAGGCCAACGCCGGCGGGAGGGGGACGAGGTAGCCGTCGTCGTCGAGGGCGAGGGCCGACCGATCGGGCGTGAGCACGCCGAACAGCGCCGCGGCGCCGGCCTCGGGCAACGCGCCCACCGCTTGCGCCACCGGGGGCTGCAGGGGTCGGTCGAGCTGGAGCCGGAGGTGATCGCCCTCGAGCTGCAGCGTGCCCGTCGTGGTCAGGGACGGATCCAGCGGGTGGGCCCACGTCAGGTGGTGGACACCGTCGATCGGCTCGTCGGACACCCGAACCCACCGGAACCTGGCCTCGGCGGCAGCCAGGACCTCCTCGAGCGCCGTCCCCGGCCAGGTCCACACGGTCGCTTCGCCTGGGCCGGAAGCGAACTCCAGGTCGTGGCCCAGCGCCGCGAACGCGGGGGCGTACATCGGCCGGCTCCGGTCGAGGTACACGAGCCCCCGGAACTGCTCCCGGGGCACGTAACGGAGCGAGCCGTCCATGGAGCGCTCGGTGTCGAATCCGGCGGCGACCCGGTAGTCCACGAACGCAGCGCCGACCCCGAGCGCGTGCAGGTCGTCCAGCACCGAGCCCGCTCTCGGGGTGGGACCCTGCGCAGGGGCGAAGCTGCCCCAGTTGCGCTCCTCGTCCCACGCGGCGATCGACAGCGGGGCATAGTCGTCGCCGAAGGCCTCGGCCAGGTGGGTCCCCAGGCTGACGAACTGGAATGCGCGGGCTTCGTCCCAGGCCATCGCGAGGTGTCCGTCGTGGGCCCACAGGGCGACCCGCGCCTCCGGGAACCGCAGCGCGGCCAGCTGGGTCGCCACCTCGAACATGCCCACGTCGCGGGCGTCGTACGAACGGTGCCCCTTCGGCGCGTTGGTTGCGAGGCCGGTCAACGAGACCTCGAGCCAGGGATCTGGGCGCGGCAGGGCCGCCCGGACCGACGCCACGGCGCGCTCGCAGCGCCGCGCCGGCCCGTCGGCGCACGCCATGAGCGGCTGGAGCACCGAGATGGGGAGCGCGTCACCGACCAGCGCCCGCACCCGGCGGAGGTCCTGCGCGCTCTGCTGGACGTCGATCCCGGTGAACTGGACCGGGTCGTCGGGGTGGTCCTGGTTCCAGGTACACATCCACTCCAGCAGCTGCCCGGTCGAGGCGTCCGCGAACACACCGAAGATGCCGACCATCGCCTCGGTCGGGTCGCCCTTGCAGGTGGCGACGTACTCCCGGGTCCACTCCGCGCCGACCCAGGGCGTCTCCATCGCCAACACCCGGAACCCGTGGTGTTCGACGAGGTACCGGAAGATCCGGACCTTGGCCTCGGTGTACCCACCGGAGGTGTGGATGGCCTCGCCGAGGCCCACCCACCGCGCGTCTCCGACGAGCGCGTCCACGCCCTCGAGCGCGTCGTCGGGGGTCTCCCAGGTGAGGGAGGTGGTCGGGTGGATGCCGGCGGGTGGTTCCATCGCTCCACCCTACCGCATCAGGGGAGCGGCGTGGACAGGGCGCGGACCGTGTCGAGGTCCCAGCCGGTGTACTCGGCGAGGTTCGCGACCTCCTTCGCCTGCCGCTTCGCCAGCTCCTTCTTGTACACCTTGCCCGCCTCACACGACGTGTCGCCGCGCCACGGGTGGTGCACCACGTACCGCGCCTGGTACGTCGACGTGTCGGCGGTGGTCTGGAACGCGAGGTCCTCGGGGAAGTGGGCCCGGTCGTACCGCACGTGCAGCCGCGTCACGAACCCGCCGTCCACGCCCCCGTGGTAGTCGCTCGCCCAGCTCGACCCCAGCGCCTGCAGCTCCGACGCCGTCAGCTGCTCCGCCGTACAGGGGTCGCACTGCACCGACAGCGGCCACGCGTACTCCGTGTACACCGCGGACATCTCGTCCCGCAGGACCTGCTGGTCGAACAGCGACGTGTAGAACGCCGCGAACTTGTTCTGCGTCTGCACCCCCTCCGGCACGTCGAAGTCCGTCGGCACCTTCGCCGTGCGGTAGTTCGTCGTCTCCACCCGGCCCTTCGGTGTCAGCGCGTACACCAGCAGGTCCTGGTACCCGTCTGCGTTCACCGTTCCCAGCCGGATCGGCAACATGAACTTCGGCGAGTCGTACTCCACCCGCAGCGGGCGCGGCCACCGCACCCCCAGCTGGTCCGACGCTGCGAGGTCGATCTTCGCCAGGAAGAAGTGCATGTTCTGCCGCGTGTAGCTCTCGAGGATCTCCGTCGACCCCGCGGGCACCTGGTACCCCTCCTCCCGCAGCCACCGCTCGAGGCCCGCGCCGGTCTTCGCGTTCACCACCACGATGTCGTACTCCTCGAGCGAGTACGACTGCTCCACCTTCACGCCGTGCCGGCCCTCGGGGGCAGCGGACGTCGGCTTGCTGGGCCAGGGCCCGTCGCCAGCGGCCATCTCGTACACGCGGTGGTCTTCTACGTAGGGGGGCGGGCACGGGTCGGGGTCGTGGTACTCCACCAGCCGCGGCACGGTGTACTGGTCGAGCTTGTCCAGGATCGCGCGCTCGGCGACCTTCACCATCCCCGGCGTGATCTCCTGCGGGACCGGGACCACGAGGCCGAAGTTCTTCAGGTTGCCCCGGAAGTCGTTCGCCATCGTGAGCACGGTGTGGTCACCGTCCCGGACCAACACGACCTTGCTGCTCTTGTTGAACAGGCTCCCCTGCTCCTGCGCCACGTAGAACCCGCAGAACGCCCACGCCGTGGGGGCGAGGCAAGCGGTGGCCACTGCCCCCTTCACCAGCGCGCTGCACCACTCGGACCAGGTCATCGGCGACTCCTTCGCGGGATCAGGTAGAGGGAACGAGCGCAGGGGTGGGCGCAGGCGTCGACCGCCACTGGTAGCGGTCGGCGGGCAGGAGGCGGTCGATCAGCGGCACCGTCGGACACAGCGCCACGAGCGACCAGATCAGCGCGTTCGGGACGAAGTACTTGAACTGGACGACGTACGCGCCCACCACCACCAGGAACGCGAACAGGATGCGGCCCAGGCGACTGTCGGGGGTGGTCTTGGGGTCGCTGATCATGAAGAACGCGAACAGCAGCAGGGCCCCGGACTGCAGGCGGTGGAGCGGGATGGTGACCGGCTCGTTCACCGACCAGCTGCGGTAGAACAACATCGCGGCGTAGAACCCGAGGAACGCGTACGTGATGTCCGCTCGCTCGGAGCGCGTCACCACGGTGATGCCCAGGCACGCGAAGAGCAGGCCGAGCAGGGCCTCGTTGCCCCACTGCCCCGACGAGATCCAGGCCTGGCCCGTGGCCAGCACCGCCACCACGATCCCGAGGTTGGCAGGGTTGAACACGTGTTTGCCGTTGATCCGCAGGAGCGACTTGCTGCCGATGGCCACCGCCGAGGCGAGGCCCGCCACGAACACCGAGTTGGTGCGGAGCAACAGGCACAGCGACAACGTGGTGATGGCGGCGGAGCGCGGATCCCACCGGCGGCCCTGGCGGGTGTCGGCGAGGTACTGGACCACCTGCGCGGTGATCGCGATGACGACGGCGTTCGCGGGCCGCACCTCGAAGTCGAGGCCGAACAGCCCGTAGGTCAGGAGCGCGCCCAGGGACGCGAGCTGCAGGTAGCGGGGGTCCATGGTCATTCCTCCGTCAACGCGCGGACGGTGTCGAGGTCCCAGCCCGTGTACTCGGCGAGGTTCGCGACCTCCTTCGCCTGCCGCTTCACGAGCTCGGCCCGGTAGGCCTTGCCGGCGGCACACGAGGTGTCGCCGCGCCACGGGTGGTGCACCACGTACCGGGCCTGGTACGTCGACGTGTCGGCGGTGGTCTGGAACGCGAGGTCCTCGGGGAAGTGGGCCCGGTCGTACCGCACGTGGAGCCGGGTCACGAAGCCGCCGTCGACGCCGCCGTGGTAGTCGCTCGCCCAGCTCGCGCCCAACGCAACCAGCTCCGACGCCGTCAGCTGCTCCGCCGTACACGGGTCACACTGCACCGACAGCGGCCACGCGTACTCCGTGTACACCGCCGACATCCCGTCCCGCAGCACCTGCTGGTCGAACAGCGACGTGTAGAACGCAGCGAACTTGTTCTGCGTCTGCACCCCTTCGGGGACGTCGAAGTCCGTCGGCACCTTCGCCGTGCGGTAGTTCGTCGTCTCCACCCGGCCCTTCGGCGTCAGCGCGTACACCAGCAGGTCCTGGTACCCGTCTGCGTTCACCGTACCCAGCCGGATCGGCAACATGAACTTGGGCGAGTCGTACTCCACCCGCAGCGGGCGCGGCCACCGCACCCCCAGCTGGTCCGACGCCGCGAGGTCGATCTTCGCCAGGAAGAAGTGCATGTTCTGCCGCGTGTAGCTCTCGAGGATCTCCGTCGACCCCGCGGGCACCTGGTACCCCTCCTCCCGCAGCCACCGCTCGAGCCCCGCGCCCGTCTTCGCGTTCACCACCACGATGTCGTACTCCTCGAGCGAATACGACTGCTCCACCTTCACGCCGTGCCGGCCCTCGGGTGCGCCCGCGCCAGCGGCCATCGGCACCATCTCCAGCTGCCGCGACATCTTCACGTAGTCGCGTTCTTCGTCGTAGGGAGGGGGGCACGGATCCGGGTCGTGGTACTCCACCAACCGCGGCACGGTGTACTGGTCGAGCTTGTCGAGGATCGCGCGCTCGGCGACCTTCACCATCCCCGGCGTGATCTCCTGCGGCACGGGGACCACGAGGCCGAAGTTCTTCAGGTTGCCCCGGAAGTCGTTCGCCATCGTGAGCACCGTGTGGTCACCCTCTCGGACCAGCACGACCTTGCTGCTCTTGTTGAACAGGCTGCCCTGCTCCTGCGCCACGTAGAACCCGCAGAACGCCCACGCCGTGGGCGCCAGGCACACCGCCACCAACCCGCCCTTGACCCACGCCGACCACGACATCCGTTCCTCCGACGCCGGGTGAACGGTACACCGCGCGGGGCGCTTACACGTCGCTGCGGGATCGCCGCAACTGACGGTACAGGACCAGCGGCGTCACCAGGTGCGCGAGGTAGTTCTCGGGGAGGCTGCCCTCGTCGAGCCCCACCTCGGCGGGCCGGCCCGGCGGCAGCGACGCCGTCCCGAACAGCCGATCCCACACGAGCAGGTTGTTCCCGAAGTTCGTGTCGGACTCGGCGCGGTCGGCGGAGTGGTGCCAGCGGTGGGCGTCCGCGGTCGCGAACACCCAGTTCAGGGCGCCGTGGCGCAGATCCACGTTGCAGTGTTGCAGGAGCCCGTTCACGCCCGTCAGCACTCCACACAGACCAAGGATTTCGGGCGGTGCGCCCAGCAGCGCCACCGGGAACACGTGGCAGGCGTGCATGAGCACCGCGTTCATCGGGTGGTTCCGCGCGGCGGCCAGCGCGTACATGCGCTCGGACGAGTGGTGGAGCGCGTGGAGGCGCCACAGGAACGGCACCCGGTGGAACGTGCGGTGCAGCCAGTAGGCGAAGAACTCGCCGATCAGCAGCGCGAGCGTGAACTGCAGGACCCAGGGTGCCCCCGTCGGCCAGCCGAACCCGGCGCGGTCGGAGAGCAGGCTCGCGAGCTCGTACACGGCGCCCAGGGACAACAGCCGGAACCCCTCGGTGGCAGCCCCCGTCGACAACAGGTGGAGCACGTCCACGGAGAAGTCGCGGGGCCGGCCACGCCACGCGGCATCGGCGGGCAACACGCGCTGCGCCCACAAGACAGGGATGGTGGCTGCGAGGATCACCACCATCACGACCACGGAGGTCCGGATCCCGGCGGAGAGGCCCGCAGCCGTGGCGAGCAACGCCCCCGACACCACGACCGGGTACAACGCCCAGGACAACACCCACCGCCACCCCGTTCGCTGGGACACGAGACCTCCCCGGGAAAAATCCGACCGGTCGGTTTAATCATACCCCCGCCCAGGTCGCGGTGTCGATGCTCTCTTCGCGACCGCGACGCCGGGCGGAGGCTGGGGTACCTTGTCCAGCGCGGAGGCACGATGCGGTGGGTGGGGTGGCTGCTGGTGTTGGCGGCGTGCAACGGCGACGACGAGGTCCACGAGTGCGACAACGGCACCCCCACGTGCGACTCGTCGCTGTTGATCTACCTCCCCGACTCCCGCGACGCGTTCAACCTGACCATCGACCTCGGCGGGACCATCGTGACCGCCGCCTGTCCCAACCCGGACGGCGACCTCGAGGTCGAGCAGTACACGCTCACCTGCGGCGCAGGGCAGGTCACCCTGCGCACCTACGTCGCGTTCCCGGACACCATCTCCGTGCAGCTCGAGTCGCTGGCGCCGGAGACACACTCCCCGAACTACCAGCAGGGCGGCGACTTCTGCGGGAACCCCTGCACCATCGGCAGCATCCAGCTGTGACCGAGCGGCGGGTCCTGTCGGCGCTGGTCGTGCTGCTGATCGTCGGCGCCCTGGTCTTCGGCTGGCTGTTCCTGACGGCCCCCACAGACCCCGTGGTGGTGCGGGCGCCCGAGCCGCCGCGGGCGAAGGTCCGGGCTCGCCCGTCGCCCTCCCCCGGCCGCGTGTCCCTGCCCCGACCCGCAGCACCGGAGCCCGCTGGGACCAGGCCCCGCCTCGACCCCAACACGAAGTACTCCCTGAACGACCATGTGGACCAGGTCGTCCGTGCCGCCCGGGAGGAGTGCCTCCTCCCCTACGTGAACGGGGTCCCCGACCCGCACGAGCTCGAGTTCGTGCTGGACGTGGTGCTGGTGGAGGGCGACGCGACCGACTTCGGCGTGCGGGTACCCGGCGGTGAAGCGCTGCCCACCGAAGTCGTGGCGTGTATGGCTGACGCCGTGTGGGCGGTCGACTGGCCCCACTTCGACGGCACCGGCCCCGAGACGCGCCTGCAGCGGGACTTCACGGTCTCGCCCACGCTCCCGTGACGCCCCGCTGGGACCGCGGCGACACCACGGCCCGGTGGCTGGCCGGGGCGTTGTGGGTGCGCTACCGCGACGCCGCGTTCCTGGTGGACGCACCGTCCGGGGTCGCGCCGCTCCTCCCCGGTGAGCCGCTGGCGGGCCTCGTCCTCACGTCCGGCCGCATCGAGACTGTCGGTGGTCTGCTGGTGTTGCTCGCGCACCTCGACTCCCGGCGGGGCGGGGCCGGGCTGCCGATGCACGTGGCGCTCGGGGAGGAGCGCGGGTTCGCGCTGGTCGAGGTGTGGCAGCGCCACTGGCCGCGGGGCTTCCCGGTGGACGTGGACGCCCGCCGCCCCGGGGTGTTCGACGTGGGGCCCTTCGAGGTCACGACGGTGGAGCTGGTGGGCGGAGAGCCTGCGGGCGGCGAGGTCGTCGCCACCCCCGTCGTCGGGGTTCGGGTCCGGACCCCGGACGCGACCGTGGTGGTGGCGCCGTCCTGCCGACCAGGGACCACGCTCGAGCGCGTGCTCCGGGGCGCCGACCTCGCCGTGGTGACCGTGGCGAGCACGGGCCCCGTGGACCCCACCTGGTACACGACGCGAGACCAGGCGGCTGCGCTCCTGGACCGGGCGCCTGCGGGGTGGATGGTGGGCGACGACGGCGCGCTTCTCGGCACGTTCCCGGCGCTCCCGGGCGCCTGACGTTCGGGTACACTGCCGCGATGCCGCTGACGACGCTGCTCCTCCTCCTCGGATGTGGCCACCGCGAGGTGCTGCAGCGCGGCACTGCGAGCTGGTACGGCGCCGAGCTCCGCGGACGCCCCACCGCGTCGGGAGAGCCCTTCCGGCCTGGCCAGCGGACGTGTGCGCACCCGACGCTGCCGTTCGGCACCGTGCTCCGCGTCGAGCGACCCGACACGGGCGCCCGGGTGCGCGTGGTGGTCAACGACCGCGGTCCGTACGCGAAGGGCCGCATCGTGGACCTCTCCGCGCGGGCGGCCGGGAAGCTCGACATGAAGGACGCCGGCCTCGCCACCGTCGAGCTCACGGTGGTCGGGTGCAAGGACCGCTACGAGGGGAAGCGCTCGTGCGGCGCGGAGTGATCGCGGCCGCCCTGCTCCTCGGCTGCGGAGAGCCGCCGTCCCCGTGTGCCCTCGAAGCGCGGCCCACGTCGATCGACGAGGTGGTCGACACCCTGAACGCGCTGCCGGACCCGGTCACCCTGGAGTGTTTCCTCGAGTCGCTGGAGCGCCCGCTGGGCCTCGAGCTCACCTCGGACGTGTTCAGCGCGCAGCCGGCCCAGGGCGTGCGCTCTCCCCGGATCTTCGTCCGGGGCGAGGAGCTCAACCTGTCGGTCGTGCCGGTGGGGGAGGCCCGCCACCTCCTGGAGTTCGGCGAACACGTGGGCCCGCTCTCGACCGTGAAGGGCGAGCTCGAGTTCCCCCTCACCCTCCCGGTCGACGACGACGCGCCGTACACCCGGATCCTCAACGCCACGGCCGCGTTCCCGACGGGGTGCGGGGTGTGCCACGGAGACGAGCAGAACGTGGGCGGCGACCGGTGGGCCTCGCTGCCCTTGCGTCCCCCGGACGCCATGGTGGTCCCCCTCGAGGTGCTCCGGTCCGAACACGAAGCCTGTGACCCGGTCGACCCGGACCGGTGCGCGATGTTCTCCGCGCTGCTCGACCACGGCGAGGTCTTCCAGGACCCGTTCCCGGAGTCGTACCCGACCTTCGCGGCGCGGTAACTACAGGCAGGCGTCGGGGTCTGCGTCCACCACGCCGCGGACGACACAGGTCACCTCGCCGTCGCCCGCCGAATCCTCCAGGAGGGCCAGGTCGGCGAGGAGCTGCGCTGCAGGCTCCGCCAGGTCCCAGCCGCAACCCGCGCACCGGTCGGCGACCTGGCGCTCGAGGTCGAGGAGCCCCGCAGCGAGCCAGGGGTCGATCGACGACGCTGCGGGAACCAACCACGTCGGGCGGAGGCCGAGGCCACCGAGCGCGCCCAGGAGCCGCGGATCCGAGTCTCCGTCGCGGGCCATCGCGTCCCGTACCCATCCCCCCACGACGCCGGCGGGCGCCGCCGCCCCGACCAGAGACTGGCGCACGCGATCACCGCCCTGCGCCACCTCCAGGGTGGATGGCGCAGTCCTGGGCGGCTTCACCGCGGACCTGTCCGCCCCGGCAGCGGCGCTCCGGGAGCGGTCTCGCGGGAGCGCAGCCTCGGGGGGGCGGCTCCACCACCAGCCGCCGAGCGCAGCTACGACCAGGGCAGCAGTGACGACGAGCCTGCGCACGGGCCCCGGTATCCCGCTCCTCCCGCGTTAGGCCGGGTCCATGAGCCGCCGCGACACGAGCAAGGCGAAGACCCGGGAGCGGATCGCGCTGGCGGCCCGGGCGTCGTTCGAGGCCCACGGGTTCGAGGCGACGACCATCCGGGCCATCGCCACCACCGCCCGGGTGGCCACCGGCACCGTGTTGCTGCACTTCGGGAGCAAGGTCGAGCTCCTGGTCGCGGCGTGGGTGGACGAGATCGAGGCCGCGCTCGCCACCCAGCTGGCGACCCTCCCCGAAGGCCCCGTCGAGCGGCGCATCGCGCACCTGTTCCGTGGCTTCTACCGGATGTATGGCGCGCGACCCGAGCTGGCCCGGATCTACGTGCAGCAGCTGCTCGCGGTTCCGCTCCACCAGTCGGAGCCCTACGATCGCGCCACCGCCGCGTTCGTCGCGCTGGTGGCCGCGATGCTGGCAGACGAGGGGCTCTCGCCCCGGGCCGACATCCCGACCCTCGCGCTCGCGGTGTTCGGGCTCTACGTGCTGGACCTGGCGGAGTTCCTTCGCAGCCCGGGGGACGTGGATGCTGCCGTGGGCGCGCTCGAGGTGCGGCTCACGCTCCTGTTGCGGCCGCTGCGACCCGCCGACGGACCCTGACCGGGACCCCGTGTTTCACGCCCATCGTGGCGTTGCGCCGGGCGGGCTCCTCCACCACCAGGCTCTCCACGTCGAACGTGCGCAGCAGGGTGCCCACCACGACCTTGCCCTCCATGGTGGCGAACCCTGCGCCGATGCAGCGCCGGACACCCCCTCCGAACGGCAGGTACTCGCTGGGACCGAACTTCCGCTCCAGGAACCGCTCGGGGCGGAAGACGTGGGGCTCGGGGTACAGGTCGGGGCGGGTGTGGACCATCGCAGCGACGAAGGCCAGGTGGGTCCCCGCCGGCAGCTCCACGCCCGCGAGGGTGAGCGGGGTGGTCGTGGTCCGGAGCATGTCGGGCACGATCGGGGTCATCCGCAGGGCCTCCGACCACGCCGCGTCCAGGTACGGCGAGCGCATCAGCGCCTCCGGGCTGCCGTCGCCCGCGTCGAGCTCCGCGCGGAGCCGCGCGAGGCACGCGGGGCTCCGAACCAGGTGGTACACCATCCAGGACATCGCGATCTGCGTGGTCTCGTGCCCAGCGAACAGCAGCGTCACGAGCTCGTCGCGGATCTCGTCCTCGGACATCGGGGCGCCGTCTTCGTGTGTCGAGTCGAGGAGCAGCGACAACACGTCGTCTCCGCGCCGGCCGCTCGCCCGCCGGTCTGCGATCTCGCTGCGGATGGCGGCGTCGAGGTGGTCGCGCCGGGTGAGGAACGTGCGCCACCGGCGGGTCGGGAGGCGCTGCAGGACGGGGAAGAACAGGAACAACGGGTCGATCGCCGCCACCAGCTCCCGCACGTCGCGGACCCAGCTCGCCACCGCCCCGGGCTCGAGGATGCCGAACACGGCCCGCACGATGATCTCGAGCGAGATGGTGAGGAACTCGTCGGCGAGGCGCAGCTCGGCGCCGTCCGCCCAGGTGGCCGCCCGCGTCGTGGTGACGTCCCGGAAGGTGGACCCGAACGCCTTGGTCCGCGAGCCCGCGAACGGTGGCGACAACAGGCGGCGATGCTCCTTGTGCGCCGAGCCCCACAACATCAAGAGGCTGTTGGTGCCGAGCAGGGGGGCGAAGGCTTCGGCGCGGAACGGCTTCACCTGGGCGGTGTCGGCCCGGAAGATCTCCGCCACGACAGCAGGGTCGCCCGTACAGACGATGTCGCCGTTCCAGGCGCGCAGCTCGAACGTGTCGCCGTAGCGGACCCGCGCGTCCTCCCAGAACGAGAACGGATCACGCAGGACCTGCCAGCTGGAGAGGATGCGGGAGCGGGGTCCGGTGGGGAACGCGACCATGTGCACCTCGGGTCCGGGAGCGCCGGACGATCTGACTGAACGCGTTCATTACTGAACGTGTTCATTTTCTAATGTACCGCGTTTCTGCTGGCATGCCGCACCTCGTTGCACCCCGACATCGACATCTGGCGCAGCCACCTTTACCCGCCTGCCCCAGCGACACTCGGAGCCTGGAATGCAGCGTTTCAAGATGGTCCTGGCAGTGGTGGGTGCCGGCACGGGCGCCCTCGCCCTGGTGGCGGGCGCGGGTTGGTGGTGGGTGGGGACGACCGTCGAGGCGCGGCTCGACCAGCGGTGGGAGGCGCATGGAGGTGCCTTCCCCGTGCCCCTGCCCCTCACCCCCGAGGAGGTCGACGCCCTGCGGCAGGAACGGGTCGCCCTGGCGACGGTGGCCGAAGGCGCCGCCACGCAGCCGCTCCCCGAGCCCCCTGCGGCAGACGAGCTCGCGGCGATCGCGCTCGAGCGGGCCATCGCGCGCGGAAAGCACCTGGTGGAGGCGCGGTATGCCTGCGTCGAGTGCCACGGCCTGGACTTCGGCGGCGGCAAGATGATCGACGACCCGGTGATGGGCACCGTGCTGGGACCCAACCTCACCCGCGGCGGGGTCGTCGCGGCGTACACCCCCGCGGACTGGGACCGCAAGGTGCGGCACGGCGTGCGGCCCGACGGGCGTTCGGGGCTCATGCCGTCCGAGGACTACCAACGCATGTCGGATCGCGAGCTGTCCGACATCGTCGCGTACATCCAGAGCGTGCCGCCCGTCGATCGGGTGGTGCCTCCCGTGGCGCTGGGCCCGCTGGGGCGCGTGTTGCTCGCGACCGACCAGCTCACCCTGGCGGCAGCGCGACTCCCGCCCATGGACCACCACGACCTCGAGCCACCCGCGACGGCCGACACCCAGGCGTTCGGTGAACACGTGCTCGGCGTGTGTACCGGGTGCCACCGCGCGAACTTCGAGGGGGGCCCGATCGCCGGCGGAGACCCGTCCTGGCTGCCGGCAGCCAACCTGTCTCCCCACGCCAACGGCCTGGCGGCCTGGACCCGCGACGACTTCGTGCGCGTCATGCGCTCCGGCATCCGGCCCGACGGGACGGCGGTCGGGCTGCCCATGACCAGCATCGTCCCCTACGGCGCCCGCTCCGAGGACGTGGAGCTGCACACCATGTGGACCGCGCTGCAGGCGACGCCGGCGGTTCCCGACGGCCGGTGAGGGCGCCTACCGCTTGCGCAGGCGCAGCCCGGCCCAGGTGAGCCCACCGCCCACGACCGACATCACGACTTCGTCGCCCGACGCGAACTCGTCCCAGTGCTCGGCGAGCACGGCGGGCGCGCTCGACTGGCCGGTGTTGCCGTACTTCTCGATGTCGTGGAGGTGGCGCTCCTCGTTCGCCTCCAGGAACTTCACCGTCATCCGGAGCATCGCCAGGTTCGCGGGGTGGCCGATGAACGCGCGGTTCCCGAACGCCTCCCCGGGCGGGAGCACGGCCTTCGCGGTGGTGACGGCCTGCTGGATCGCGAACTTCTGCACCGCCGGGCCGTCGATCGTGAAGTGGCCGTACACGGGCGACTGGATCTTCTTCCACTGCGAGGAGTCGGAGCCGGCGCTCGTCGCCAGGAGCTCGAAGCCGCCCGCCACCCGCGGCGACACGACCGCGGCCGCAGCTGCGTCACCGAACAACACCGCCGTGTTCCGGTCGTTGTAGTTCGTGATCCAGGAGATGGGGCTCCCGAGGGCGACGAGCACGAAGTCGGGGAGCGCCTCGGGCTGCATCTGGTTGAGGAAGTGCATCTGCAGGCCGAACGTGGCGCAGGCCGTGCCGAGGTCGAAGCAGAGGCCCCGGATCCCGAGCCGGTCCGCGAGCAGGTTCGCGACGGCGGGCGTGCGGAAGAACTGGCCCCCCGGGTCCGCCACCACCATCCCGACCTGGTCTGCGGTGATGCCCGCGCGCGCGAGGGCGTCCCTGGAGGCCCGCTCGACGAAGTCGAGGTGCGACAACGGCGACGCCTCGAGGCACCCGCGGATCTCCTGGTTGCGGGTGTGGCGGATGTAGTCGAGCGGCAGCGAGGTGCGCCGCTCGCGGATCCCCACCCGGCTCGTGATCCACTCGTCGGTCGTCCCGATGTCGAGCGACTCGAGGAAAGCATTGTCGATGACGTTGTCGGGATGGAACGAACCCAGCCCATGGACGTAGAGCACGTTCACCTCGCGGACGTCCCATCGTACCGTCGTCCGGGGTGCGCTGGCTACCCGCGGGCGGCGAGCCGGTCGCCGTCGACGTACGACCAGACGCCGTTGCGCCGGACGAACCGGGACCGCTCGGCGAACGACAGGTCCTGGTCTCCTGCGCGGAGCCGTGCGTCGAACGTCACGGTCCCGCGGTCCCCGTCCTCGGTGGCTTCGAGGACCTCCAGGCCCTCGAACGTGACGGCGGCGCAGTACTCCAGCAGCTCCACCCGCCAGCGGGTCGGGTCGGCGCCCCGGTGGGGACTCTCCGGAGCGGTCGTGGCCATCAGGTGGCTCACGGCGCCGGTCGCGTACGCGGTGTAGCGCGATCGCATCAGCGCCTCCGGGGTCGCGGCGGGTCGCCCGTCCAACACGGGCGCGCAGCAGCCTTTGGCCTTCCTGCCCGAGCCACACGGGCACGGGGTGTTCCTGGGCAGCGCTGGCATGGGGCTCCTCCCTGCGGACCTGGGCGCACCGTAGCCCACCGAACCGGGACGCCGCTGCCCCTCCACGTTAGCCCCCACCGTTCTGATCCGCCCTCCCGCACCTCCCCTCCGGCAGGCCCATGAACCCCGAAGATCCGCAGGTCCCGTCGTTCGCCCGGCACGTCGTCCCGATCCGAATCGAAGAAGAGATGCGGTCGTCGTACCTCGACTACTCGATGTCGGTCATCATCGGGCGCGCGCTGCCGGACGTCCGGGATGGGCTCAAGCCCGTGCACCGCCGCATCCTGTACGCGATGGACCAGGAAGGCCTGCAGGCCGGAAAGAAGTACAGCAAGTGCGCCGGCGTCGTCGGCGAGGTGCTCAAGAAGTACCACCCCCACGGCGACAGCGCTGTGTACGACGCCCTCGTCCGCATGGCCCAGCCGTGGAACCTCCGGTACCCGCTCGTCGACGGCCAGGGCAACTTCGGCTCGGTCGACGGCGACCCCGCCGCCGCCTACCGGTACACCGAATGCAAGATGACGCGGCTCGCCGAGGAGCTCCTGGTCGACATCGACAAGGAGACCGTCGAGTACGGGCCCAACTTCGACGGCACCACCCTGGAGCCGCTGGTCATGCCGGCGGCGTTCCCGAACCTGCTGGTCAACGGCTCCGACGGCATCGCGGTCGGCATGGCCACCAAGATCCCGCCGCACAACCTCGGCGAGGTCGTGGACGCCTGCATCGCTGTGGCGCGGAACCCGGAGCTCCCGTTCGAGGAGCTGTGGGCGATGGTCCCCGGCCCCGACTTCCCGAGCGGCGGCACGATCTACGGCAAGGACGGCATCCGCGAGGCCTACGCCACCGGCCGAGGGCGCATCATCGTGCGCGGGCGCGCCACGTTCGAGGACGTGAACGGCCGCCGCGCCATCGTCATCGACGAGATCCCGTACCAGGTCAACAAGTCGCGGCTCGTCGAGGAGATCGCCGAGCTCGTCCGCGACAAGCGGCTCGAGGGGGTCCACGCGCTGCGCGACGAGTCCGATCGCACCGGCATGCGCGTGGTCGTGGAGCTCAAGCACGACGCGTACGAGGAGGTGGTGCTCAACCACCTGTACAAGCACACGAGCCTCCAGAACACCTTCGGCGCCATCCTGCTGGCCATCGTCAACAACCGGCCGCGTGTCCTCACGCTGATGGAGCTCATCCAGCACTACCTGAGCCACCGCCGCGAGGTCGTGCTGCGCCGCACCAAGTACCTGCTCCGCAAGGCCCGCGAGCGCGCCCACATCCTCGAGGGCCTGCGGATCGCCCTCGACCACATCGACGAGGTCATCGCGCTCATCCGCGCCTCGATGACCGTCGACGCAGCTCGCACGGGCCTCATGACCCGGTTCGGGCTGTCCGAGCTGCAGGCGAACGCCATCCTCGAGATGCGGCTCCAGCGCCTCACCGGTCTCGAGCGCGACAAGATCGAGGGGGAATACCAGGAGGTCCAGGCCCAGATCCGCGGCTACGAGGAGATCCTGTCCTCCGAACAGCGCCTGATGGACGTGGTCGTGAGCGAGCTCCAGGCCATCCGCGACCGCTACGCCGACCCCCGCAAGACCCGCATCGTCGAGCTCCGCTCCGAGCTCTCGATCCGCGATCTCGTGGCGGAGGAGGACCAGATCGTCACCCTGTCGCACCTCGGGTACATCAAGCGGGTGGACCCCGCCGAGTGGAAGACCCAGAAGCGCGGCGGCATGGGCAAGAAGGGCATGGAGACGCGCGAGGCCGACTTCGTGACCTCCATCTTCATCGCCAACACGCACGCCGTGCTGATGGTGTTCACGACGGCCGGCAAGGTGTACCCGCTCAACGTGTACGAGGTGCCCGAAGGCGGCCGCACCGCGCGCGGCAAGCCCATCGTCAACCTCGTGCCCGTCACCACCGACGAGCGCATCGCCGCCGTCGTCTCGGTGCGCGAGATCACCGACGACGACCCCCGCGACCTCCTGTTCTGCAGCCGACAGGGCCTCGTCAAGCGCACCCCGCTGTCGCAGTACAGCAACATCCGCGGTGGCGGGCTCATCGCGTGCGGCGTGGCCGAAGGCGACGAGCTCCGCGCCGTCAAGCTCCTCGACCCCGACCAGGACATCGACATCATGCTGTTGTCCCGGCAGGGGCAGTCGATCCGGTTCCCCAAGGGCGGCGACAAGGGCGCGCCCGTGTACGGCCGCTCCGCCCGCGGCAACCTCGGAATGAAGCTCACCGACGACGACGAGGTCATCGGCGTGCTCCTGGTGCCGTCGATGGGTGGGGAGGTCACGGAGGAGGTCGAGGTCGAGTCCCAGGAGTCCGCCGCCTCGAACGAGGCCGACGACACCGGAGAGGAGCCGGAGACCACGCTCCTCACCGTCACCACGCTCGGGTTCGGCAAGCGCACGCCGCTCGTCGAGTACCGCCTGCAGGGCCGGAACGGGAAGGGCATCATCGGCCACGGCACCGGCGGCGACATCGGCGAGCTCGTCGGCGGTTGCGAGGTCCGCCGCGAGGACCAGCTGATGATCGTGACCGACACGGGCCGCGTGATCCGGATCGCCGCGCGCGAGGTGCGCCTGGTGAACGGCCGCAGCTCGAAGGGCGTGCGCCTGATGCGCCTCGAGCCCGGAGAGCGCATCGTCGACCTCGAGCTCCTGCCGCTCGTCACCGACGACGAGGTGGTCGACGACGCCGCACCCGAGGCCGCCTCCGAGGAGTGAGCGGTCCTCCCTGGGAGGCCTCCGCGCTCCGGCGCGTTAGTCGCCCGGACTGGAGCCTCCCATCTCGACCTTCGACGACTTCAACCTCGTTCCGGCGCTCGCGTCCGCCATCCGCGATCTCGGCTACTCCACCCCGACCCCGATCCAGGTCCAGGCCATCCCGGTCCTGCTCACGGGGCGCGACCTCATCGGTTCGGCCTCCACCGGCACCGGCAAGACCGCCGCCTTCCTGCTGCCCATCCTGCAGCAGCTCGCCGGCACGCCGCCCGGCAAGCTCTCCGTGCTGGTGTTGTCCCCCACGCGCGAGCTCGCCCTGCAGATCGACGAGCAGGCGCTGGCACTCGGCTACCACCTGGGCTTCTCGAGCATCGCCGTCGTCGGCGGCATGGACATGGGCCCGCAGGAGGAGGCCATCAAGGCCGGCGCCGAGATCATCGTGGCCACGCCCGGGCGCCTCCTCGACCACACTCGCTACAAGTTCCTCGACCTGTCGCAGGTCCGGTTCCTCGTCCTCGACGAAGCCGACCGCATGCTCGACATGGGCTTCATGCCCGACATCAAGCGCATCCTGGCGAAGATCCCGGCCGAGCGGCAGACGATGTTGTTCTCGGCCACCATGCCGCCCGAGATCCGCAAGCTGGCCGACACGATCCTCAAGGACCCGGCCACCGTCGCCGTCGACCCGCAGAAGCCGTCGAAGGACCTCAAGCAGCGCGCGTTCGCGGTCGGTCACCACCGCAAGGTGGACCTCTTGCTCGAGCTGTTGCGGCACCCGGCCCTCAAGTCGGTGATCGTGTTCGTGAAGCGCAAGAAGGACGCGGACGGCCTGCGCAACCAGATCGCGCGCGCCGGACGCTCCGCGGGGAGCCTGCACTCCGACCGCTCGCAGGAGGACCGCAACAAGGCCCTCGACGCGTTCCGGCGGGGCGCGTGTTCGGTGCTGGTGGCGACGGACGTGGCCGCCCGCGGCATCGACGTCGACGGCATCACCCACGTGGTGCACCTCGACGTGCCCCGGTCCTCCGAGGACTACATCCACCGCAGCGGCCGCACGGCGCGCGGCGGCGCCACCGGCGAGGTCATGACCTTCATCGCCCCCGACGAAGAAGGCGACTTCAAGTCCATCGAGAAGGCGATCGGGACCACGGTGCCCCGCTTCGCGCTCAAGGGCTTCGACGCGGGCCTCGACGCCGCGCCCCGCAAGCCCCGCTCCGCCGCGAAGGGCAAGCGCCCGCCCCGCAGGACCTGACGCAGGCGTCTCGTCGCAGGGCCCCCCGATGCTGCGACGCGTCACCCAATCCCTGACCTGTTGACGCACCGCAGCATTCCGGTTAGGGTGTCGGGGTCGGAGGGCGGATGTTCACAGCCTGGTTCACGGTCGGGACAGCGCTGGCGACGTCGGGCTTCGATCCTGCAACCCCGGCCGAGCGCTTCGAGGGCCGGGAGACGTACACCACCCTCGACGGCCAGGAGATCCGGCTGTGGAACGCGATCGAGCGGTGGGAGGACCCCGACCGCGAGCTGTTCCGGCAGGAGTCCTTCAACAGCGGGACCGCCTGGCAGGACGTCGACTACAGCCCGTGGATCGCCACCGCGTTCGGCACGTCCACGCCGCCCTCGTCGCACTTCCTGCTGCACGTGGGCCTCGCCGAGCCCACCGCCACGGGGACCCCGGTGTTGTACGTCTGCGGCGCCGGCGACAACGCCAGCCGCGGCTTCATCACCATGGCCACCCACCTCGACCGGCTCAACCGCCCGGTCTATGCGATCACGTTCGCCCACCCGCACGGCGACGTGTTCCAGCAGGCCGAGATCGTGGCCGACGCGATCGCCGTCATCCGCGAGCGCACCGGGGCCGCCCAGGTGGACCTCGTCGCGCACAGCAAGGGCGGGATCGCCGCCACCATCTACGCCTCGCACCACGGGGCAGCGGACTGGGGCAACGCGGACTACGAGCGGATCGGGACGAAGTACGCCGACGACGTGCGCAACCTGGTGCTCATCGCCACCCCGCTGGGCGGCATCGACACCGCGTACCGCTGGTCCTCGCTCAACCTGTACGGCCTCGAAGCCGACGCAGCGCTCGCGCCCACCGCGTGGAACCGGTACTACCCGTCGGGCACCCTCGTCCCGCTCGTGTTCGACTCGCTCGCCGACCAGGACTTCCTCGCGGACGGCGAAGACCTGTTCCCCGGCCAACGCCAGCTCCTCGCGCGGCAGGCGCCGCCGCTCCCGGGCTCGCAGTCCTGGCTCGGCGCCTGGGCCCTCCAGACCGACTGGCGCACCACGTACGAAGGCGGCCTCGGCCTGCTCTCCCGCAGCGACGGCATCGACGCCGCGATCACCGAAGGCGGCGACCTGATCGCGCGGCTCGAGGGCGTGGGCGTGGACCCGGACGTGGCGGTGACGCTGCTCGCGGGCACGAACCCGCTGATGCCGAACGGCGACGACGACCTGGCCGCGCAGTTCGACACGCTGGGTCGGTTCACGGACTACGGCGAGTTCCTCCAGAAGGTCACCGACCACGGGTTCCCGGTCACCGCCGACAGCGACGAGCTCGCGGGCCTCGAGGACGGCTGGCTCGTGCTCGGCGAGGTCACCGGGCCGTCGGACGGGCTCGTGTTCGTCTCCTCCGCCACCAAGGAGTCCGCGGTCACCGCGCGCGGTGCCACCGTGCGCGAGGTGAAGCTGGCGAACCTGTCGCACCTGGACCTCCTGTACGCCTCGCCCATCACCGGCGACCTCCTCCAGCAGGCCGCCGACGACGGCGCCCCCGAGGACGCCTGGATGCGCGGCGTGGGCAAGCGGTACACCACCGAGGACACGATCACGTGGCTCGACACGGTGCTGGCGGATCCGCCGGGCCCCGACGACACGGGGACCCCGCTCCCGACCACGACTGGCCAGCCCGACACCGGACCCACGACGTTCGACCGCCCCTGCGGCAGCTGCGCCCCGACGTCCGGACCTCCCGGGTGGGCGCCGGCGCTCGCGGGGCTGGCCTTCTTGCTGCGCCGCAACCGGCGCGCCTGACGCAACGCAACATCCAGAGAGGAGATCGAGATGCAGCTGGGAGACGTCCGTGCGGTGGTGACCGGGGGAGCCCGCGGGATGGGACGCGCCTTCGCGCAGGCCCTCCGTCGCGAAGGCGCGAAGGTGGTGTTCTGCGACATGGATCCCGCAGCGGTCGCGGCCACGGCCGGCGAGATCGAGGTCCCCGGCATCGTCGCAGACGTGAGCCAGGAGGACCAGGTCGCGCGCCTGTTCTCCGAGGCCGAGGCCGCGCTCGGGGGCCCGGTCAACGTGCTCGTGAACAACGCCGGCATCCTGCGCGACGGGCTCCTCGTGCGCCAGGACAAGGAGACCGGCAAGGTCGTGGTGCTCGACAAGGCGAAGTGGGACGCGGTCCTGGCCGTGAACCTCACCGGCCCGTTCCTGTGCGCCCGCGAGCTCGCGAAGCGCGCGGTCGAGACCGGCACGAAGCCCGCGGTCATCGTGAACATGAGCTCCATCTCCCGCGCCGGGAACATGGGCCAATCGAACTACGCGGCGGCCAAGGCCGGCCTCGTGGCCGACACCGCCACCTGGGCCCGCGAGCTGGCGCGCTACGGCATCCGCGTGGGCGCCGTGGCCCCCGGCTTCATCCGCACCCCGATGGTCGAGGGCATGCGCCCCGAGATGCTCGAGAAGATGGTGCAGCCCGTGCCCCTCAAGCGGATCGGCGAGCCCGACGACGTGTGGGAGGCCGTGCGGTTCATCGTGCGTTGCGAGTACTTCACCGGTCGCGTGGTGGAAGTGGACGGCGGCCTCGTGTTGTGACGCGCCGCTCCGGGGTGCGGCGGGATACGTTTGCGCCCCGGAGGCCCCATGTGGTGGTTGTTCGCGTGTACGGCGGAAGACACCGCGGGTCCTGGCGACTCCGACGCCCCTGCGGTCCTGGCGCCCGATCCCGACGTGAACAGCTTCGTCCCCGCGTCGTTCCCGCCAGTGGCGCCCGCGCGCCTCGTGTACTTCGGGGACTCGATCACGGCGGGCTACGGCGTGGCGAACGGCGACAACACGTACCCGGCGCTCCTCGAGGAGAACAACGATCGGCAGTGGCCGGCCGACGCCGGAGACGACCTCACCACCCGGTTCGGCGCCCTCGACGTGCTCGACGTGAGCTTCCCGGGCGCCACCACCGACGACGTGCTCTCCTACCAGCTCCCCGCCGTGGACCGCTCGTGGGGCCCGGTGGTGGAGGGCCCGGTGTTGGTGGCCGGGACCATCGGCGGCAACGACCTGATGGCCGTGTTGTTCGCGTTCGGCGACGTGGATGCCGGCGTGGCGCAGATCCTCGAGAACCTCCGGGTCATCGGTGACTTCTTCCTGGACGAGACCCGGTTCCCGGACGGCGCGTACCTCGCGATCACCAACGTGTACGAGCCCACGGACGCGGAAGGCCAGGTGCCCGAGTGCTTCTACGGCCTCGACCTGTCCGCGTTCATCACCGACTTCGACGGCCTCAACGCGTCGTCGCGGACACTCGCGGAGGAGCAGGGCTGGGCGTGGGTGGACCTGCGGGGCCACTTCCTGGGCCACGGGTTCCGGCACGCGGACGAGCAGGCCGCGGCCTACGACGAGGCCGACCCCACGTTGTGGCTCCAGGACGACTGCATCCACCCGAACGTGCGCGGACACCACGAGCTGCGGCGCCTGTTCCGGTCGGCCTTCGACGCCGAGCAGCTGCCCCTCGTCGTCCCCGCTCCCGAGTGAGCCTCGTCGACCGCGCCGACCGGCGAGCCCTCCCGGGGTTCTGGACGAGCCTGGCGGTCCAGCTGGGCGCACTGGGAGCCCTGCTGGCCGTCGCCGCGTGTTGCGGAGGCCTCGGAGCGGCCAGCGCCCCGGTGACCGGACCGTTCGGTCTGTTGGGTGGTCTCCTGTGTTTCGCGATGGCGGCGCCCGTGCTGGGCCTCGGCGCTGGTCTGCTGCTTCGCCGCTCGATCCTCGCGCCCTTCGACCGCGCCTGGGCCGCGCTCGATCCCGCCCCCCGCAGGTTCCTGTTGTCGGGCCGGGCGTGGCTCGGAGAACACGCAGGTCGCGACGTGCAGGTCGCGTTCATGCGCGGGCCGGTGCTCCAGGTGACGATGGCCTGCGACGCGCGCACCCGGTTCGCAGTGGGCTGGAAGACGATGGTGTCGAGCGGCGTGTCCGGGCTCGTGGGGATGGCGGAGGTGCCGCTGCCCGGCACCCGCGACGACCTCGGCGCGTTCGCGGCGGACCCGGACTGGGGCCGGCACCTGCTGGCGGGAGACGACGTGGTATCGGCGCTCCGCTGCCTCCTCGAAGACGACGACCTCGCCACGCTGCGCACGGTGAACGTGGAGCCGGACTGCGTGATGTTGACGCTCCGCCGGCCCCGGTACGGGCCGGGACCCGCGGAAGCCACCGCGCTGCTCGACGCCCTCGCGCGCCTCGCGACGGCTGCGGAGTCGGTGCCCCTCCCCGCGGATCCGCTCACCCCCAGCGCCCTCGTCACCCGGTTCCGCCCCGCGGCGCTCCGGGTGCCGCCGCGATCGGGCTGACCGGTGGCGCTCTCCCTCACGCTCGGGCGGGTGCTGGGCACGGGCGGGATGGGCCAGGTGTTCGCGGCCACCACGGACCACGGCCTGCAGGTCGCCGTCAAGGTCGCGTGGCCCAAGCTCGCCCAGGACCCCCGGCTGCGCCGCCTGCTCGAGGGAGAGGTCCGGGCGATGGCGCGCCTCGACCACCCCCACCTGCTGCGGATCCTCGAGCGCTCGGACGCCCCGCTCCACGACCCGCGGGTCCCTGCAGGGACGCCGTACGTGGTGGTCGAGGCCTGCTCCGGCGGCACCCTCGAGGCCCACCCTCCCGCGTCGCTCGAGGCCCTGCTCGAGATCCTGGTCCCCCTGCTCGACGGCCTCGCACACGCTCACGCGCGCGGCGTGCTGCACCGCGACCTCAAGCCCGCCAACGTCCTGCTCGCCGGGCCCGGCGACCTCCGGCCGGGGCTCAAGCTGGCCGACTTCGGCGTCGCGCACGCGTTGGGCTCCGGCGAGGGGCGGCGCGGGGTCGCGGGCAGCCCGGCGTACATGGCGCCCGAACAGGCGACGGGGCGCACGGAGGGCCAGGGGCCATGGAGCGATCTGTACGCGCTCGGCGTGGTCACCGAGGAGCTCGTCACCGGACGCCTCCCGGACGACACGGGCGAAGAGGGGACGGCGCGGTTCCCGGTCCCCGGAGCGCTGTGGGATTGGGTGCGCGCCCTCCGCCAGCGCGACCCGGCGGCGCGTCTGAGGAGCGCTGCAGTGGCCTGGGCGCTGCTGCACGAGCGGCTCCCCGACCGGGTGCCCCCCCCGCCCACCGGCTGGCGGAGCCCCCCGCGCCCCTCCACGCCCCGCGCCCTGGGAGCGGCGCTGGTGGGCGCGTTGTCCGTGGCGTTCGTCGCCCGCGAAGCCGAGCGCCGGACCTTGTGGGACTGGGTGACGGGCCCACCCGGTGCGTTCGCGATCACCGGCACCGAGGGGATCGGCAAGAGCCGGCTGCTCACGTGGCTCGGCGAGCGCGTCGCGGAGACCGCCACCGCCGAGGTGGTGCGCGTGGACTGCAGCGCTGCGGAGCCGCTGGGGGCGCTCCTGTCGGGGCTCCTGCACCTCACCGAGGTCCCGCCCTTCGAGCGCCGGGACGCCCTGCGTCGGGCGCTCCTCGCGCACGGTGTGCCCGCAGACGAGGTCGTCACCCTGTTCGAGCTGCGCGACGAGGGCGGCGACCGGTGGGGTGGAGCCCCGGTGGTGGAGGCGGTCGTCGCGCGCGTGGTCCGCGAGCCCACGCTCCTGGTGCTCGACGCCGTGGACCGCTCGATCGGCGCCGCCCGGCTGGTGCGGGGCCTCCTGGACCGGTTCCCTGCGGTGCCCCTCCACCTCGCGGTCGCGGGTCTCCCGTTCGCCGGGGTCCCGTCGCTCACCCTGGCCCCCCTCGAACCCTCGGAGGTCGAGGAGCTCGTGCGGACCCACGCCGAGGTCGGCGCGGACGCGGCGTCGGCCCTGGCGCGCGCCGCCGGAGGCCACCCCGGGTACGCGCTGGAGCTGCTCGCGTCGTGGCTGCAGGCGGGGACCCTGGTTCCGGGGCGGTGGGGGCTCACGCTCACGGGGCCTCCCCCGGGCCCGAGCGGCTGGGCCGAGCGACTGGAGCAGCTGGTCGCCGACCTCGACCCCCGCGGCATCGTCGCGCTCGAGCGGGCGGCGATCCAGGGTGTCCGGGTGGACGAAGACCTGTGGGACGCGAGCTGCGACGAGCCCGGCGGACCAGGCACGGCGCGGAGCGTGTCTCCCATCGCCCTCCGCGCGCGCCTCGCCGTGTTGGCGGCGTTCCTCGACCGCGGCCTGTGCCACGAGAGCGAAGGCGGCTTCGTGTTCCTCCAGCCCGGGCTCGCGGAGGCGCTGGTGGGGCGGGCGCGCGCGGCCGGGCGGCTCCCGGCCCACCACGCAGCGCTGGTCGGGCACCTGCCGGCGGGCGACGGGGCGGCTGCGCTGCGGCGCGGGCAACACCTCGTGGGCGCGCGCAGGTACCTGGAGGCGCTCGAACCCCTCGCCTCCGCGCTCGAGCACTACGCCGCGCGCGAGGCCCGGGGCCGCGACGCCGCGCTGCGGGCGCTGGAGGAGGCGCTGGAGGCCCTGGCCCTGCCCGAGACCCATCCGGCGCGGATCCGCTACGCGCTGGGTCGCTCTGCCCACGCGCTCCAGACGGCGCGGACGGCGGAGGGGTTCGAGTGGGCCCAGCGCGCGCTCACGCAGGCCGACGCGCTCGGCGACGGGCCGCTGATCGCCAACGCCCTGGTCCGCCTCAGCGACTGCTGGTTCATGGGGGCCCCACCGCCCGAGGCGACCGCGACCCTGGCGCGGATCGAGCCCCTGGTGGCGGTCCTCCCGCTGGCGTGGCAGGTCACCCACCTCGGCCGGCTGGCGTACCTCCGCGCGGCCGCGGGCGACACCCTGGAGGCGGAGCGGCTCACCACCCAGGTAGACGCGCTCGCGGCGGGGGCGGCGAGCGATCCGCGGGTGGGGGCGTCGTGGCTCGAGAGCCTGTCGTTCCGGGGGCGACACGAGCAGCTCCTCGGCGTGGCGGAGCAGGTGTGGCGCCAGAGCCGAGCCCGCGGAGACCTCGGCCTGGCCCTGTTCGCCGGGATCAAGCGCGTGGAGGCGCTCCAGAGCCTGGGTCGCACCGACGAAGCAGCCGCGGAGCTGGACCGCACCGGGGCGGTGGCGCGCCAGCTGGGCCAGCTCCGGACACAGCTGTTGCTGCAGCTGCAGCGCGTGGACCTGCACCGGGCATCGGGCCAGTGGCGGGCGGTGGCGGAGGCGTCGGACCACGGCCTGGGCCTGGAGCGCGAGGCCGACTACCCGCAGGCGCGGGCGCTGTTCCTGCTCCGCCGGGCGGAGGCCGCAGCGCAGCTGGCGGAGGGGGCGGCGCTGGCGTGGGTGGTCGCCGAGCTGGAGCGCGTGGTCCCCACGGCGGGGTTCGACGACGCAGCCCTGGCCGACCTCCGGGCGCTGCCGGCGCTGGCGGCGCGGTGGCCGCAGCTCGCCGCGCGGCTGGCGGCGCTGGGGTAGGGCGGCCCTCAGGCCGCCAGCGCCACCACACCCCCGGGCACGGCCGCCGCCAACGTCGCGCGGACCGCCTCGTCGAGCGAGGTCGCGTACCCCGGGAACCGCGTCCGGAACTTCGTGTCGTCCACGCGGAACGGCCGGTCCCACTGGTACATCGTCTCCGAGAGCTCGCGGAACAGCGGCACCACCCACGCCGCAGCCCGGAACCCCCAGGCCGGCACCGCGCGCGGCTGCACCGAGCGACCCGCGGCCTTCGCGAGCCGCTCCACCAGCGCCGCCGGCGCGATCTGCGTCACCGGCAGGTGCCACACCCCCACCTCGTCGCTCTCCCCCAGCGCCGCCAGCCCCCGCACCACGTCCGGCACGTACCCGAAGGCGTGGGTCGCCGTGGGGTCGCCGACGAGCCACGGCCGGGTCCCCGCCGCGATGCCCGCCACCGCCGCCGCCGAGAACAGGCTCTGCGCGTCCGTCCCCGGCCCGAAGAAGTCCCCGGCGCGAGCGTCGACCCAGCGCAGCCCCGGCTCGTCGCGCAGCCGCTGCTCCCACCGCACGCGGACCAGGCCCTTCCGGCCCGTCGCCGCGCGGGGGGTCTCCTCCGTCCGCAGCTCCGCCTCGCCGTACGAGTACAGGTTGTCCAGGCACACCAGCTTGGCGCCCGTCGCCTTCGCCGCCGCGATCGCCGCCTCCCCCATCACCGGGAACTCGCGCTCCCACACGTCGCTCGTGTACGCCGACGGGTTCGCGCAATGGAACAACAGGCCCGCACCCTCCGCCACCCGCGCCAGGAACGCCGGGTCCCGCGCGTCTCCCGCGAACACCGTGGCCCCCGGGACCACGTCGTTCGAGCGACGGGCCACCCGCACCTCGTGTCCCCGCGACGCGAGCTCCGCCACGAGACCCTTGCCCACCTGACCGGCACCCAGCACGACGACGCGCATGCGACCTCCTGCCCCTCTCGTACGCCCGCCCGATGGGTGCAGGCAATGCATGAATCGAATACGACCCATGCGTCCAGTGGAGAATCCCGTGGTCCACCTGTCCGCGCTCGACCTGAACCTGTTGGTGGCGCTCGACGCGCTGCTCCGCCACGGCAGCGTCTCCGGCGCTGCGAAGGAGCTGGGCCTGTCGCAGCCCGCCGCCTCGCGCACGCTCGACCGGCTGCGGTCCACGCTCGGAGATCCGCTGTTCGTGCGCGCGGGACGCGGCCTCGTGCCCACCGACCGCGCCCAGGAGCTCCGCGCCCCCGTCGCCGCTGCGCTCGTGGCCGTGCGCCAGGTGTTCGACCACGCCCCCGCGTTCGACCCCCCCTCGGCCACCGGAGAGCTCCAGCTCGCCGTCGGCGACGACGTACAGGTCGCGTTCGGCGCGCACCTCGTGGCCGACCTCCACGCCGCGTCTCCGGGGCTCGACGTCCGGTTCCGGCCCCTCTCCGCCGCGTCGCTCGACGAAGGGCGCCGGGGCCTCCTCGATCTGGCCGTCGCGCCCGATCTCTCCGCCATCGCCGGCAGCGTGGACTACGCGGACTTCGTGGCGCGGCACCTGTACGACCGCCGGTTCGTGGGCATCGCGCGGAGGGGCACGCCGCCGCCCGATCGGGCCACGTGGCTCGCGGCCCGCCACGCGATCGTGAGCTTCGACGGCGGCGGCCGGGGCTTCGTCGACGAGCTCCTCGCGGCCCAGGGCGCGTCGCGGCGGGTGGTGGCCTCGCTCACGTCGTTCCCCGCCGTCGCCCGCCTGGTGGCCGAGAGCGACGTGCTGGCGGTGGTCCCCGCGGAGTGCGCGGGCCCGGAGCACGCGGTGTTCGCGTTGCCCGTGGAGGTGCCCACGCTCCCGATCCTGCTGGTGTGGCACCCGCGTCGCACGACGGATCCCCGGCACCGGTTCTTCCGCGAGGTCGTGGCCCGGTCGCTCGGTCGACTCGCCTCGGGGCTCACGGCAGGGCGTCGTACAGCAGCCCCACGGGCGCATACGCGCCGGGCGGCACCAGGAACACCTGGAGGCTGACACACGGGTCGGGCGCTGCCTCGACCAGCGCGGTGTCCCGGGGGCGGTCCAGCAGGCCCACCAGGGTCTCGGTGGGGCGCACCCACACCACGTCGAGCGCTGGGTGTTGCCGCGTCGCTGCAGCCCACCAGACCACCAGGTACACCCCGTCGGCCCGCGGCCCGAGCGCCCGGAGGTCCTCCTGCCACAGGTCGCGCGCCCGCAGCTCGGCCTCGAGCGCGGAGAGCGAGGGCGCCACCGCGCCCCCGGGCTTCGTCGGCCACCCGCGCCCGGCACGCGCCCCGTGCACCGCGGGGCCGAACGCGACGTGCACGACCGGCGGGTACAGGCTCTCGGACTCGGTGGACACCGTCTCCCGCGGCGCGGGCTCCGCCGGGCAGGGCGCCAGGGGGAGCGCGGGAGGGAGCGCAGGCGGGCGCGCGCACGCGATGGCCAGCCAGGCGATCACTCGCCCCCCCCAGCGGCATCTTCGCGCAATTCGTGCCTCCTCCGAGGACGTTGCCACCCGTGGTACACGATCCCTACGGGGCCGTAGTCCCCCGGCGGAACGAGGAGTACGTAGACCTCGTTGGTGGTCGACGGCATCACGGTCTGCTGCATCGTATTGTCCCGTCCGTACCCAGGAACGATCGACACCAGCGTCTCTTGTGGCCTCACGTAGACGGCGTCGACCGTCCGCCACGCGATGGAGCTCTGGGAGCGCCACACCACCAGGTACACCCCATCCGGGCGGGGTCCCATCGTGGCGAAATCGCCGCTCCAACCCCATCCCCGCAGCGTGGGCTCGAGCACATCGAGCGACGCGACGACAGCCCCGCCCGACCCGACCGGGCGCTGGGTGCCCAAACCATCGGTGAAGACGGTACCGCCTTCCAGGTTGGTGTACAACAGGACGGGTGGCAGGCGCCGCGCCGACGATACCGCGCCCTCCGTTACGGGGTCACACGAGGGAGGCGGTGGTTCGGCGTGCGCACACGCGAGGACCAGCGCGGCCGGGACGGTGAACATCAGCTCGCCCGCAGCCTCGTCCCCACGCCGTAGACCAGCCCCGCCACGCCGAAGCCCACGAACCAGGCGCCCACGTAGATCGTGTCGAACACCCACCCCACGTGGTCCACCACGCCCAGCACGTGCAGGAACCCCGGCACGTTCGGCAACACGCCCAGCACCAGCGCCAGCAGCGCGATCAGGTTCCACCGGCCGTAGCGTCCGTTCGTGCGGTACAGGTCCGGCACGTCGAGCTCGCAGCGGCGGACCAGCCAGTAGTCCACCACCATCACCCCGGCGATCGGCCCCAGCAGCGCCGAGTAGCCGATGAGCCAGGTGAAGATGTAGTCGCCCGCGCTGCCCAGGAGCTTCCACGGCATCATGCCGATGCCCACGAGGCCCGTGATCAGCCCACCCGTGCGGAACGAGACGTACTTCGGGGCCAGGTTCGCGAAGTCGTTCGCGGGGCTCACCACGTTCGCCGCGATGTTCACCGAGATCGTGGCGATGCCCACACCCAGCAGCGCCAGCAGCGCAACGACCCCGCGCACGGCTGCGCTCTCGAGGAGCGGCGCGTCGAGGCCCGGCGGGGGCGTCGCCGAGGTGATGTACGACAACACCACCACCGGGTCCCACAACTTGTCGAGCGGAACGCCCGTGAGCAGCGCCTTCGACGCCGAGGTCACCATCACGCCCATCGCCGAGAACGCCACCATCGTGGTGGGCAGGCCGAGCGACTGGCCCAGCATCTGCTCCCGCTGGCCGCGCCCATAGCGCGTGAAGTCCGGGATGTTCAGGGACAACGTGGCCCAGAAGCCCACGATGCCCGTGAGCGAGGGCACGAACACCTTGAGGAACGAGCCCACCGTCGGGAACTTCGACGGGGACGTGAAGATCGGGCCCAGCGTCCCTGCCTCCCACACCACCCAGCCGAGCAGCGCCGCCGCCATCACCAACACCACCGGCGCCGCCCAGTTCTCGAACACGCGGACCGCGTTCATGCCCCAGTAGATGATCAGGATCTGCAGGCACCAGAACAGCGCGAACGTCAGCGCCGACGGCACCGACAACCCGAGCAACGTCACCCCGGGTGCCAGGGTCCCGAACGCGGGCCAGGCCGTCTCCAGGAACGTGCGGACCGCCTCGCCGCCGATGTAGGTCTGGATGCCGAACCACCCGCACGCGACGATGGCCCGCAGCACGGCGGGCACGTTGGCCCCCGAGGTCCCGAAGCTCGCGCGCGCCAACACCGGGAACGGGATGCCGTACTTCGTCCCCGGGTGCGCGTTGAGCAGGATGGGCGCCAGCACGATCGTGTTGCCGAGCGCGATGGTGAGCAGCGCCTGCCACCAGTTCATGCCCGTGGCCAGCAGGCCCCCCGCCATCATGTAGGTCGGGATGCAGTGCGCCATGCTGATCCACAGCGCGGCGAAGTTGTACGTGGTCCAGTCGCGGCGGCGGGCGGGCACCGGCGCCAGGTCCCCGCTCCAGAGCGGGCTGGCGGCGAGGTCGGGAGGCAGCCCCTCGAGCGCTTCGGCGGCCAACCCCGGATCGTGCATGTCTCCTCCCGGCGCGCATCCTCGCACGAGACGGACCCAGGGTCTCCCTGCGTGCCAGCGGAGCGTCAGCGAGGTGAAGTGGACTTCTCCTCGGGGCCATGTACGGTACGCGGAGCGGGAGCACCCATGACCATGACGAGCGGAATCCTCACGGCAGCCCTGGTGGGGTTCGACGCGCCGGCCTTCGCGGGCACGGACACCTACGGGACCGGCAACGGCTCGGACGGCACGGTGGTGGCCGTCAGCGGGACGATCAACGCCGCTTCTCCGATCACGTCCGCCGCCGCCGCTGGCGCCACGAGCGTGGTGGTGGGCGCGGGGGGCTCGTTCGCGGCCGGCGACCTCGTGATGGTCCACCGGACCCAGGGCCTCGTCCCCGCCGCCGCCAGCGGAGACCAGGCGCCGATCACGCTCACCGGGACGGCCGGCCGGTGGGAGCTCGCGCGCGTCGTTTCTGTGGCCGGCAACACGCTCAACCTCGACAGCGGGCTGCTCGCGGCCGTATCGGCGACGGGAGCGCAGGTGGTCCGCGTCCCCGAGTACGTGAACTTCACCGTGCCCGTCGGCGTCACCGTGTCCGCTCCGGCCTGGAACGGCAGCTCCGGCGGCATCGTGGCGTTCCTGGCGACTGGCGTCGTGGACATCGACGGCGCGATCGACGCCACGGGCGCGGGGTTCCGCGGCGGCGTGTTCGTGAACGGCAACAACACGTTCAGCTGCTCCACCTTCGATCCGGTCGCCGGCTCCGGCGGCCAGAAGGGCGAGGGCCTCAACAGCAACGAGTACGGCGCGACCTTCATCGGGAAGGGCAACCGGGCGAACGGCGCGGGCGGCGGGAACTGCCACAACGGCGGCGGCGCAGGCGGCGGGCACATCGGCGCAGGCGGCATCGGCGGCGACACCTGGCCGGGAAGCGTCGGGCGGTTGCCGGAGGGCGGCCTGGGCGGCGCCCGGCTCGTGTACGACGTGGAGGAGTACCTCGCGTTCGGTGGCGGCGGCGGCACTGGTCACGGGAACAACAACGTGGGCACGAGCGGCGGAGCCGGTGGCGGCATCGTGTTCCTGCGGGCCCCGACGGTGACCAACTCCGGCATCGTGCGGGCAGACGGCATCACGGCTGCCGACACCAGCGGGAACGACGCGGCAGGCGGCGGCGGGGCGGGCGGCGCGATCTGGGTCGAGGCCTCCGACCTGTCCTGTTC
Source organism: Myxococcota bacterium (assembly GCA_044356535.1). Classification (GTDB taxonomy): domain Bacteria; phylum Myxococcota_A; class UBA796; order UBA796; genus JACKER01. The sequence continues at coordinate 33,000 of JBIKWC010000049.1, forward strand.
GGGCACCGGCACGTGGTCGGCCGCGGGCGGCGACGGCGGCGACGTCACCTTCGTCACCCACGGGCCCGGCGGCGGTGGCGGCGGCGGACGCATCCGGTTCGGTACCGTCTCCAACACCTGCTCCGGCGACGTCACGAACGGCGTCGGCGGCGTCGAGAGCGGCGGCTCCACGTACGGCTCCGGTCCCGATCTCCCGACCGTGAACCCGGGCCTCGTCGACGACGTGCCGAGCAACGCCCTGGACACCGACGGCGACGGCCTCACCGACGCGCGCGAAGAGAACGTCGAGGGGACCGACCCGCGCGACCCGGACAGCGACGCCGACGGCCTGGACGACGGCGAGGAGGTCCTCACGCTCGGCACCGACGCCCTCGACGCCGACACCGACGACGACGGCCTGTCCGACGGCACCGAAGACGCCGGGTCGGGCCCGCTGGCCGGGTTCGGCGCCACCGACCCCCTCGACGCCGACTCCGACGCCGACGGGCTGCCGGACGGCCTCGAGGCCGGCGTGACCACCGGCGTGGCCCCCGGGGTCAGCGTGCCCGGAGGCGTGCCCTACGTCGGCACCGACGCCCTGTTCTTCGATCCGGACACCCAGCCCGCGACCACCACCGACCCGAACGACGACGACTCCGACGGGGACGGTCTGCTCGACGGCGAAGAGGACGCGAACACCGACGGGCGAGCGACCACCGTGCTGGGGGGCACCGGCACGACCGGGTCGGGCGAATCGGACCCGAACGACGCCGACTCCGACAACGACGGCCTGTCCGATGGCGTCGAGGTGGACACCGAAGGCACCAGCCCGGTCGACACCGACACCGACGACGGCGGCGTCTCCGACGGCGTCGAGGTGAACACCGACGGCACCGACCCGCTGCTCGGCACCGACGACTCCACCGCCGATCCGGACGGCGACGGCCTCACGAACGCCGTGGAGGCCACCCTCGGGACCGATCCCCTCGACGCCGACTCCGACGACGACGGCCTCGACGACGGCGTGGAGGACGCAGGCACCACCGACCCCCTCGACGCCGACACCGACGACGACGCGCTCGCCGACGGCGCCGAGCTCCTGACCGACCCGAACGACGACGACTCCGACAACGACGGCCTGCAGGACGGCCTCGAGACCGGCGCCACCGCCCGGGTCCCGGCGGGCGTGTCCGACGGCACGGGTGTTCCCTACGCGGGCACCGACGGCCCCGTGCAGCTCGACATCCAGTCGGCCACCACCACGAACCCGAACGACGCCGACTCCGACAACGACGGCCTCTCCGACGGCCAGGAGGACACCGACACCAACGGCCGCACGAACTTCGTGCTCGGCGGGACGGGCACCGTGGGCTCGGGCGAGTCGAACCCGAACGACGCCGACTCCGACAACGACGGCCTCAACGACGGCGCCGAGGTGAACACGCGGGGTACGAACCCGGTCGACACCGACACCGACGACGGCGGCGTGCCCGACGGCACCGAGGTGAACACCGACGGCACCGACCCCCTCGACGGCGCGGACGACCTGAGCGGAGACCCCGACGGCGACGGCCTCACGAACGCCGAGGAGGGCACCCTCGGGACCGATCCCCTCGACGCCGACTCCGACGACGACGGCCTCGAGGACGGCGTGGAAGACGCGGGCACCACCGACCCCCTCGACGCCGACACCGACGACGACGCGCTGGCCGACGGCGCCGAGACCGTCACCGACCCGAACGATCCCGACTCCGACAATGACGGCTTGCAGGACGGCCTCGAGAGCGGCGCCACCGCGCGGGTCCCGGGCGGCGTGTCGGACGGCACCGGGGTCCCGTTCACGGGCACCGACGGGCCCGTCCAGCTCGACACCCAGCCCACCTCCACCACCAACCCGGACGACGCAGACTCCGACAACGACGGCCTCCAGGACGGCGAGGAGGACGCGAACGCCGACGGCCGCGCCACCGCCACGCTCGGCGGAACGGGCACCAGCGGCTCCGGCGAGTCGAACCCGAACGACGCAGACTCCGACAACGACGGGCTCAACGACGGCGTCGAGGTGAACACCGAGGGCACGAGCCCGGTCGACACCGACACCGACGACGGCGGCGTCTCCGACGGCGTCGAGGTGAACACCGACGGCACCGACCCCCTCGACG